>JAIQGK010000001.1:0-300000 GCA_020072645.1 Terriglobia bacterium
CAAAATGAACCGCAGCTTCTCTTCCATAACACTGCTCTTTCTCCATGGCATGCGCTCCTTTTTACTCGCGCCTGCTTCTTGGTTGCAGTGTCAGATATGTGCCCGGTCTGTTCTGTCAGGGATGTGCCCGGTCTGTACCAGATGTTCCCCTACCCCCTCCCTCGGTACCTAACTAGGATTCCAAAGGGCTTAGCGGATCATCCCCGGCGATACCCATGTGGCACCGCCGCTCTCCGCGGTGGGGTTTCGGCTTCCAATCACCTGATGTCCCGGAACATCCGGTTTGGCTAGGAGCTAGCGCGGTGTCTCTGAATAACTCGACAATGCATGCAATAAACAAATCATTGTGGACCGCAGCCGCCCTCGGCTGCGCGGAATAATCTTTTGGGCAGGGCAAGTATCGGGCCCACTCTTTGTAAAGGTATTTTGTGAGACACCACACTAGCAGCTAAATTGTCAAAGACCGTCCACAAACTGCTTTTCCTCGCTGGGAGGAAAATAATCAAATTTACCATTTGTTCGCCCCTATTGTCAAGATAAAAACCGCTTGTGTGCTAGAGCGGTTCCTCGCTTGCTGTATCCTTGGCGAACATCTCTGGGACTTTCTTCCCGCTTTTTCAACGACGCGCCATCCCGAGAGGTCGAACTGCATTGCTTCATCCACTTCCACGCGGTTTCCGTGAGACCCGAGGGACCTGCTCCGCTGCAGCACGAGTTGACACACCAGCATGTCCGTAAGCCAATCAGCCACAAGGACTTGGCTCACTTTCGAAAGATTGGAAAACACACATTTTTACTCTCCCGTAGGCCGGTCAGCGGCTATGCTTTGCCCTGAAAGTCGAATCCACTCAACCACAGGAGAAAAACATGAAGAAGACGATTGTCAGAATTATTTTGGTTACGTTTTTGCTGCTCGCATCAGGCGCGACTCCGATCCTGGCCGATACCGTACCAGCCCCTATGTGTTATCCAAAACCTTGCGCAATACAGTAGCTTTGCCCTCTTGTGAGTGGCTGGTTTAAGCTGGCCACTCACAGATATGCGTGAAAGTGACATACTGCTGAGCCTCGTCGGCCCACTTGTGGGCGCATTGTTGGTAGCTATTTTGGTCCGGCGTAAGATCAACCGCGCATTTCCATTCTTCTTCCTGTATGTCAGCTCTTCGATAGGTTTTCCGATTCTGCGATTATGCGTCAGCAGCGATTACAAATTATTTTTTCAGGTTTATTGGAGTACGGAGGCCATTTACGTTTTCTTAGCGCTCCTTGCCCTGCACGAGGTTTTCCGCAAAGTCTTTGCGGCATTTTATGAAAAGCGCTGGTTCTGGCTGTTCTTCCCGGCAGTTGTAATCGCTATTTCCGCGCTGGCTGTAATCTATCGCTTCGGCAGTCCACCAGCGCAGGCGAATCAAGAGATAAGCCTCATCATCTCTTTGGGCATGGCTGTTAATCTTGTTCAGGCTTTTCTCTTCGTCCTGTTCTTCGTGCTGGTCTGGTTCAATGGCATTGGCTGGCGTGAATATCCCTTCGGTATCGTCATGGGCTTTGCTGCAATTGCTACCGTGATGTTTGCTGCCACCTGGGCGCGTTCGGAATTTGGAACAAAATTGAATCCTGTATCAAGCTACGCTCCCGCTGTGGCATACATATTGGCCGTGATCTTGTGGCTGAAGACCTTTCTCCGGCCGCCTGAGCCGGAGCCGCAGTGGCGATTGAAGATCACGCCGGATCAACTGCTGGAAGAAATGCGGCAGTACAGCAAGATCCTGGGAAAGCTTAGAGGAAAGAGCTAGATGACAGGTGGATACATAGCGGCATTTCTGCTCCTATTTTTTCTTGTCCGTCTGGCATGGCGTTACATCTACCGTTTCCGCAACCGCACTGAAGATGACGTAGTGCCCTTTATGCTGCGCGTCGATCTCGCCGAGTTGACCTACCTGGTGGACAATTTCACGGAAGAGCGGCTGCGCTATGACCTTACTCCCGGGGAATTTCGCAAAGAACAACTGGTCCGGCTGCGCCTGTTACAGGAATACACGCGCCGGATGCGCCACAACGCTGACATCCTCCAGGAGTGGGGCGAGTACGGCTTCAACCGCCGCCGCTACGCTGATGAAGACGGCATACGTTCACAAAGCCTGGAGCTGATCAAGAGTTGCCGCGAGTTCCGCTACGCGGCGCGCGCCGTCCAGTTGCAACTGCATCTGTGGTTTATCGAAATGAAGTTCTTCCCGGCGCGTCCCGCGCCCATGCTCTCCCATCTGCGCCATGCGGATGACTCTTATGACCTGCTGTTTGCCTACCAGGAAATCAGGATCGCGGCGGAGTACCTGAGCCGGGCTTACGGCGAGGATTGCTATCACGACCTTGCCGAGGTCCTGTAGATCTCGTCCTATAGGTTCTCGTGTTGCAGGTTGAACCACGAAGCCTCCTCCCCGCCCAGACGCCATCCCGAGCGGAGCACGCAAAGGAGCAATTCCTCAACCCCGCTTCAATCATAGGCTTTCGCAATCCAAGCGCCGCAGGCGAGAAATTATTGAGCCCAGGCCGTAAGGCCTGGGTAAGCGTGCAAAATGACAGAGCCCCGGAGCCGGGGTCCCCAGAGCGTGCCGGTTTTGCGCGCGCTGGGGTGGAGGAGGGGCGACACAAAGATTTATCCAAAGGCATATTTCGGATCAAATTCCAACCCGCTTGACGAATGAATGAGACATGATGCTCCTTTTCACCGCGGATGTGTCGCCCCTCCGGGGCTTTGATTGGGTCCACAAGCCCACCCACCGCTGACGCGGTGGGCTCAATAATTCCGCCCCCTCCGGGGGCAAATCCTACTCCGGTTCCGGCACGACGCGCAGAATAAAGTGCCGGCGTTCTTCCGCGGTAAGCATCTCTTCCACTTCGCGCACTACTTCAGGCGCGCATTCGAGCGGTGTATCCACGGGGCCGGAAGAGGGAAAAATATGCCGCACCTGGCGCAGCTTGCGAACAATCGCGGCGGCATCTTTGGTGGAGATGCGTTGCTGCCACAGGCATTCCATAGACTCTTCATAGCTCAGTTCGTAGGCATAAAATTGCCGTTGTTTGGCAAAGCAGCGGATCGCGCGATGGGTCCCGTCCAGCAGGATGGGAGCGCCAAAACGCCGGGTGAAAATTCCCGGGCGAAAGAGATCGACATGCAGCATATGATTGAGATCGTATTCATTCATCCCGGCAAAAGCGCGGAGCATCTCTCGTGATACCGGCTGCGCTGCCCTTCCATCGGCCACTATTTTCTTGGCCGTATCGATTTGAAAGATATAGGTATCAACCTCGTCGGAAAATTGAAAGATTTCCACCGTGGCCTGCTGGTGGCGGGATTCACAAATGGCGCAGCTCTCTCCGCGTAACTGCTGTTCGCCTGTTCGCCGCGTCAAATTCGTTCTCTCCTGCATTCCAGGGGCTTGCTCACATGGTACACACCGCCATGTCACCTTGCAAGACGCCGCCGGTGCAAGACAGCGGCAAAAGCCTTCTGTTAGAATGGCTTCACCCCCGACGGCAGCAACATCCCAGCGGATCGGGCGCTTAACTCAGCGGTAGAGTGCCATCTTCACACGGTGGAAGTCATAGGTTCGAATCCTATAGCGCCCACCACTCCAGAATGCCAGAGGTAATGAAGTGCTGTTGTGGAATTCCCGGGGTGGAAATTTACAAGTTTTTGCTTGCTTCAGGGCACGTTCGTGGTAACATCACGGAGTCTTCAGTAGCCGCCCGTTCCGGTGCGACGATTCGCGCAAAGTGATTTTAAGAATAGCGCAGATATAACGAAGATTTTCCGAAACTTAGCCGACTGATTTCCAGCCAGACCCTGAGGATTTCACTCACGGCGGGTCACCACATTTTTGGAAGTCCGGCAGATAGATCAAAGCTCACAGGTATACGAATGAATGAAGGATTGAACCAACCGCAGAATCCGCAGAACCCGCGCAATCGCAAGTCGCGGCGGCGGAGACGGAACTTTGGCTCGCAAAATCAGGGCCAGAACAACCAGAATAGCCAAAATGGGTCCGGCCACCAGGGACGTCAGGGCGGCGGGCAGAACCGCCAGAACCGCAACAATCGTGGCGGTGGACAGCGTCGCGGCGGGTCGGGCTTTGTGGGGCCAATGGACCACAGCTATCGCAATCAGGGAAACGGCAACAGCATGCAGGGAGCGCGGTTCCACAATGGGGCGCAGGCTTCTCCCAACATGGAGCCGCTCACTCAGCGCGTGGACGCTCCAACAAAGATTTTTGCCTTTGTCGACGATCTTTTCTTTGTGGCCAAGATCCAGGAAGTTTCGCGCAAGCTCAACGTGAAGGTCGAGTTCGTCAAGACCGACAAAGAGATCGCGGAAAAGACTGAGGGTTCGGAAGAGAAACCGTCGCTGATTATTGTTGACCTCAACAGCAATGGCATCAAGCCGCTTCCGGTCATCACCAAGATGCGCTCCAAGTACAAAAAAGCCACGTCGATTGTGGGCTTTGTTTCCCACGTTCAGGGCGATCTCAAGGTCAAGGCCGCGGAAGCCGGCTGCGATGTGGTCATGCCGCGCTCGGCGTTTTCGCAAAACCTGGTAAGCATTCTCCGCCGCCACGGCGCGGACGACGATACAGACGATAATTTCAACCGCGCGTAGCAGTTCCATAGTCGCTGTATCCGACCGCGGGGTGGAGCAGGCATTTATGCCCTGGCTCAGTCGATCGGACCCCGGGCCAGCACCCGGCCAATAGCTTCCACCATCTGCCGCCAGCGGCTGGTTTCAGCCAGCAATTGCTTGCGTCCTTTTGCCGTCAGTTTGTAATACTTGGCTTTGCGATTGTTTTCGCTCGCGCCCCAGTATGAGTTGACCCAGCCGCGGTCTGCCAGACGATGCAATCCAGGGTAGAGCGACCCTTGTTCCACTTGCAACACGTCTTCCGACGTTTGCTCGATTATGCGCGCGATGCTATGCCCGTGCGCCGGCCCCATGATCAGCGTTTGCAGGATGAGCATATCGAGCGTCCCTTGCAACATTTCCTGGCTCGACGCTGTCTTGTTTTTGGCCATGCTTTTCCTTTTTGCCGTCTTATTCGACTCCACTCGAACGTCTTGGTGAGCAGGAATTATAGACCACTCGAATGTCTATGGGAATAGCGGGCTGTGAACACAACGGCGCTCAAACATCGGTAGTGTCCCAAAATGGATCACAGGGCGCTTCGTGTCGAAAGTGGTGCTGGTTCGCGCCCTTCCCAGCACCTCCTGTCCCATTCTTGCGCGCCACGGCGATTAATTTCTATTTCCTAGCAACTGAGTAGCTGTCGAGAACGTCCAATCTCCCATAAAGGCACAACCATGGCTCTCAATCGCGCGTATGAAGAACATGAAGTCACGCCCGAAATACGCCGGATGTATGCAAGCATCCGCTCGGGATTCGACCTTCCATTTGTTCCAACCGTCTTCAAGCTTTCCGCGGGAATCCCGCAATATCTGAAGGTGGTCTGGAAAGACCTGGAAAGCGTGGTGTGCTCCCGCGAATTTGAGACCGCTGCTCGCGCCTACCAGGAAATTGCGCACTCGGCGGCCATCAGCGGCGGCTGGACGTTTTCTGACCAGCCTGGGGTTCTTTCCGCCGACAAATTCTCCAATGCCGATATTCGCCTCATTGGCGGCATGATTGGCCTCTTTGCCCGCGCAACGGCGCAGATGTCGCTTTTTTCCCGGCTGATGCAGCGCGGCTATTCCGGTGGACAAAAGGGAAGAGTGACTAAATTAAAGCAGGTCTCGGCCCTGGCCCAGATGGTGCGCGTGCACGTGCCCAATGAGCGCGAAGCCGGCCTTCGGGTCTGGCTGATTTATTCCGACATTAAGAAGACCACCGGCGCTAAGACCGTTCTGAGCGTGTACCGCGCGCTTTCGCCGTTTCCGAGCTATCTTGCTTCGGCGTGGCTCGACGGCAAACGCCTGCTGGCCGAACCCTCATTCATTACCGCACGCGAAGAACTGAACCGCCGCGCTCGCGCTCTGCTGTCGGGACTGCCGGTGAGAGACCACCGCGCAATTCTGAAAGATCTTAGCGCGCCGCAATGGCGTGAAATTGAAGAGATGGTGGATGGCTTTGCCCAGCTCTTACCGCAATTTGCGCTGCTGACGTCAGTGTGGCAGCGGTCATTCCCGAGTGCTTCGCGGATGATTGGGGCAGCGTGATGAAAGCCGCTAGCAATTAGCACTTAGCAATTAGCCCGGCTAAAGCCGACCGCGGCGAGCACTTCTTCCCATTCAATTAATGCCGGCCCTTGCTTTAGCTGTGCCAGTAGCCAATTGCTTTATCCCGGCGGCCAATGCATCTGCCTTCCGCCCAGCAGATGCAGGTGCAGATGGAAAACAGTCTGCCCCGCGTCCGGTCCCACGTTGTATACCGTGCGAAACCCATTCTCCAGCTTGCGCTCGCGGGCGATCTTTGCCGCCACAAGCTGGCAATAGCCGACAATCTCTGTATCCGCCTCGGTCAGGTGATCGACACCGGCAATGTGTTTCTTGGGGACAATAAGGACGTGCGTCGGCGCGCCGGGTTTGATGTCTTCAAAGGCGAAGACCTTCTCGTCTTCGTAAACTTTCTTCGACGGTATGGAACCGGCGATGATCTTGCAGAAGAGGCAGTCAGTCATGGGAAAAATGTTATCAGAGCATGCGCAGCAATGGTAAAGCAGTTGGCAATTAGCCATTAGCAAGAAACGCAGCTGAAGGCGCCCGCGAGCATTTTTGAAAATGCCACGCTCTGCCTTGGTTGTGCTAACTGCTATTTGCCAATTGCTAATTGCTAGGGATCAATCCAGCCTTACCAGATAAACGCCCGCGTCGGTATGGGTTTCACGCATCACTTCCTGGGCGCGCTTTTTATCGTCGTCGGCCACGCGGATGCGCAGCCAGTCACCGCCCACAGGGCTGCTGAATTGCAGCACCTTGGCCGTGTGGTAGCGGCGAGCAAGTTTTTCCTTCAGGTGTGAGGCATCGCTCGCATCGGCAAACGCGCCAATCTGGACGCACCAGCGGCCGCCTTCTTTGATTGGGGCGGGAGTTTCCAGCACTTCAATTCGCACCAGGGAAACGCCTTTCTGGAAAACGCTGAGCTGGTGCGCCGCTGCGCGGGAAAGATCAATGATGCGGTCTCCGACAAATGGGCCGCGATCAGTGATGCGCACCAGGACAGAGTCGCCGGTTTTCACGTCCGTGACGCGAGCAATGGTATTCAGCGGCAGCGTGCGGTGCGCAGCCGTCATGGCGTTCATGTCATACGGTTGGCCGTTGGCAGCATTGCGTTTTTGAAATCCCGGCCCGTACCAACTGGCATATCCCACTTCCGTATAAAGGACCTTGGCGTCTTTGGGCACAGTAATTTCGCCGCGGATCTTGGGAGCCGGCGCTGCGGGATGCGCAGGAACCGGCGTGGGCGTGGGGGTAGGCAGCCGCGACGGAATTGAAGCCGATGGAGGTGGTGGAGGCGCAGGCATCGCCGGTGGCGGCTCATGGTGCGCCGCGCAGCCTGCCAAAATCGCCAGCAGAAGAAATAATGCCGCTAGCTGGACGAGCGGTTTTTGTCCATGTATTCGGCCAGCTTGCTGAGTTGTTCCGCGGCCGCGCGCAATGCTTTGGTCGAATGCGTGCGGATCGCTGGCACCACTTCGTTGTTCAGGTACGTGATGACTTTCTCTTTTTCCCGTTCCAGCTTCTCCGCCGCGCCGCCAAATTCGGCGTCCAGCTTGCGGCCAAAATTTTCGAACCGCGCTTTTGCCTTGGGGTCGTCTTGTGAACTCATGTTTCTGTTTTACCATCGCAACCGAACGGTGGCCAACTGAGATTCTGGATTCGCGCCCCGCCTCCGGTCCCTTCAAACTTAAAGGTACCTGCATGGCGGCCCGCTGTCTCAGTACCTTAGATGATACCTGCCGCCCTGGCAAAGTGAGGTTTTTCGTACACTGACCCAATCGATGAACGGGCAGTGATCGGGACGCGCGCACAATGGGGGCCACGCCGAACTCTCAAGTGACGTTGGAATTGTGCGTAAAATAAGGATGCAATTTGCTTTGAAATGTAACCGGGGCTTAGGCGATCAGGAACAGAATCGTGCGCCGAATTTCACGCGCGTTTCCGGCCAATTGCTCAGCGTGCGGCGCACCACACGGGCCAGTCTCGTGCTCGACTTTACCTGTGGCGTATCGATGCTTTGAAAGGTGATTTGCACCTTGGTGTCAACTTCAAGAAGTTGGTCTGAAGTGAACAGTAGTCCGGATTCGCTCATGTTGATGGCTTCGCCCGTGGCCCAGTCTTCCTGGCCTTCCAGCCGGTAGCGCAGGGGAATATTCAGTTCGTGGCGCACCGCGCGGCCACCCGAATTACGGGCATCTGCCACCGCACTGGGATCTAGCTTTTGCATGTGTTCTCCGGCAAAACAAATCTTTCAGGGCTCATCACGTTCCAAAGCGAAACCTGGGCGCTTATGCGAGAGCCGCATCTTAAGTGTTAAAGATTCTCCGCCCACTGTGTCTCAGTGTCAAGCGCCGACTAGTCCAGTTAGCCTTTTTAATTTTTTTTTAATCTATGAGTTTCATGAAACGTTTTGGGAAGATATGTCACGCGAAAAACTTACATAGTCCTGCCGCAAACTATTGCACTACTTTCAAAACAAACTATTAAATCTATCCACCCCAATAGTTTCGCTATAGAAAAAACATGCTTTTCCACAAAAGGGCGTAAGACCCATTCTGGAACTCAGCTTGGCGGCGGTTTAAGCCGACCTGCAAAAGACCCAAATATGTTGGCTGGGATCGTTACTTTCCCTCCGCCACAATTTTCTGGATCAATTGCGGATTATCCGGCAGCAGACCCGCTTTGGGCAGCCGAGGCGTCAGGTCAAGCCAGTTGTGGTCCATGGCAAAAACCTTCTTGAAGAGCGGCAGGCTTTCATCCACGCGGCCCATGTTGGCCAGCGCCACGGCATGCCAATAGATCATCTCGGCGCTATCCGGGACTAGCTGCTCGGCGGCGCCGTATTCTCGCAGAGCGCCGGCGTTATCGTGTAGTTCCACGGCTTTGTCGCCGGCGTTCATATGGTTATAAGCGCGCTGTAAAGTTACTAGCCGACGAAGTTCTTTCAACGGTTCAGGACTGTCATCCACGCGCAGATTGAAAACGTAATCCTGCCACGGCTTGCCGGTGCTTTTAGCGGGCACAATCACAATGGCTGCTGATTGTCTTCCTCGCACGTCGCCTCCAGCGGCTTGAGCCGCATCCAGAGCGGCTAGCATGCGTTCTGCCAGGTCACCCTTGGTAGATTCATAAGCCTTTGACATCGCGGGCCAGATACGGTCATTGCTCATTAGGTTGGCCTGGACGGCATAGTTCTTGCCCGTCTGTATGTATCCGCCGGGCTGTCCGCCGCACTGGATTGCGACAGGGCCTCCCGTTGAAGCTGAAGCGCCGGCAATTCCGCCCGCAGGCTGTATGTCTTTCGCGCCGGTGAAAGTCGCCACGCGGCCTTGTGTATCAACCATCGCAACCTGGCGGACATTGCAAGCGTCGTCGGCGATCAACAATCCGTGCAGCGCATCCGGCGCACTCTTGCCCGCGCGCATCAGGTTCAAACCAAGCGGCCCATAGCTGGGATCAATGAAAGACTGTGTTGCCACCGCGCCTACGCCTGCTTCCGCCCACGGAACTTCTCCGCCCACGGCAAACCAGTGCGACTGCACCGCGACGCCCATCTCGCCAGTGGCAGGATCAAATGCCACGATGGAAAACGTATGGACGGGCCGAAGAGGTCTTTCCTGCGGCAAAGCCAATACCGCGCAAATAATCATCAGAACACACAAGCCAAGCATGCGACGCTGCATAAGAACAATCTCCCTGAAATGAAGTAAATACTGGATTCAAGAACCTTGATTACCGCGACTGTCGTTTCTACACCATGCCCTTCTTTTTTGCCATTGCCGAAATAGGAATAGCTCATTACTTTGGAAAACCGTTCTTGGATAGTCTTGAAATCATTTTCAGCATCCTGCAGCCGGAGAAGATGCCTTTGCCGTGCGGAGTTAGCTGCATTTCAGCCCTGGCTACAAAGGGCATGGAAAAAGCCCATAGGGGCAATGGCAACGGAAATTCCTAATATGGAACTATGCACCAAGCTTCCGTTTGCAGTAAATCGCGCCTCTACGATAAGCTGCCTGTGGGCTGAAGTCCCCTAGTTTGTCTTCAGGGTAACCGCTTCACACTCCGCTCTCCGCCGCTACTCTGTACTGCGGCGCCCCAGCGCGGGCCTCCTCTTTTTCAAAAAAAACCAAAACCAAATCAATAGAAAGGTAAGAGAGAGAATGCTCGGAAATCTATTTCGGCGTTTTGTAAGTGTTACAGCGGCAGCATTTGTCATCTGCCTGGCGGCGCCAGCTGCCCAGGCGCAGATCACGGTAGGCGGCCACGTGGGATTTGTTATCCCATGGGTCACTCATGGTGGAGGAGAGACCACCACCATCGGAGATAACTTTCAGATTGGATTCCCTTTGGGAGTTTCCTTCCACGGCCCAGGACGCATGACTCTTGATCTGGAGATGGTGCCCAGTATTTCTGACGACCCTCGCGCCGTTACCCTCACCGTGGATCCAGGACTGGTCTGGAGTATCTCCCATGGATGGGCTGCAGGAGGGCGGGTTGCTTTTGACGTGAACTCCTCACAATTTGGATTTATCCCGCTGCTCAACAAAAGCTGGAAATTCAAAAATGACAAAGGCTTTTTCAAGTCCTACTTTGTTGAAGCTGATCTGCCTGTGAAATTCAATCGTCCCTCGGGCGGGCCGGCCACCAACTCTGTGACGTTTGCTACTCATTTCGGTCTGGGCTTCTAAGGCCGGAACGCCAGTCCAACAGGGAATTAGATCGGCCTAAAAGTGATCTGCCCGGTTTTTTGCGACCGGGCAGATATTTTTTACCAGCTCATCAAGTCTCAAGCCTTTGACCATCGCAATACGAATCTTGCTAAGGAATTGTTAAAGAGCGAGGACCTTGATAACCAGCGAGCCAGGCCTATTTTGTGGTGATGGCCGATTGTTGCGAGCTTTTGTCTCCGTGCCATTGCTGCAGTGAGCGCACGTTCACTTCATTGCGTTGCAGCGCGGCAATGCCTTCCGCCGCGGCCCAGGCGGCTGCCATGGTGGTAATGGTGGGAATGCGATTCGTGACAGCGGCGCGGCGAATGGCTTTTTCATCGAACCATGGTTCAGCGCCGTGCGGCGTATTCACGACGAGTTGAACGCGATCGCCCTTGATCAGGTCCACCACATTAGGACGGCCTTCTTTTACTTTGTAGACGCGGTCAACGTTCAGCCCTGCCCGCTCCAGTCGGTCTGCGGTGCCGTGCGTGGCGACCAGGCTGAAGCCCATCTCGACAAAGCGCCGCGCCAGTTCAATGGATTCCTGCTTGTAGCGGTCAATCACGCTGATGAAGACTGTCCCCTGCGTGGGCAGTGCCTGTCCGGCAGAAAGCTGCGCCTTGGCAAAGGCCTCGCCGAATGTGTCGGCTGAGCCCATTACTTCGCCGGTGGATTTCATTTCCGGCCCAAGGACTGTGTCCACGCCGGGAAATTTGTTCCACGGGAAGACCGGGGATTTAACGAAGTATCCGGCTCCAGTGGCAAGGTCGATTTCCTTTTCAACGTTTGTGGGCAGGAACTCGCGCAGCTTGCGGCCAGTCATGAGGCGGGCAGCGATTTTGGCCAGCGGCACGCCAGTCGCTTTGGACACATACGGCACAGTGCGTGATGCGCGCGGGTTTACTTCTATGACAAAAACTTTTTCGTTCTGGACCGCGAATTGGACGTTCATAAGCCCAACGACTTTCAACGCGCGCGCTAGCTTGAAAGTGTATTGGCGAATCGTGTCCAGCACAGGTTTGCGCAGGCCCACGGAAGGCAGCACGCAGGAAGAATCGCCGGAGTGGATGCCGGCTTCTTCAATGTGCTGCATGATGCCGCCGATCACGACGTCTTCACCGTCAGAAAGCGCGTCCACGTCAACTTCAACCGCGTCTTCTAGAAAATGATCCACCAGCACCGGGCGCTGCTGCGAATACTCGACCGCTTCTTTCATGTAGCGAACAACGCTGTCATCGTCATAGGCAATTACCATGGCGCGTCCGCCAAGGACGTAGGAAGGCCGCACCAGCACCGGATATCCGGCTTTGCGCGCGCCGGCGACGGCTTCTTCCACGCTGGTGGCTATCGCTCCGGGAGGCTGGGGGATATCAAGTTCTTCCAGCAGCTTGCCAAAACGTTTGCGATCTTCTGCCAGATCAATTGATTCCGGCGAAGTGCCAATGATTGTGACGCCGGCCCCGCGAAGCGGTAGAGCCAGGTTAAGAGGCGTCTGTCCGCCGAACTGCACGATTACGCCAACAGGCGCGCCGCCCTTTGTCTCATGCTGGTAAACCGCAAGCACGTCTTCAAAGGTGAGCGGCTCAAAGTAAAGGCGGTCACTGGTGTCATAATCGGTTGAAACCGTTTCAGGATTGCAGTTGACCATGATGGTTTCATAACCATCGTCGTGCAGGGCAAAGGCGGCGTGGCAGCAGCAGTAATCAAACTCAATGCCCTGGCCGATTCGATTCGGCCCGCTGCCCAGGATCAGGATCTTCTTCTTTTCTGTCGGTGGCGCTTCGTCTTCTTCTTCGTACGTGGAATAAAGATAGGGCGTGTAGCTTTCAAATTCCGCGGCGCATGTATCCACGAGTTTATACACAGGCAAGATGCCCAGCGTTTCGCGCATACGGCGCACCGTCTGCACACCGGTCTTGATGGAGAGCGCAAGCCGCTCGTCGGAGATCCCCAAACGTTTGGCCTGGCGCAACTTTTCTTTTGTCAGTTGTGGCGACTGGTTCAGTTCGCTGGCTTCTGTGGGGGTGATTTCAATGCCCAGTCGGTCGGCTTTGTCCATTATTTCTTTGGTCAACGAATCGGCCGATAGTTTGACCAGTTCCGTCTCCATGGCCGCAATTTCCTTGAGCTGATAAAGAAACCAGGGGTCAATGCTGGTCATCTTGTGCAGCTCTTTTACCGTCATGCCCTGATGCAGCGCGTAGCGAATGTACGTCAACCGCTCGGGATGCGGCGTGACCAGTCGCTGCGTAAGAATGCGCGGCTCGATTTTTTCCGCCCCAACTTTTTTGCCCGTCTCCAGTGACCGTATGCCCTTCATCAGCGCTTCTTTGAAGGTGCGCCCAATGGCCATGGCTTCGCCCACGGACTTCATCTGCGGGCCAAGGCCTTCATCGGCGCCGGGGAATTTTTCAAATTGCCACTTGGGGATCTTTGCGACAACGTAGTCGATCGTCGGCTCAAAGCAGGCGGGCGTCATCTTTGTGATGTCGTTGGGAATCTCGTCCAGCGTGTAACCGACAGCCAGTTTGGCGGCAATCTTAGCGATAGGGAAGCCGGTGGCCTTTGACGCCAGCGCCGAGGAGCGAGAGACACGCGGGTTCATCTCAATTACAACCATGCGGCCGTTCGTCGGGTTCACACCGTATTGAATGTTAGAGCCCCCGGTCTCCACGCCAATCTCGCGGATCACTTTGATGGAAGCGTCGCGCATGGCCTGATATTCGCGATCGGTGAGCGTCTGCGCCGGGGCCACGGTGATGGAGTCCCCGGTGTGCACGCCCATGGGATCGAAATTTTCAATGGAGCAGACAATGATGACATTGTCGGCAAGGTCGCGCATGACCTCAAGCTCGTATTCCTTCCAGCCCAGAACGGATTCTTCAATCAGGACTTCATGGACCGGAGAAAGATCAAGACCGCGCGCCAGGATTTCCAGAAGCTCTTCGCGGTTATAGGCAATGCCGCCGCCGCTGCCGCCCAGCGTGAATGACGGCCGGATGATGAGCGGAAAGCCGATCTTGCCGGAGAAATCCAGGCCGTCTTTCAGGTTGTTGACCAGCGCGGATTTCGGCACGTCGAGCCCGATGCGCGTCATGGCGTCTTTAAAGAGCAGGCGGTCTTCCGCCATCTTGATGGCCCTGAGCTGCGCGCCGATGAGTTCGACGTTGTATTTCTCAAGAATGCCGGAATCGGCTAGCTCCACGGCAAGGTTCAACGCCGTCTGTCCGCCGACGGTGGGGAGCAATGCGAACTTGCCCGGCTGTCCGCGCAGCATTTCTGATTCCTGGCGGATGATTTCTTCGAGATAAGTTTTCGTCAGCGGCTCAATGTAAGTGCGGTCCGCCATCTCCGGATCGGTCATGATGGTGGCCGGATTGGAATTGGCCAGCACCACCTCGTAGCCTTCAGCCTTGAGCGCCTTGCAGGCCTGCGTGCCGGAGTAGTCGAACTCCGCCGACTGGCCAATAACGATTGGTCCGGAGCCAATGATCAGGATCTTCGCGATGTCATTACGGCGTGGCATTTTAAATTAAATCCACCACGGAGTCACGGAGGCGCGGAGAAAAGCAAAAAGATGTAGCCGCTGATGAACGCAGATCGACGCTGATCAGAAAATTCACTCTCGTCAGCTCGTTCGGATCAGCGCTCATCTGCGCTGATCTGCGGCAAACTTCTCTTCTTGCCTTTCTCCGTGTCTCCGTGCCTCCGTGGTGGATTCTCATTTTCCCTTCCACTCCTCCATCAACCCCATGAAATCCCTGAACAGATAATGCGAGTCATGCGGCCCCGGCGAGGCCTCCGGATGATACTGCACAGTGAACAGCGGCAGTGTCCGATGGCGCAGCCCTTCCAGAGTATTGTCGTTCAGGTCAATATGAGTCTTCAGAACCTCTGAATCCTTTAGCGAATCGGGATCAACGGCGAAATTGTGGTTGTGCGCGGTGATCTCGATCTTGCCGGTTTCCAACTGCTTTACCGGATGGTTGCCGCCGTGGTGGCCGAACTTGAGTTTGTACGTCTTGCCACCCAGCGCCAACCCGACTAATTGATGGCCAAGGCAGATGCCGAAGATCGGCGTTTTGCCCATGAGTCGGCGAATGTTGTCAGCGGCGTAGGTGCATGGCTCGGGATCGCCGGGGCCGTTCGACAGAAACACGCCGTCTGGATTAAGCGACATCACGTCTTCCGCCGAGGTCATAGCCGGGACAACGGTCACGCGGCAGCCCTGATCCACCAGCATGCGGAGAATGTTCTGCTTGATGCCAAAGTCGTAGGCGACAACATGCTTGCTCGGCGGGCGGTCTTTTACGCCCACAACTTCCGTTGGCTCATGCGAGCGCGTGCCAGTTTCCCACTGGTACCGCTGCTTAGTGGTCACCACCTTGGCCAAGTCAGTGCCATCCATCTTGGGAAGCGCCCTGGCTTTGGCGATGAGTTTCTGCGCATCAGTTTCAATCGAAGAAATCACGCCGCGCATCACGCCGTTGGTGCGCAGGTGGCGGACGACAGCGCGCGTGTCAATATCGGCGATCACAGGGATTTTGAATTTTTCCAGATACTCGTCGGTCACCTGCTGCGAGCGCCAGTTGGAACTGATAGGCGAAAATTCGCGGACGACCAGGCCTTCGATATAAGGATGCGTGGCTTCGTTGTCGTCTGGATTGGTGCCGTAATTGCCGATCTGGGGATTGGTCAGGACAACAATCTGGCCCGCATAAGAAGGATCGGTAAAGATTTCCTGGTAACCGGTGATGGAAGTATTGAAAACAACTTCCCCGTAGCATTCGCCTTTCGCGCCGTGACCTATGCCGCTGAAGACTCGTCCATCTTCCAGCGCAAGGATAGCCTGCATCGGAACTCCGAGGAGTGGATTTTAAAGATTTTATCACCTCTGAAGCGGAGGGAGAAGGCGAGCGGCTGTGGATAAGGAGGCAGAAATCCAAGATTTTTCTCCGTCAATCTTTACCCAGACTTAATGCTCCAACAGAGGTATATTAGGCGACGTTCGGGTGAGGGAAAGAACCATGAAGCGGCGTAGGAAGATTGTCGTGTCCGTTGCGATCAGCACAGATGGCTTCATCGCACGGCCCGACGGTGACGTGGCCTGGCTCAACCGCCCGGGGGCAAAAGGGGACTATGGAATCGGTGAATTCTTCAAGACCATCGACACGATCCTGTGGGGCCGCAAGACATATGACAAGGGAATCAAGATGGGCATGAAGGGCGCGGACTTCGGGCTGGCGACCAAGAACTACCTCTTTTCTCGCCGTGCACGGAAGTCATTGCTGCCGGGATTTGAGTGGACGAACGAACCGGTGAAAACTTTCGCGCAACGGCTGCGGGCGCAGCCCGGCAAAGATATATGGATGATGGGTGGTGGAGGACTCATCGCCTCGTTTCTGGACGAAGGCGAAATTGACGGGTTCATGATCCACGTTATCCCGATCCTGATTGGAGAGGGCATTCCGCTGATCCAACCCCGGCACCGATCAATTCCCCTCAAGCTACTCTCCAGCAAGGCGTTTCCGGACGGCGTAGTAGAACTGAATTATCGGGTGAAGGGCCATTCATAGAGGATCTCGCTGCCATCCGATGGTTGTCCGGCCCTCGGGCGCACCATAGATCCAGATCTTGCCTTCTGGTGCATCCGGCAAATGTCCCGACACAAGGGCTATGATCGCGCGGCCAAGTTCAATAACCGGTCCAGTGCTCACTTCCGTTTCACCACGAGTGTAAAGCTGCAGGTCTTCGAGTATCCGCCAGGAGACGATCTCCTCAGCAGATATTGACTCTCGTTCTGCGAGCGTGGCGCACGCCTGTTCAGCTAGAATGCAAAATGTTTGTTGCTGTGCTGCCGTCCAATTCGTGTCGAGCTTGAGACCAAAATCCGGGACGCAGGTCACACGCCAATCTGAGATGGCACCAGAAAGCCATGGTGTGTCCGCCTGGTCGCTTGCCCTGGCCGCATCGATAAGGTGCTTGAGAAAGACATTCAGAGCGACGTCATATGCCCAGAAGCTGCGAGCCGCGTATGCAACAAACTTTGTCTTGCTCAAACTCGATTTCTCCTGTCGAAAGTAAGAATACTCCAGATAACCGCAAACAATTTCTCGCAAAGAAATCTCAGCTCGAGTTGGAATGGACTAAAATCAACTTTCCATGCCCGACCCCATCACCACCAAGCCGCTCACGCCAGAAAAGAACGGGGCCAGTTCCGGCCCGCAAGTCAATGTCTTTGCCGTGTACGGGGTGGAGCCTGAAGTCCAGGCCTATGCCATGGCCAAGTATTCGCGGTCGGCGCTGTCGATGAAGGAATCGCTCAAGGAGATCAGCGAGCAGAAGGCCGAACAGTTTCTCAACACGTTTTATTTCCAATACGGCCACCGCTCGATTGCCGACCTGGCGCATTTGGCGTTTGCCATTGAAAAGCTCTCCATCCTGGCGGCGATCGTTCTCGTAGATGAGCAACGCTGGGACGGGCAAGAGCGCTCCACGCGCTATCAGAATTTCAAAAAGAGCGGCTACTTTATTCCGGATTTCGGAGCAGATGCCGCGGCCCGCACCGAATATTGCGCGACCATCGATTTTCTCTTTGCCGAGTATGAGGCGTTTACGCAGGAGATGCTGCAGTATTACAGCGGCAAGATTCCGCGTCCGCAGGAAATGGCGGAAGATCAGTACACGCGTACGTTGCGCGCGCGGGCTTTTGACAATTCACGCTACCTGCTGCCGCTGGCGACAAACACCTCGCTGGGCCAGATCGTCAACGCGCGCACCTTGGAGACGCAGATCGCGCGGCTGCTTTCGAGCCCATATGCCGAGGTTCGCCATCTGGGCGCGCTACTGAAGGATGCGGCCCGCGAACCTTCGTATAACGTCCAGGCTGAATCCATGCGCGCGCTAGTGGAAGAGATCAAGGCAGCGAATCCTGATTTGGGCGCGAAGGCCGAGCAACAGCTTCTGCGTCCAACGCGCGTAGCGCCCACTCTGGTGAAGTATGCCAACGCCAGCGAGTATGAAAGCCAGACGCGGACCGAATTGGAACATGCCGCCACTGAATTGATGGAAGGCGTGCCGCTTGAATCGGCTCCGCTGGTCGATTTAGTAGAGGATGGACCACTCGAAGTGGAGATGGCTGCGACGCTGCTGTATTCATCTTGCCATCACGGGTATCGGCAGGTTACGGAGCGGGTGCAGGCGCTTACGGCCAGGCAGCGCAGCGAGATCATCGATTTGGGAATGCGGCATCGCGGGCGGCATGATGAACTGTTACGCAGCTTCCATGCCGTGCAGCAGTTTAAGTTTGACATCCTCATGGATATCGGCGGCTTTCGCGACATGCATCGTCACCGCCGCTGCACGCAAATCGAGCAGGGCTTCACGCGCCATCACGGTTATGACATCCCCCCGGACATCAACGACGCCGGGCTGGGTGCACGCTACAAAGCGGCGATCCAGAAAACAATCCAAGCCAGCGACAAGGTTAATGCGGCTGGAACACACGCGGGGTTTTATCTGCTGCCCATGGCGTTCCGCAAACGGACTTTGTTCAAGATGGATTTTGCTGAAGCGCTGTACATATCCGAGTTGCGCAGCGGCGCGGCGGGACACTTTTCCTACCGCAATGTGGCCTATGCCATGTATGAAGAAGTGGCAAAGAAGCATCCGTCGCTGGCAAAATATTTCCGTGTGACGGACGTACGCGAGCCAATTGATCTGTTAAAACGCTAGCTGCGATTGGCCAAAGCGATCTCGCCTGTCGCTGGGAAAATGCTATGAAGTCCCAGCTCGCCCAAACCTGCAAAGAGAGCTCCTGATATTGAAAGATGTGCAAGTAAAATTCCTGCAAATTCTCAGCCCGTCTTGTTGCGATAAATCTCATTTTCAGCCTGAAAAATGGCCTATTGTCCCTGGTGACCAAAGACTTACACTAGGTGACTAAAATCACCTTTCATTCGGTCGGTTTTCGCTATAAAATTAATTAACCCTGAATACCAGGCTGAACGAGCTCACATCCCCCTCCGGCAGACGGTAAAGTCATCCCGCCGGGAGCTGCGTGGTCCAAAATTTATTCATTGGAGAAGGATTCGTCTTGCTCGAGTCGATGCAAAAGATAGCTATTTTGTATGACGCCAGTCAGGCGATCCTGTCTACCTTTGATCTGGATGAGGTGCTGAACCGCATCCTTACCATCATTCGTGACTTTTTCCAGTTGCAGAACGGGGCCGTGCTGCTGATGGACAAGTCCGGGCAGGAGCTTCAGGTCCGCGCCCACCTTGGCCGCAGCAATCTTGACGTTGGCTACCGGATTCCCAAAGGCAAAGGACTGACTTGGGCAGCGGCTGAGATTAAACGCCCTGTCTACGCACCCGATGTGAGCAAAGATCCGCGCTACCTTCGGAAGGTGGATGAAACAAAGTCTGAGGTCGCAATCCCCTTGATGGTCCGCGATGATGTGGTCGGCGTCCTGGATTTTCAAAGTGACCAGATTGACTACTTTGATCTGGAAAAGATTGACCTGCTCACGCTGTTTTCCACGCAGGCTTCCATGGCCCTGGAAAATGCGCGGCTGTACTCCGCGGAGCGTCGCCGGACCAAGCAACTTGAGGCCATTAATGCCGTAGCCAAAAAGACCACGCGCGTGCTCGATCTGGATGAACTGCTCACCGTGGTTTGCCGCTTGCTGATGGATTTGTTTGGCATTGACCATGCCGCCGTGCTGCTGGCTGAAGGCGACAGCCTGCGAGTGCGTGCACATGAAGGGCGTCTTACTGCAAAGCTCACCATGGGAGAGATTTTGTCGCCCGGCAGTGGCCTGGCCGCACGATCACTGGCGTCTGGAAGAAGCGTGATTGAAAATGACGTTAAAAGCGTGGATGGCTACATAGCGGGTTTTGTGGAAACGCAGTCGGAAATGTGCGTGCCGTTGGTTATCTTTGGTGAAAAGCTGGGCGTACTGGCGCTGGATAGCGCCCGTAAAAACGCGTTCGATCATGATGACGTTCAGCCTCTGGAGTCCGTGGCGGACATCTGCGCTGCGGCAATCCAGAACGCGCACAACTTTGATCGCATGAAGCAGCTTGCCTATGTGGATGGGCTTACGGGAATCCACAACCGGCGATTCTTTGAAATGCGTATTGTGGAAGAGTTGGAGCGCGCCAGCCGCTTCCAGGGCCGTATGTCCGTAATTATGGTGGATATCGACCACTTTAAGAAGATGAATGACGAATTCGGGCATCTGCTGGGCGACGAAATGCTGCGCTCGGTTTCCACCATCCTGAAGCAGCAGCTGCGCAAGATGGATATGGTTTGCCGCTATGGTGGCGACGAGTTTGCGATTGTCGTGCCGGAAACGACCGGAGACAGTGCCGTACGGGTGGCGGAAAAGCTACGCCGCCAGGTGGAAACCCATTTCTTTCCCGGCGTGCCGCGGCCTGTTACCATCAGCTGCGGCGTGGCAGACTATCCGGCGCATGGCGTGACGCGCGATGAAGTAGTGGCTGCGGCCGATGCCGCGCTGTATCAAGCAAAGCAATTAGGACGTAACAAGGTGGCCTCGGCCGACACAAAGAAAGAATATTCCGCCTCCAGATAAAGATTCAGGGAGATATGAGCAGCACCACAGTCGCGGCCATTTCGGGCAAGATTACTGCCAGGATCGCCAGCATCCATATTGATCCCGCTTGTAACACCTTTCTCAATGATTGTTTCCGGCAATTCGGTATCACGGTGGTTCCGGCTGAAGGGGACCCGATCCTGCTCTTGAATCGGCAGAAATTTGAGGCCTGTGTACTGCGCCTGTATGACCCGGAGGCCGACAAGATTCTGAAAGCGGCGCGCAATTCGCCTTCCAACCGCCGCCTTGTGGTTTATGGGATTGCGCGAAACACACAGGAAGCACTTCGTTATTCGAGCTATGGAATCAATGCCGTCCTGGATGAACCTCTGGACCGTCAGAGTGTGCTGAAGGTGGTCCGCGCCACGCACCTGCTGGTGATCCATGAACTGCGGCGTTATGTGCGTATCCCCGTTTCTTCACAGGTAGAATTTGAAGTCAACGGCAGGCCCGTTATGGGGACAACTGTGGAAGTCAGTTCCGGGGGCATTTCCATACGCTGCCTTGCGCCGCTGCCCAAATCTGACCCTATTCGGCTCACCCTTACACTGCCGGGGATAGAGAAACAATATGTCCGGGCGTTTGTATGCTGGTATCGCGACAGCGACAAAGTGTATGGCATGCGCTTTGATCCCACCGACGAACGCCGGCTGAAGGTCCGCGGCTGGATCGATCAATATCTGGAAATCGTGTAACTTTGGAACATTCCCAACGTATAACATCCGAGGCAGGACTCCGCTTTTATGCAAACCATTGAACTCAGTAATGTGCGTAAATCGTATGACCAGTTTGTGGCCGTCAATAACCTTTCCTTTGGCATTCCACAGGGAGGCGTTTTTGGCCTGCTGGGGCCCAACGGCGCCGGAAAGACCAGTACGATTCGCATGATGATCGGCATCACAGCTCCCGATTCCGGCCAGATCAATCTTTTTGGCAAGCCTTTTGAGCGCAAGAGCCTGAACAAAGTCGGCTATCTGCCGGAAGAACGGGGCCTGTACAAAAAGATGAAGATCATTGAGCAACTGATCTTTCTGGGTGAATTGCACGGCATGACCGCCGGCAATGCGCGACAACAAGCTGTGAACTGGTGCAAGCGGCTGGAAATCGATGCGTGGTTGCAGAAAAAAGTGGAAGAGCTTTCCAAGGGCATGCAGCAGAAGATCCAGTTCATCGCCGCATTGCTGCATGATCCTGATTTCGTCATCATGGACGAGCCGTTTTTCGGCCTTGATCCGGTCAACGCCACGCTGCTGAAGGACGTGATGCTGGACCTGAAGAAGCAGGGCAAGACGATCCTCTTTTCAACCCATCGCATGGACCAGGTGGAGAAGCTGTGTGACAGCATTTGCCTCATCAACAAAGGCAATGCAGTGCTTCAGGGCGATCTAAAGACCATTAAGTCCGGCTACGGCAAATGCAACGTGCAAATCGAATATGAAGGCAACGGGGATTTTCTGGAGAAGAATCCGCTGGTGAGCTCTTATAACAATTACGGCAATTACGTTGAAGTCCGCCTGGCGCCGGGCGCGGACGCGCAGCAATTACTGCACATGGTGGCGGAGAAATCACGGATCAACAAGTTTGAACTGATGGAGCCGTCTCTGGAAGAGATATTCATCAATACGGTGGGCAAAACCAATGCATAACATTCTTATTATCGCCAAGCGTGAATACCTGGAGCGGGTGCGGACGCGCTCGTTCGTGATCATGACGTTCCTGATTCCGGCATTGATGATCGGCGTTTCCGTGTTTCCCACGCTGCTGGCGAACCGCGGCTCAAATGAGGCCAAGCACATGGTGGTGGTGGCCGGCGACCGCGATACAGCGGAGATGATCCGCAGCAGGATTGAGCAGCGCCAGGACAAATCCGCCAAGGCTGAAAGCGAAACCCGAACGACGCGGAACTTGCCGCCCGCGCACTACACTGTCGAAGTCAGCACCAATGCTACCGATGCCGAACGCGCCTCTCTGACTGAAAAGGTGAAGAGCAAACAACTGGACGCTTTTCTCTGGGCCACGCCGGAGGCAATCGCAGCCAAGAAGATCGATTTTGTGACCTTTGACGTTTCCAACCTCATTGACAACGAGCTTCTGGGAGAGATTGTGAGTGACGCGCTGCGCCGCCAGGCCCTGAAGAACAAAGGACTGAAGGAGGGCGACATTGACGCGGCTCTGGAACCCGTGTCCGTGCAGGCGATGAGCCCGCTGGGCAAGGGCGCTCCCAACCCGAAAACCATGTTCCTGGGCACTCTTGGCTTTGTGATGGTGATGTACATGACGGTCCTGTTGTATGGAATTAACGTGATGCGCTCAATCCTGGAAGAAAAAACATCGCGCATCATGGAGGTCATGCTCTCAACCGCCAGCGCCCGGGACATGATGGCGGGAAAAATTCTGGGCGTGGGCGCCGTAGGCCTGACCCAGGTCGGAATCTGGGCAGCGGTGGCGGTGGTGATGTCTGCGGGCACGATCATAGCCGCTGCCAGCCAGATCAAGGGACTCATCAGTCCCAGCCTGCTCATCTACTTCTGCGTGTATTTTCTTCTGGGCTATGTCTTGTACAGCACGCTCTGCGCCGCCGTGGGTTCCATGGTCAACTCCGAGCAGGAGGCCCAGCAGATGCAATTCCTGGTGATGATGCCGATGATTCTTGCGGTGATTTTCATCGCCAACATCTTCCAGCACCCGAATTCGCCGATCGCCATTTTTGGCTCTCTCTTTCCTTTTACCGCGCCGCTGGTGATGTTCAGCCGCATTTCCATGCAGCAGGGCCAGGTTCCATGGCCGCAGATCGCGCTTTCCATCGCGCTGATGCTGGCTACCATCTACGGCATGGTTTGGCTCTGCGGACGGATTTACCGCGTGGGCATCCTGATGTACGGCAAGAAGCCGAACCTGCCGGAAATCATGAAATGGATCAAATACGCATAAATTGCCGCGGGCCATTATGGATGGGGCAGGCGCGCGTCTTTGGCTTGATATCCTGACTCAATGTCTTTTGAATCCATTCGCCTGATCACGTTTGATTGTTACGGCACTTTGATTGACTGGGAAAGCGGCATGCTGGCCGCTTTGCGTCCACTGCTTTCCCGTTTATTGCTTTCCAAAGACGGCCGCCGTGTTTCCGACTCGCAAATACTTGAGCTTTACGGCGAGATTGAAGCCCAACTTGAAGCCGGTCCTTACCTCCCTTATCGCCAGGTACTGGCGCAGGCGGCGCAGGAAATTGGCCGCAGACTAGGCACGGAAATCTCATCCAAAGAAAGCAGCGCATTTGCCGAATCACTCACGCGCTGGAAGCCGTTTATTGACACCGTGCCTGCATTGCAGTCTTTAGCCAGGCGTTTCCGGCTGGGTATGATCTCCAATGTCGACGATGACCTTTTTGCCGAAACGCGAAAAAAGCTGGCGCCGGTTGAATTTGATTTTGTTGTGACGGCGCAGCAGGTGCAGAGCTATAAGCCCGCACACCGGAATTTCGAGGAAGCTATCCGCCGCAGCAGACTGAGCAATGACCAGATACTGCACGCCGGACAAAGCCTTTACCATGACATTGCTCCGGCGAATGCGCTGGGAATTCAGAACGTCTGGGTCAACCGGCCATCGATCAGACCCGGATCAGGAGCAGCCAGGCCTGGAACAGCAACCCCAACCTATGAAGTGCATTCGCTGGCAGAGCTTTCTGCGCTGTCGAGTGCTGCGTAGTTCTGGCAGTAAGCTACGCTGCCGATGACTGTTTGGGAAACAGCAGCGGCTCCAGCAGCACCTGCCGGGTTTCTTCCGATGTAAGCCGCTCGTCGGCGGAATAAAACTCCACATTGCCGCGCCGTGACTGCCTCATGGAAAGCATGCCACCCTCAGGCACGCCGGCGCTGCGCTGGTTGATGGCCGCATAGTCGTAGCTTGCGGAATGATTATCGAAGTCAGCCTTCAGCACCAATTCCAGTCCTGAACCGGAGTTGCGGACGCGATACGTATCTTCACCCTCCATCACCAAATCAGCGCCCGTGCCTTGCTTGTTAAATTCCGCTACGTCAGCGCGCAGTTCGTCGCCCAGCTCACGCCAGCGTGAACGCGCGGCTGTGGCGAACTGGCTTTCCGGGGCCGGTTGACCATGAGAATCTTGTGAGCTTTGGCGGCGATAATCCTGAATCCATCCCATGTTCTATGGGATGGCACATCCTGCCTTGCAGATGGCTGACCCTTTCCGACAAGAGCAAGAAAACACTTGATATATCGTGTTACGAATTGTTAATATTTTGCAACGAATTGAACGACCGCTCTGGCTTTCGCTATCGCGGACCAGACGCTTCCGGGAATTGCGGCAAGGTTCCTATTGAACGCCCCGCTCGCTGCATTCGTAAGGCAAGGCCATTTCACGAATGAGGTGTCACCATGGGTGCATTATCTTTTCTCGATCGCAGTCACTCTGTAGCAAAACCGGGATTCAGCCGCTGGCTGGTCCCACCTGCCGCGCTTTCCATTCATCTGGCGATCGGGCAGGTATATGCCTTCAGTGTATTCAAGAAGCCGCTAAATTACCTGCTGCAGGTGGCAACCACCGGCGGCGGCCTCAAGGCGTTGCCCGGCGTGGACAGCCCACACCTCGCGGACTGGAAATTCACAGACCTGGGTTGGATCTTCAGCCTTGCCATCGTATTCCTGGGGCTTTCCGCTGCTGTTTTCGGCAAGTGGCTGGAGAGAGCGGGCCCGCGCAAAGCCATGTTCGCCGCTGCTGTCTGTTTTGCCAGCGGATTTTTCATCTCAGCCGTGGGCGTGCAGGTGCATCAGCTTTGGATGATCTATCTGGGCTACGGCGTGATCGGCGGCATCGGATTGGGACTGGGGTATATTTCTCCGGTTTCCACGCTGATCAAATGGTTTCCTGACCGTCCCGGCATGGCCACGGGAATGGCCATCATGGGATTCGGGGGAGGCGCGCTCATCGGCTCCCCGCTGGCGACCAATCTCATGCACTACTTCCGCACTGACCATTCGCTGGGCGTGGGGAAGACTTTCCTGGTGATGGGCGCCATCTATTTTGTAGCGATGATGTTCGGTGTCTTTACTGTTCGGGTGCCGGAAATTGGATGGAAACCGGAAGGCTGGGTGGCTCCGGTAAAGCCTAAAGCTCTGGTCACGGCCCATAGCGTTGAAGTGAATGCGGCATTTGGCACACTGCAATTCTGGTTGCTTTGGATTGTGTTGTGTATGAATGTGACCGCGGGAATCGGAATTCTGGAGCAGGCTTCTCCCATGATCCAGGAGCTTTTCCGGGGAAGAGTCACTCCCGTCGCGGCGGCCGGCTTTGTTGCCTTGCTCAGCTTATTCAACATGGGCGGACGCTTCATATGGTCCAGCGTCTCTGACTATATCGGCCGCAAGAATACGTATTACGTGTTCTTCGTCCTGGGCGCAGTGCTTTACTATCTGGCGCCGCGTACTGGCGTCAGCGGCATGAACAGCGTTCCTTTGTTTGTGATCATCTCAGCCGTAATTGTCAGTATGTATGGCGGCGGCTTTGCCACGGTGCCGGCATATTTACGCGACCTGTTTGGAACCATGGAAGTTGGGGCCATCCATGGGCGCTTGCTCACGGCTTGGTCCGTGGCGGGAATTTGCGGACCCGTGCTGGTCAATTACATACGCGAGTATGAGAAGAACCGCGGGGTTCCGCTGGCCGATTCCTACTCCACCGTTTTGTATGTAATGGTCGGCTTGCTGGTTGTTGGGTTGCTGGCCAATGCCGCTGTGCGGCCAGTGAGTTCCAAATACTGGTACAAAGCTCAGGAACCAAGCAAGGAACTGTTAACGGCCTAACCAGCGGATCATTGCGCGTGCGCGATTCGCAAATACAAGGAGCAAATCATGGAAGGTCAGATCAAGAGAACGCCCGCAGTGCTGGTTATGCTGGCGTGGCTGTTTGTTGGGCTTCCCTGGACCTGGGGAGTTACGCAGCTTTGGAAGAATGCACGGAAACTATTTCAATCACCCCCCGCAGCTACTACAACAGTGGCTCCAGGGACTGCGACAGCGCCTGCCCCGCCAAGCAGTAAGTGATGAGAGCTGGTTCCACCTGCTATGCTGCTTCGGGCTGCCCGCAAGGGTACCATTGCGGTACGGCAGGTGGATTCCAACTCAAAAAGTGCTACGATTTTGCTAGCGCCCCTTTTTCGGGCACCCGGATCTTCGAGTGGATGCAATGTTTAAGCCAGTGAAATCCCGACTTACCCAGCCGCTGGTGCGCGAGAACGGCGGGCATCGTACAGCTACATGGGATGAAGCGATGGACCGCGTTGCCGCGGCGTTTAAGAAGTCCATTGCCAAAAACGATCCGCGAGACTTTGGAATGTTCAGCTGCTCCAAGACCACCAATGAGCTGAACTACACCGCGCAGAAGTTTGTCCGCTCCGTGATGGGGACAAACAACATTGATAGTTGCAACCGGACTTGACACGCCCCCAGCGTCGCCGGTCTGGCGGCGGTCTTCGGAGCGGGCGGCGGCACAAGTTCCTATCGCGAAGCAGAAGACGCTGACGTGATTCTGCTTTGGGGCTCCAACGCCCGGGAAACGCACCCGATTTTTTTCCATCATGTCCTCAAAGGCATTCACAACGGCGCCAAGCTGTTTGTGATTGATCCGCGCCGCACCAGTTCCGCGCAGTGGGCGGACACATGGCTCGGTCTTGATGTGGGTTCAGACATTTATCTGGCCAACGCCATGGCGCGCGAAATTATCAATGCGGGCCTGGCGAATGCAAGATTCATTGAGCACGCCACCAGCGGATTTGAAGCCTATCGGGAGCACGTGCAGAAGTTCACGCTGGAGCGCGCGGAGTGCGAAACCGGAGTTCCGGCAGCGGCCATCAAGCAGGTGGCGCGTGCGTACGCCGGCGCGGGCCGCGCACAACTCTGCTGGACGCTTGGAATCACCGAACACCACAACGCCGTTGACAACGTGTTCGCTTTGATCAATCTGGCGCTGCTTACGGGCCATGTGGGCCGATACGGCAGCGGCGTCTGTCCTTTGCGGGGACAAAACAACGTGCAGGGCGGCGGTGACATGGGCGCGATTCCAGATCGGCTGCCTGGCTTCCAGCACGTTGAAAATGACGCGTTGCGCGCCAAATTTGAAAAAACCTGGGGAGCAAAAATCCCGGCGAAGAAGGGCTGGCACATCAGCCACATGCTAGACGCGATGGAGCGCGGCGAACTGACAACGCTTTATTGCCTGGGCGAAAATCCCGCCGATTCCGAAGCTGACCGCCATCGCGCACTCAAGCTGCTGAGCGGCCTGGAATTTATGGTGGTGCAGGACCTCTTTTATACCAAGACGGCCGAGCTGGCAGATGTCGTACTGCCCGCGTCCGCGGGCTGGTGTGAGAGTGAAGGCACAGTTACATCGAGCGAGCGCCGAGTGCAGCGCGTGCGCGCTGCCGTTCCCATGCCGCCCGGTGTGCGCGACGACACAGAAATCATCTTTGACCTTGCCCGTCGGTTGGGCCACAACTGGGGTGATCCGAAAGCAGAATGCATCTGGAACGAACTTCGCAGTCTCAGCCCCATGAATGCCGGCATGAGTTATGCGCGGCTGGAAGAGCATGGCGGCATCCAATGGCCCTGCTATGACGAACAGCATCCCGGCGAAATGTTTTTGCATGGCCGGCTGTGGAACGATCCATTGATCGGCCCGCGTGCCCCATTCAGCGTGGTGGAGTCCGTGGATCCTGTGGACGCGCTTGATCCGCAGTTTCCCATTCGACTCACTACCGGCCGCCGCCTTGATTCTTACAATACCGGGGTCCAGAGCGGCTGGCTTAATTCACCGCTGCGCCATGAGGAAGCCATTGATCTGTCACCCGCGGATGGCCGGCAGTACAATCTGCACGAAGGTGACAAGGTGCGCGTTACTTCGCGTCGAGGCTCGGTGGTCGCGCCGGTACGGTTTGATTCCGGCCTGCGTCCTGGTCTGGCATTTCTTACCATGCATTTTCCTGACCAGGTTGCTACCAACGATCTCACTATCGACGCGGTTGATCCAAGGTCCGGGACCTCAGAATTTAAGGCCACCGCCATCCGCATTGAAAAGTGTCTGGAGCAATAATTGGACCTTCATCTCACCGGCGATCGTCCCACATCTGAAGAAAAAGCCGCCGTTGATTTTGAATTAGGCGGCGCACCGGAATCCGTCTGGGAAGGCGGAGCGCCCGATGTAGAAGCCGATACTCGCTCTGCGAATGGCGGCAATCAGAAAGCGGAATCACAACGCCACCTTTTGTTGCCGGTTCTGCACGCCATACAGAACCGCATTGGCTGGATCAGCCCTGGAGCTATGAACTACACCGCGCTCCGGCTGGACGTGCCACCCGCGGAAGTTTACGGCGTGGCTTCTTTCTACGGCATGTTTTCTCTTCAGCCGCGTCCCGCCGTTGTTGCTCATGTGTGCGATGACATAGCCTGCATGACACGAGGTTCAGAAGAACTCTGCGACCAACTGGACACACGCTTGGGGCCTGAGAATTTGCCGTGTGCCGGAGGCCGGGCCATGTGGGTGCGCAGCAATTGCCTCGGTCTCTGTGAACGCGCGCCAGCCGTGCTGGTGGTGAAAGCAGGCAAGAAGCCGCAGCAGCGTGTGCTTGCGCCTGCGACCACAGACCGCGTGCAGTCAATGATCAATGACGCCGCGAATGATGTGATGCCGGCCGCGTCCGACGCTCTAAATCCTCAATTGTCTGTGCCCCAGGAAGGTTCGCCAAAACTGGTCCTGCTGCGCCGCGTAGGCAAAAACAATGCTCCGGAGCTTGACGGTTACCAGCGGCTGGGCGGTTATGAAGCATTGCGCAAGGCATTTGATCTTGGCCCTGAAGGTGTGTTGCGGGAGATGAACGCGTCGCGGCTTCTGGGCCGAGGCGGTGCGGCTTTTCCGGCAGCGAAGAAGTGGGAAGCGTTGCACATGCAGCGCGATCTACTGAAATCCAATCCTAAGCGCAAACATTATTTGATCTGCAATGCCGATGAATCCGAGCCCGGCACTTTCAAAGACCGGATAGTCATGGAAGGCGATCCATTTGCGGTCCTGGAAGGAATGACGATTGCTGCTCTCGCAACCGGCGCGGAGCGTGGCTATATTTATTTGCGTGGCGAATATCCTTTAGCAGCGCAGCGTCTCGCCGCAGCCATTGAAGCTGCGCGATGGGAAGGCTTTCTGGGCCAGAACATTCTTGGCAGCGGCCTGAGTTTCGATATCGAACTCCGCCGCGGCGCGGGCGCTTATATCTGCGGCGAAGAAACGGCTCTTTTCAATTCCATTGAAGGACATCGCGGCGAGCCGCGCAACAAGCCGCCCTTTCCCACGCAGGCCGGCCTCTTCCGCCAGCCAACTGTCGTCAACAACATTGAAACGCTGATCAATGTTCCTGTCATCATCAATCAGGGCGGCGCGGCGTACGCTCGCATTGGGACTGAGAGTTCCACGGGGCCGCGGCTGTTTTGTCTTTGCGGGCACGTCGATCGCCCCGGAATTTATGAAGCGCCCATGGGAGCAACGCTGCGGCAACTGCTGACCATGGCTGGCGGCGTCGCCGGAACCGGACGGCTGCAGGCGATTTTGCTGGGCGGCGCTGCCGGAACATTTGTTTCGCCGAAAGAGATTGACGTTCCGCTCACGTTTGAAGGCACGCGCGCCATCGGCGCCACCCTGGGATCGGGCGTGGTGATGTTGTTGGACGACAGCATTGACCTGAAGCGCATATTGCTGCGCATCGCTGCGTTCTTCCGCCATGAAACCTGCGGACAATGCGTGCCCTGCCGAGTTGGCGTGGTGCGCCAGCAGGAAGCGTTGCAGCGGCTTCTCGATAACAATCCTCTGGGCTCGAAAGCGGACGAACTGGTGATGCTGAAAGAGATGGCACAGGCCATGCGTGACGCATCCATCTGCGGACTGGGACAAACGGCTGCCAGTGCGCTGGAATCCGCGTTGCAAAGGTGGAACGTATTCGCATGAAACAGATGATGCCAGTCCCGACCCAGGCAGCAGAGCAGGAGTTGGCGCCCACGCCTCTAAAGCCGATTCCGCCTGGTCCTGTACCGCAAGCGCCGCCACCGCGCGAGCGCCGGATGATTGAGATCACCATTGATGGCCAGCCGGTTTCAGTGCCGGAAGGCTCGACCATCCTTGAAGCGGCTCGTAAGCTCGGCATCGATACGCCAACGCTCTGCTTCCTGGAAAGCCTTACGCCGGTCAACGTCTGCCGCGTCTGCGTGGTTGAGATGGAAGGCTCCCGCACACTGGTTCCCGCATGCTCGCGCAAGGTGGAACCAAAGATGGCCATCAAGACCGACTCAGAGCGAGTGCGCCTCTCACGCAAGATGGTGCTGGAATTTCTGGCATCTTCTGTGGATGTTTCAACTGCGCCGCAATTCGCGGGCTATATGGAACGCTACGGAGCGAAGCCGGAACGCTTTGGCGGCCATGCCGACACGGTGCAGCAGCCTATCAAGATCGATAACGATCTTTACGTCCGCGACTACTCAAAATGCATTCTCTGTTACAAGTGCGTGGAAGCTTGTGGCGTGGACGCGCAGAACACTTTTGCTATCGCCGTCTCAGGGCGCGGCTTTTCCGCCTCGATTGCCACGGAATTCCAGGTCCCATTGCCTGAATCGGCGTGTGTCTATTGCGGCAATTGCATTGGCGTTTGCCCCACCGGCGCGTTGATGTTCAAGAGCGAATACAATATGCGCCAGGCCGGCACGTGGGACGAAGCGCGCCAGGAGCAGACGACGACCATCTGCCCTTATTGCGGCGTTGGCTGCAACCTCACCGTGCATGAGCAGGATGGCGACATCGTGAAGGTCACTTCTCCGCTCGACCATTCTGTGACGCACGGTAATCTGTGCATTAAAGGCCGCTTTGGCTGGCAGTTTGTGCAGATCGAGTCGGCGGAAAAATAACCTCCGCAATTTACCGATCGTTTCGGGCCACCGTGCTCGCCGGAACCTTGATTTCATAGATCGTCTGGTCCGCCGCCAAAACCATGAGCCTGCCGGAAGCAACAAACTCTGCATGCGTGATCCGTGAAGGGAACGTGTATTTCTCCAGAGACTGCAAGGTGGAAGTGCTGTAAAGCTCGGCAATGCCGGCTTCATTTTCAATCAACATCTGATCGCCTTCGGCTGAGAGGGCGCGGAACCTGCCAACAAGCTTGCCTTTTTGCTGGCCTGAGCTGAGCGAATACACCAGGGTGCGATTGTGTGTGTCATAAAGCAGCACAGTATCGCCGGCCGTAATGGCGCCATTGCCGAAGAAGGAATAGTTTGCGGTATCCACAAAGATGCTGCCGCGCGTCTTGCCTGTCAGCGGATCAAGCACCTCGATGAGGATGGCGTCATCTTTATTGGGAAGCGCGGCATATTTTTGTTTGAGTTCAGGATCAAGTTTGACCTCGTCCTTTGCGGACGTCAGGAACTGAAATACAGCGGTCAGGGATTTTCCTGAGCGCGAATAGGTCATGTTGGGCAGGAAGCCGGGAAAGTCCCGTGACCAGCGCACCTGGTTGTTGCGCGCATCGTGGGCCGTGATGGTGGTTCGCCCCTTCACGGGAGGCATGGCGGAAAAAACCATGTCGCCCGCCTGCCAGACTCGTTCGCGTTCCTCATCTTTTTTCTTTGTCGCGGGAGCCTCATTGCCAATATCGAAAAGCTCTGTTTGCGTTTTTGCGACTGGATCCAGACTCATCATCTTTGGTCTTGTTTCCAGTTTGGAGAAAGTGGCCAGGATTTTACCGTCGTCGAAGTAACCACCGGCAAATGTGCCGGTATCAAGAACGCGCTCGCCTGTCTCCACGTTCCAGATCCCACCGCTGGTCTCGCCGGCCGCGGCCAGCCACTTGCCATCGGGAGAAAAACCGGAAGCGCGCAGCGACGGAAGGTAACTAAGCGGCAACTGCGTTCCGGCAAGCTGCTTCTGGCCGGCCAGACTGAAAAGGGCGATCCTGCCGCCCAGTTGTTCCCCGGCTATCAGATCGCCGTAGATCGCCATTCCCGGACTCTTATATCCGGTTGCCAATTTTTTCTTCTCCAGGTCAATCGCGGCGATCGGATGCATGGCTGCGGGCGTCACCAGGATGTAGTTGCCTTTGGCTGGCGCAATCAGCCTCCCATTCAGCTTGAAGCCGTTGATTTCCAGCGGAAACTCCTGGACCAGGTCGCCGGACGGGAAGTGCACGAGTTGCGAGCGCGAGGGGTTCTGAAAATTGTAAGCGGCAAGATCGTTGTTTGTAGTAAACGTGAAGTTTGAAGTGGCCATCTGTTTGATGCGCCCGGGAAGGCCTACTTCATGCCGACCTTCCATGTCGTACCCAATTGCGCCGTCCGCGGTGCCGGCAAGCAAATAATGGCTGTCTGGCGAGAACTGCAGGCGAATGTTGGGCGGACGCCGAAATTGCGTGAGCTGGCTCTGGTCAACAAACATGAAACTGAAGACTTGTACCGGCCAGTTCATTCCTTTGGTAAAAAGCGTATTGCCGCTGTTCACATCCACCAGGTCCAGTTCCAGATCGTCTTTGCGGCGCCGCATGCAGGCAAGGAACGCGCCATTGCTGGAGACGGCATAATTAAGACAGCGACCGGGCAGGACAACGGCGTTAATGGATGTCCGTTGCCTGCTGCCGATGTCCCACTTCTGCACGCGCAATTCATCGTCGGCGACCACCACTGACTGTGAGTCCGGACTGAATTGCGCCCACTGCGCATTCAGCGCGTCGATGCGGAAAAGAGTGGTGAGCGGCTCACGTGACAACACAAAGACGCTGCTCTCATCCTGCGCCAGAAGGTAGCGGCCATCCGGACTGAATTGCAGGTATTCTAGGCTGCCTCGCAGTGGCGGCCTGAGCGCGATCTTGCTGATCACGCCTCCAACATGTTCGTGGGCAGTAGCGCGTCCGGCGCCGATGACCGCCTTGCGCCAATCCTGAAAGCGGACGTCAGAGTTGCTGGCCAGCGAGGATACGCATTCAGAAGGCAGCGGCGTGGCCTTGTTGATCAGCAGCCGCACGCGTTTCATGTTGGGGTCAGTGGTGCCAAAGAAATCGGTGAGAAAGTTTCCGGTCTTGCCCTTGTTCTCCGTAAGGCGATCAAAAAAGTCAGCCAGATGAGCGGGCTTATAGCCGGCGCGCATCATGGCGTAAAGGCCGATGCGATCCGCTATCTGCTGCTCATCTTCTTCACGGTTGAAGGCACCGAATGACGCGCGCTTTTTGGCCCAGATATCCTGGAGCTGGTTCCACTTCTGAAAAATATCATTGCGATCGCCCACCTGGGACACGTTCAGGGCTTTGCGAAACATGCGCGTTACGTCAATCGCTACCTGGTGTGTAACCACATGGCCAATCTCATGACCCAGCAAGCCGGCCAGTTCGTCTTCATTCTGCAGAAAGGCGATGAGCTGGCGTGTGACATAAATCTTGCTGCCGCCCAGTGAGAAGGCGTTATTGATGGGATAGTCGATGATGTAAAACTCATAATGCCGGCTGGTTGGAGGAAGCTGCGCCAACATGCGGTCGCCCATTTTTTGCAGGTAGTCGCGCTCCGGGTCTTCCACCACGTTGTATTGCTTGAGCACCTGCTCGTCTAGAATCTGGCCAAGCCATATCTCCTGCTGCTCATTAAAAAAGTTGGGCTCATTTACTACCTTGGAAAATGAAGGGACGGCGCACGGGCCGGATTGTGCCGCGCTCGCGGCAGGCTGCTGTCCCAAGGCAGAGATTGCACAGAAAAGCGCCAGAATAGTTTTTACAAAGAGCTTCCTAAGGCTGGGCATAGTTTGTCCTTCGCAAGAGTAGCTGGTGAATGCCCAGAGTCTAGCGAATTTGTCCAGCAAGGTCTATAAGTGAAGATAAATAACTTCGCGAGCAGCTTTATCCAGCTTTTACTTTAGCCAGATATTCGCGCACGCGCTTGGCATTAGCGCCGACATCGCTCTGGCCGATGCGCGAAAGCGAGCGGACATCAATGCGGCTGCCGCTTCCATCGGCGGTAACGCGGACCACGACGTCATCCTTGAAGCCGAACCAAAAAGTAGTTGCTGTGGCTTCAATCCGGCCTTGCGCGGGATCGGTGATGATCACGTCCCACTTCATTTCTTTGGCCGCGGCTGCGGCGCGGTCAAAGGCCTGCGCGGGAGGCACGTCAAGATGCAGGGGGCCGATGTCTGGATAAGTTTCCTTCTGTAACTCCGCCGTCTTGGCGTCATAGTCGGTTGAGTTTTTCGCTTTGGCTGCCGCGCGCAACGGCAACACGGCAATGAATTGCGGCGGATTCTCGCGGTCTGTGCTTACATCGTGAATGGGAGAGTGCCGCGCGGTATTGATGCTTTTGAGCGGCATGCCTGCGGCGATCACGCCCAGAACCAAACCGGCAACTGCCATGCCTTTGCTGCCGGAGCGCACCAGACCAATGAGAGAAAGCAGTACGGCAATCACGCCGAGAAACAACGCAGCGGGAATGACGATGCGCAAGGCCGTGCCCAAATCCAGCAAGTGTCCACGGTAGAGAGGGCCGTCAATTATCAAGAGTACGCAGCCCAAAAGGCCACTCCAGAAACCTATGACTGCAAGGAAAGATACAGTGCCAGAGTTTTGCATGGAACTCTCCTTAGAATTTCGACCTTCTACTATAGTTGAATTGCTGGAAGAAAGTATGGTTTGGCGCTGGCTTAGCGCCGCCGATGCTTAAACGTACGCTTGCCCTGAGCGTAGTCGGTTACGGTCTGGCCGCTGCCGTGCAGTTTGTATTTGTAAGTAAGCAGCCCTTCCAGGCCCACTGGCCCGCGGGCATGAAGCTTGCTGTTGCTGATCCCCAGCTCTGCGCCCAGGCCAAAGCGGAAGCCATCGGCAAAGCGGGTAGAGGCGTTGTGGAAGACGCTGGCGGCATCCACTTCATCCATGAATAGATCGGCAGCGCGATCGTCATGAGTAAGGATGCTTTCTGTGTGGCGCGAGCCGTAATGGTTGATGTGCTCGATGGCCTCGACTATATCGCTTACGATTTTTACAGTGATTTTGAGATCGCCATACTCGGTGTGCCAGTCTTGCTCTGTGGCAGGAATGATTTGGCTGTTCGGCAACATCTTGATTGTGCGAGAGCAGCCGCGGACTTCGACCCCCGCTGATTGCAACGCGCCGACGAGTGCCGGGAGAAATTCCTGGGCGACTGATTGATGGACCAACACTTTTTCCACTGAATTGCAGGCTGCAGGATATTGAACTTTGGCGTCGACAATGACGTCCTTCGCGATTTTCAAATCGGCGGCGGAATCAACGTAGATGTGGCAGATGCCGCTGCCGTGGCCGAGAACCGGGATTCGGCTGTGTTTAAAAACGTAATTCACAAACTCCGTCGATCCGCGCGGGACAACCAGATCAATGTCGCGGTCCATTTCCAGGATCCTTGCCACATCAGCACGGTCTGTAAGAGCACAAATAGCCGCGCACAGCGAAGGGCTGACAGCAGCGAGCGCTTCATGCCAGATGGAAACCAGGACGCGATTGGTCTGCAGCGCTTCAGCGCCGCCTTTTAGTACCAGACCATTGCCGGTCTTGATGGCAAGCGAGCCGACTTGCGGCACCACGTCCGGGCGCGATTCAAATATGACAGCCACAACGCCAAGAGCGCAGGAAACTTTTTGCAATGTGAGACCGTCGTCGAGTTCGGTGGTGGCGAGTACCCGGCCCAGAGGGTCTTCCAGTTTGGCGACATCGCGAACCTGCTTTGCCATGTCCCTGATGCCGGCAGAGGATGTCTTGAGCCGCTTCAGCAGCGCGGCGGAAGCTATGCCTTTGTGAACTTCGCGAGCTTCTTGTTCCAGAGATTCGCAGTCTTGCAGATTCGCCTTGAGAATCTCAGCTTCATGTTGTTCCAGAAGATCGGCGGCGACAAGCAGGATCTGGTTGCGCTGATCAGCGGAAAGGCGAGCCAGTTCGCGCGCAGCCCGGCGCGCGGCCTGCACCTGCGCGGCAATGGATTCCGAATGTTTAGACTCCGCTGCGCTGGACATTTGTTTCCTTGGTTGAGAGGATCAGAAAATTTTCGCGGCGCACCAGCACGCCGCGCTTGCTTTGTTCAGACGAAAGCAATGTTTGAAGCTGCTGGCTGCCGAGTTCGGCAATCCCTTTCCCGATGATATTCCCTTCAGAGTCGAGTACGGCGATCACCTGTCCGGCAGATAATTCGCCTTGACACGCAGTAACTCCGGAGATCAATAAACTGGCCTGCCTGTGCAGAAGGGCTTTTGCCGCATTGGCATTGATGGTGGCTTGCCCACGGACAGTGGTGGCAAACGCCAGCCACCGCCGCTTCCCCGCCATGCGCGATCCGGGCAGAAAAAGCGTGCCCACTTCTTCACCTTGAAATACTCGTTCGAGAATGCCGGGAGTTTTTCCGTTGGCGATTACCACCATCCCTCCGGACTGCATGGCGATTTCAGCGGCGTCCAGTTTGGCGGTCATGCCCCCGCGTCCGGTGGTTGATGTGCCGCGAGCGGAGTCGCGAATTGCGGCGGTAACTTCAGTGACCATGGTTACAACTGTGGCATTCGCCAGATCCCCGTTTGGGCTGTAAAGCAGTCCATCAACGTTGGAAAGCAGGACCAGAGCGTCAGCATCGAGTTTGCTGAGGACGAGAGCGGCGAGGCGGTCATTATCGCGAAAGACCGGCGCCTGCTCGGTGTAAATATTGGTGACGGTATCGTTCTCATTCACGATTGGCACCGCGCCGAGCTTCAGCAGACGCTCAAAAGTCTGGCGCAGGATGCTGTAGCGCTTGAGATCGCTGAAGTCATCTTCTGTTACCAGCACCTGCGCGACTTTCACGCCGTGCGGACGAAAGGATTCAGCGTAAGCCTGCATAAGCCTGCACTGGCCCACGGCGGCGCAAGCGCGGGTGACGCTGGCATCTTTGAGCCGACTGCGATGGATTCCCAACTCCGCCGCGCCCAGTGTTACAGCGCCGGAACTGACCAGCACTACCTGGCGGCCTTCTTTGGCTAGCCGGGCGATGCTGTTGGCAAGTGCGGCGATTTGCAGCGGATCAAATTCGTTCGTGCTGTTGCACACCACGCCGGTGCCGACTTTGATTACAAGGCGGCGGGCATTCACCAGCAGTGCGCGGTGATTGATCGATCCGTCGTTCATTTTTGTCGCTTTGCTCCAAACCGCCGGGGAGTCTCGCTTATCCTCTGCATCTTCATTCCTCACTGAATCACGCCGCTCGGCGTGGGTTGCCCCGCGGCTTGGTGCTTGTCGCTGTGTCCCCGAACGACCGGGCGAATCTCTCTTAACAAAAAAACCCACTGCTTGTTGGCAGCGGGGAGGCGTTGTTTGATTGCTTAAAAACTTTCTTAACTCATAGCCCCCAGCCGCCTGTGTGCCTACGCGGGCACGGTGGACAACAACACGGCATGGGAGAGCCAGAGGAGGCCATCACGAGCGAACTATAACCCGCAAAGATGCGCATGGCAAGCTGATTAGGAAGATTAATGTAGAGAAATCTGCACCCTTTTTCCGCTTTTGAAATCGAAAATTAACTAGAATTACACTAAGGTCATCGGAGCAATTCTATGGCACTCGATTGGTCACAATGTCCGGCGGTGGAAAGTGTCCCCGGTAAGGTAAGTGGGGCATGGGTTTTTCGCGGCACACGCATGCCGGTGGCGACGGTCTTTGAGAACCTTGAAGCCTGTGCCTCGATTGACGAAATCATGGAATGGTTTGATTTGACCCGGGAACAGATCACCGACGCCTTGAATTTTGCCGCACGGAGCCTTGAGGTTTCAGGTTCTTCCCGCTGATGCTCCTCCTCTTTGATCATGGGACACCCGCTCCGTTAGCATCCTTTCTCACACAGCACACGGTCAGAAAAACGAAAGACCTGGGAAGGGATACTCATGGTGAGCTCTTAAAGGTAGCCGAGGAAGCCGGATTTGAGCTGCTGCTTACAACAGATAAAAACATTCGTCATCAACAAAATCTTACTGGACGCAAGATTGCGATTTTGGTGTTGGCCAATCCTCGATGGCCTGTGGTGCGTCGTTATGTTCAGCGTGTTGTAAGCGCCGTGAACGCCGTCAGAGCGGGAACCTACACGGAAGTTGAGATACCGGGAAAATAGCAGAATTTCTTTCTCAATAGACTGCTATTCATCTGAAACCCCCCTTGTTTCGAAACAGAGCTTCTAGCTTCCCCAACCGTAAAGTTCCGTTAACCCTCCGTGCCAATTCATTAGCCTTGCGAATTAACCATCCTGACAATTATTAACCCCTGCCTTACCCAGTGTTTACGCCGAGGCGCGCGGATTCGGGTCTAATCCTACAGAGGCTGGGAACGCGGCCTGGGGGTTGGAAATGAAATTCTTAAAAAGTAAATGGACGATCATTGGCGTGCTTCTGGCGGCCATTGGGCTGCTGACGGCTTTTAAGTATGAGAGCAAGAATACGCCGCAATATTTCACTGAGAAGGTGCAAAAGGGCGACATACAGAACGTTGTCCAGGCCACGGGCACCATTAACGCGGTGACCACGGTGCAGGTGGGTTCCCAGGTGTCTGGAACCATCCAGACGCTGGCAGCGGATTTCAACTCGCACGTGAAGAAGAACCAGGTGATCGCGCAGATTGATCCGTCACTGTTTCAGGGAGCGCTGTTGCAGGCGAAGGCTGACCTGGCTGACGCGCAAGCGAACCTGATTGCGGCCAAGGCGAACCTGGACAAGGCGCAAGCGACGGCGGCGCAGGCGAAGCTGGATTTCAATCGCTATACCTCGCTGGCGCAGGAAGGCGTGGTGCCGACGCAGCAACTGGATACGGCGCGCGCAGCTTCACAGAGCGCGGATGCCGCAGTCGGCGCGGCCAAGGCGCAGGTAACGCAGGCAGCAGCGCAGGCGCAGCAGAAATCCGCCGCTGTGACGGTAGCGCAGACCAATCTTGATCACTCCACCATACGCTCTCCTATTGACGGCACGGTGATTGCTCGCAGCGTTGATGTGGGCCAGACGGTGGCTGCTTCATTGCAGGCGCCTACGCTGTTCACCATCGCGCAGGACCTGACCAAGATGCAGGTTTACGTGAGCACCGATGAGAGCGATGTGGGCACGATCCACGCCGGACAGGAAGTGAATTTTAAGGTGGATGCGTTTCCCAAAGATACGTTTAAAGGAAAAGTTTCCGCGGTGCGGCTGAACGCCACGACAGTGCAGAACGTAGTGACCTATACGACAATCGTGGATTTTGATAACCCGGAGATGAAGCTGTTCCCCGGCATGACGGCCTATGTCACGGTCCCGGTGGCTACGGCGGCTGACGTGGTGAAGGTCCCGAACGGAGCGCTGCGTTTTACTCCGGACTTAACGGCAGATCAGATCAGCGCTTTGTACCAGAAGGCTGGCATTGCTGCGAGCGGCGCTGGACGCAAAGGCGGCAAGGGATCGCAGCAGGCGTCTGGACAGCAGACGAGTACCGCGATCGTTTGGAAGCTGAATGCGGACAAGTCCGTTGAGCCAGTGCAGATCAAGCTGGGCATCACCGACCACACCACGACGGAAGTAGCACAGGTGATGAAGGGATCATTGAATCCCCAAGACCAGGTAGTTACGGGTTCAGCGGCGGCCAACAAGACTGCTGCTGCGACTTCGGCGGCGCCGGGAATGGGCGCGGCGCGTGGCGGCGGAAGAGGCGGCCGGTAAACCTACCACCGAGGCACGGAGACACGGAGAAAACGATTTACCGCAAAGGTCGGCTAAGGACGCAAAGGAAGAGAACGACCTTTGCGAGTAGATCTGGCAAGAGAGAGTAATAGGAGAGGGCTTTATGGCAACGCTGGCAGAAGTCGAATTGAAAAATGAAGTAATGAAGCAGGAACATCCAGTCACGGGCAATCCGGTAATCCAGGTGCAGGACGTGCACAAGTTTTACGACCTGGGCGAGACCAAGGTGCATGCGCTGCGCGGCGTGGACATGACGATTGAGCCGGGAGAGTTTGTGGCGATCATGGGATCGAGCGGCAGCGGCAAATCGACGTTCATGAATATGTTGGGATGTCTGGACAAGCCAAGTAGCGGCAACTATGTGCTGGAAGGAACGAACGTTTCCAGCCTGGACAAGAAGCAGCTGGCGGCGATCCGGAACCGGAAGCTGGGATTCGTGTTTCAGGGGTTCAATCTGCTCTCACGTACTACGGCGCTGGAAAACGTTGAGCTGCCCACACTGTATGCGCAGATGGCGAAAGAGCAACGCCAGGCGCGAGCGAAAGAAGTGCTGGAACTGGTTGGCTTGGGCGAGAGGATGGACCATTTCCCATCGCAGCTTTCCGGCGGACAGCAGCAGCGCGTGGCCATTGCACGGGCTCTGGTAAACAAACCGGCGATCCTGCTGGCCGATGAGCCCACGGGAAACCTGGACAGCAGAACGTCCGTGGAGATCATGCAGATCTTTCAGGACCTGAATGACAGTGGGCTCACGATTGTGCTGGTGACGCACGAGCCGGATATCGCGCAGTTTGCGAAGCGGACAGTGGTGTTCCGCGACGGCAAGATACGGCATGACGATCCGGTACGCAATCGGCCGCGCGCGGCAGAGGTGCTGAAGAGCTTGCCGACGGTGGACGAGGATTAGAAGATCGGGTGATCGCGCGTGATCCGGTGATCGGAAAATCAAAACCTACCACGGAGGCACGGAGACACGGAGAAAAGCAAGATCGGGAAAAACAATTAACCACAAAGGACACTGAGGAACACAGAGGAGATTAGGTCAAAGAGAAACGACAGATCACGGCGATGGCGGCGATGACATGCGATCTCGGCGATACAAACGGGGGGTTATATGGATTTCATAGCGATTTTAAAAATAGCGGTTCGAGCGTTGACGAGGAACAAGATGCGTTCGCTGCTCACGATGCTGGGAATTGTGATCGGCGTGGGAGCTGTGATCGCCACGGTGGGACTGGGGCAGGGCGCGCAACAACAGGTGCAGAACCAGATTGCGTCGATGGGAACGGACCTGCTGTATATCAGTTCCGGCAGCGTGAACAAAGGCGGCATACGGCTGGGCGGCGGCGCGACGAAGACGCTCGTCTATGACGACATGAAGGCGATTCAGCAGCAGGTCCCGACGATCGCGCAGGTTGCGCCGGGCGCAGGCGCGAGCGCGCTGGTAGTCGCAGACAATCAGAACTGGAGCACGCGGATTACTGGGACGGAGCCGCAATATTTTGATATCCGCAATTGGGACTTTGCCAAGGGCGCGAATTTTACGCAGGATGACGTGACGCGCGCGAGCAACGTGGTTGTGCTGGGCGCGACGGTGCAACAGAATCTGTTTGGGAACAGCGATCCCACGGGCCAGACGGTCCGCATTGGCAATCTGCCATTTCAGGTGGTCGGCGTATTGCAGGCCAAAGGGCAGTCCGGCATGGGACAGGACCAGGATGACGGAGTGTTTGTGCCCATCACTACGCTGCAAAAGAAGATTACCGGGCAGGACTGGCTGCAATACATCATGGCTTCCGCCACGTCGCAGCAAGCCAGTTATGCGGCGCAAGGGCAGATCACGTCATTGCTGCGCGACCGCCATCGCATACGGTTTGGGCAGGATGATGATTTCAGCGTGCGCAACCTGGCAGACGTAGCGCAGTTGGCGGACGAGTCTTCAAAGGTCATGACGCTGTTGTTGGCGTCGATTGCCGGCGTGTCGCTGATTGTCGGCGGAATTGGGATCATGAACATCATGCTGGTTTCAGTGACGGAACGTACGCGGGAAATCGGCATTCGCATTGCGATTGGCGCAACCGAATCTGATGTGCTGCGGCAGTTCCTGAGCGAGTCAGTGGTGCTGAGCATGGCCGGAGGAATTCTTGGCATCTTGTTTGGCGTGGCTTCATCCATGACCATCACCAGGGTCCTGGGCTGGAGCATATTGATTTCGCCCGTGGCGGTGGGAGCGGCGGTGGTGTTCTCAACGGCAGTGGGAATCTTCTTTGGGTTTTATCCGGCGCGGAAAGCGGCGATGCTGGATCCAATAGAAGCTTTACGGTTTGAGTAGGACGACCCCCCTTACTCAATAACGAGGTGGCCCGAGCTTGCTGAAAGCCCGGGCCATTTTGTTCGCCTCATCTTTAAACGCCGCGCAGGCCCGCGGGACTCTTGCCAACGCGGCAGATGGCCCTGCGCTTTAGCAGACTTTGTTCATATCGGTCTCAATGCGGATGACTGGAGGCAGATCGAGCTTCTGGGCAAGACTGGTCAACACAGATTCCAACTCGCGCATGGTCTCAAGATCCAGGTCAGCGGGCGCGGTAGCGGCTTCAATGGCGGCCGCCGGATCTTCCACCAGCAAGCAGGCATTTGCCGGGGATTTGCTGATCCACAGGGCCAGCTGGTCACCGCACTGCCTGAGCGCTTGTAACAGCTGTTCGGATTCACTCATCGGGGGAAAATGTGCCAAGGCGCACCTCTCAAACGCTTTTGGATGCTTAGACCCGGGCAACTGTCCCGCCAGAACAAAAATATTTTGCGCTCCGGCAGGAGTTGTCCGACTTACAAAACCCAACAGTTCGTTACATGGGCTTAGAGAATCGTTACAGGGCTTTCAAAACACCCGCGGGCAATCAGTGTTTGTATGGACAGGACGAAAAAGCTAAGACCTGAACCAAGCGGGAAGACGTCGGGCCTGGCGAAAAATCGGAGGAGATACTATGAATCGTTTAAGAATGATGTTAGTTGGGGCGGCACTGATAACCGGCGGTTCGGCTTTGGCATCGGCACAGGTAGTTCAACAGGATGTGGCATTCCGCGACCATGATAGGGATCGAGATCGCGACCGAGACAGGGACAGGGATCGAGATCGCGGATACAACAACTACCGGGTCTATCGCGACCACGATGGGGACCGCGACGACCGCCGGGTCTATCGCGATCGAGATGACCGCAGATATGTGGACCGGGACTGGCGATATGATCGCCGCTATGACGGCTACAATCGGCGCTGGGACGGACGTCGCTGGCTTTATTGGAACGGGTACGGATGGGTTTACTAAAAATTGACGTTAGCTCTTTCTGAGAGCCCAAAGGCGGGACGCGCAGCACAGGCGTTCCGCCTTTTTGTGCGCAATTTGAAAACCGGTAAATATTTCAATCCGGCTTCTTCTTGGAACTTGGGTTCCATTTCTTTGCAAGTGTATTTTTTCCCTGCCTCTTTCCTGATGCTCTATGTCTCTCAAACCTGAGCTGCTGTCTGGGAACATGAATTGCAAGCATTGCACTCCGGCGTGTCAGCGCTTCCTGGCAAAGCCTGCACGACCTATCTGCAAGGAGAACCATTTCATGAGCAAGACCGGCAAGACCCCCATCCAGCTACTTTCATTCACGACTTTACTGGCTTTCATCATCCTGATGTCGGGCCCCTATAGCATGGCGCAGACTGTCACCGTGCAAACTCCGTTTGATACGGAAACCGTTCCCAACCCGGTGCCGATCATCGCCAGCACCGATACAGCAGCATCGCGCATCGAAATCTGGGTCAACGGCTCCAAGGTCGATCAGCAGTCGGGCACCAAATACGTTGGTGCATTGACGCTTGGCACCGGTACTGACCGCTTCGTGGTGATTGCCGCCACCGGCACTAACACCATACTGGCAGAGACTGTGGAATCCATTACCGTTACCGCTTCACCGCACGTTCTAGGCTCGCTCGACGACTCTTTCCCTCCCGATAACCAGGTTAGCGGCAACGGATGCAACAATGGCCTGCCTACGAGCTTCAGCGTGACGCCCTCTACGACCCACACAGTCGACAGCCAGTCGGCCAAGTTTACGGTCGCGCAGAGCGGCGCCGGCATGTACAACTGCGTGTATTGGTTCCTGACGCACACCGCGCCCACGCAGGTGGTGCAGTACGTCAAATACCATTTCAAGATTTATATCCCCAGCGGCCAGCCCAGCGGTGACAGCAAAGAGCCCATTCAAGCCATTGAATTTGAGGTCCAGCAGGACGAGAGCAACACGGTTTATAACTTTGCCTGGCAGGACCAATATCGCGGATGCGGCACGTCTTGCACCTGGAATGTCTACAACATGTCCACACATGCCTGGGAAACCACTGACGTACCTGCCACCGCGTTTACGCATGACACATGGCACGATATCGTCGCGGAATTCCACGTCGATACCGGCGGCACCATCTGGCATGATGCCCTTACCATCGACGGCCAGCGATTTGTTCCAACAATTCACAACTCCCACGCGGCTGTGCCAAAAACCGCCGGTAACACGCTCAACAATGCCTTCCAGCTCGATATGGACCAGTACGATGACTCTTATACAGTCTACGTGGATGCCATGGATGTGACCTACACTCCCTAGCTCCAATAAAAGGCGTAAAAAAGGCGCACTCCGCAAGGAATGCGCCTTTCTTCTCACCAATTCGCGTTACTGATGGCGAATGTCTCCCGCAGCCACCAGCCCGTCAATTTCAATGAAGACGGCGCGGTTGCCATCCACCAAATACGCGATCGTGCTTTGGGGGCCCAAAGGCGTTTGCAGTGACAATGCGAACCGGCCATTGGTATTCGCAACGTAGGTACCGCTCATCGATTGGCCAAAGGTGATGCCGCCGCTGTTATTAATGTCAATAATGCCGCTGACCTTGCTTACGCCGTCGGCAGTAAATTCAGAAATTGAATCCAGCTCTGAGCCGCCGGACGCGCCGGTAAAGTTCATTCCATACGTTCCCTGGAAAGACGCAGCGGTAAATGGCGCGGACTGTTGCTGGAGCACGTCGCCGGACGTCAGAAAGCGGTTATCGATTTCCAGCACAAGCACTCCCCCGCTGGAAGGATAGATGATCAGGGAGAATGTGCCGGCGGTGGTGTTGAGAGTGAGAGTGCCGCGTCCATTGGCCGCCATTGCGTATGTGCCAGTGAGCGGTACCGCTGTGGTGACAGAGCCGCCGTCGTTGAAGTCTTCAATTCCGCTGGTCACGTTGCCTGCGCCGTCAGAGGTCAACACTCCGCCTGCGGCAAACGGGTTGCCGTTGAGCAAATCTGCTCCGGCAATCGTGAACGCAAAAGGCCCGGAAACTGACGCATTGCTGAACGGCCCGGTCTGGCGGAAAGCTTCGCCGCCCAGCGCGGGGAGATTGTTGGTCCCCACAATTTTTAAATGGTTGGCGTCCACCACGTAGTAAGCAAACGTGAGCGCGCCATGGGAGGTATTGAGCGTAGCAGTGCCGCGACCGGTTGAAGCCACGGGGATCGAGCCCGTCATTGGGTCATTGGTTACGATGAGACCGTTGTCATTGGAGTCGTCTAAGCCGGAGGTGAGGGTGCCAGTAGCGTCAGAGGTAAAAACTCCACCTATCGCCAAAGGAACCGCCGCATTAGTGTCGATGCCCGATAATGTGAAAGCGAAAGAGCCGGCCAGCGCAGCGTTGGAAAAGGCAGAAGTCGTCTGCTGGTCAATTGTGCCGCTACCGGTCGCGCGGTTATCAAAGCGGGTGACCAGCGCGTGACCGCCGGCCACAATCACAAAATCCAAAGTGGAATTGCCGGCAGGTGAATTGAGAGTGATGGTGCCCCGTCCGTCCGCCCGCACCAGATAAGTTCCGCTGACAGCGGCATTGGTACTTACGGCCGCGCCGCTGTTGATGTCCTGAGTGCCGGAGGTAATATGGCCGGAGCCATCAGCCACAAAGCTGCCGGCAACGGCCAGGAAGCCTGCAGCGTCAGACCCGGTATAAGAGAAGGCAAAAGGGCCGCTCAGGTTCGCATTCGTAAACCCACCTTGAGGAGGAGGAAACCTGACGCTGCCGCCCCCTCCACATCCTGCAATCGTTGCCAGAGCGATTGCGGCAGCTATAAACAAAGGAAAGCGCTTTTTTACCGGCATTGTTTTCTTACCTCGCGATTATCAAAGAAGTATGACATCAAAAATAAGAGACCGAGCTTGGTTTGTTGATTCAGGCCGCAACCCAAAGAACTCCTCCAACGCTGGAACGTATGAATGTTGCTTTCCAGCGGAAAGATTGGAGAAGTAGCAAACTGTTGTGTTTCTTCGGAACCATACATTTCCATCCGCAAAGATTTTCATTCACAAACTGCGTTCCCTGTAGACCAGTCTCGGAGTCTATATTCGCGCAAAATCTGTATTTTTGGATGATGTCGAAAGGTGGGATGCCGGCGCTGACCCATTAGGCTAGTGGCCATCGGGTAAAGTTTTGTTAAAGGGGCAACCCACTTTATAATAGTCATAGTTGACCTCATCATTTTTCCTGGAGCTTTCCATCCATGATTAAGTTTTTGCAAAGCGGCAACAAAGCCGCCAAATATATCCTTGCCGGATTTCTCTTGATTCTTGCCGCCAGTATGGTGACCTACCTCATTCCCGGATTCATGGGCGATACCACAGCGGGCGAAACTGGAGTGGTGGCGTCCGTGGGCGGCCATGAGATCCACAAGGAAGACGTGGCCCGTGCGGTACAGGCGCAAGTGCGCGGAAACCAAGTCCCAGATTTTTACCTGCCCATCCTGCGGCGAAATGCGGTGGGAGAGCTGATCAAGCAGGCTGAACTTCAGTATGAGAGCGAGCGCTTGGGACTGAGAGTTTCAGACCAGGAGTTCCGCGATGAGTTGCAGTACGGCCCGTACAAGCAGGCTTTCTTTCCCGGCGGGAAGTGGATTGGCGCGGAAAAGTACAAGGAGATGCTGACCCAGGGCGGCACCACGGTAGAAAATTTTGAGCGCGACGTGCGGCTTGACCTGCTGCAGCGGAAATTGGTGAATGTGATCGGCGCCAGCGCCACCGCAACCGACGCGGAAGTGGAGCAGGCTTACAAAGACCAGAACACGAAAGTGAAATTTCAGTACGCCATCATCAAGATGGACGACGTTTCCAAGACCATCAAGCCGACTGACACGGAGTTAAAGGCTTTTTACACCGCGAACCAGGCGCGCTACACAAACTCAGTCCCGGAGAAACGGCAGATCAAGTATTTTGTGCTGACAGACAAGAACTTTGCCGATAAGGTGACCGTCGATCCCACTGAGATACAGCGCGAGTATAGCGCGAACCAGAATGCCTATCGCATTCCGGAACGGGTGAAAGTCCGCCACATCCTTATTGAAATGCCCAAGCCGGGACCTGACGGCAAGGTTGACCCGAAAGCGATGGATGAAGCGCGGGCCAAAGCCCAGGATGTCCTAAAGCAGATCAAGGCTACGGGGGACTGGGACGGTCTGGCAAAGAAATATTCCGGCGATCCCGGCAGCAAAGATAAAGGCGGTGAACTGGGCTGGCTCACCAGAGGCCAGACGGTAGCGGAATTCGACAAAGCGGCATTTGCCCAGAACAAAGGGCAGATCAGCGACCCGGTGCAGACATCTTTCGGGTTTCACATCATCCAGACTGAAGATAAGGAAGATGCGCACCTGAAGCCGCTGGCTGAGGTAAAGCCGGCAATCGAAGAGGCCAAAAAGCAGGAAAAAATCAAGGGCATGATGGCCCAGGCTGCGACGGAGGCGGAATCCATTGCGCAAAAACAGGGGCTGGATAAAGCCGCCAGTAAGTATGGCGTACAGGTCGTCAGCAGCAATCCGATTACCCATAGTGATGCCCTGCCCGGCATTGGCCCTCAACCCCAGTTGATGGACGCGATTTTCGCCGCCAATGAGAAGTCAGGCCCGCAGGTTGGCCAAACACCGCAAAGCACCGTGGTATTTGAAGTCACCAAGATCGAGCCGGCGCGCACGCCTTCATTTGAGGAGATCAAGGACCGCGTGACGACGGAATTCAAGAACCAGCGTGCGGCCGATATCCTGCGGCGCAAGACCCAGGAAATGGCGGACCGCGCACATGCCGAGCATGATCTGGCAAAAGCCGCCAAGGAAGCCGGCGCCACGTTTAAGACCAGCGACCTGGTTTCACGGACGCAGACCGTGCCGGACATTGGCAGCATGTCAGGGGCGGCCAGCGCGGCTTTTACGATGAAGCCGGGCGAAATCAGCGGACCGTTGAATCTGGGGGCAAGCCAGGCCGTGCTGCAGATTGTGGAACGGCAAGAGCCTTCCGCCTCCGATGCCGAGTTTGCCAAGCAACGCGACCAGTTGCGCGAGCGCCTTGCCGGACAAAAGCGGCAGGAAGTACTGGGCCTGTTTGTGAACGATCTCAATACCCGCCTGGAAAAAGAGGGCAAGGTAAAAATCAACAAAACAGAAATGGACAATCTTGCCAAATCTCGCAGCTAAGACTGCATCATAGAGAACTATGCTGTCCCAGCGATCGGCCGGAATATTATTGCATCCAACCTCACTGCCTTCGCTGGGCGGTATCGGCGATCTTGGGCCGGAAGCGTACGCCTTTGCGGACTTCATGGCCCGGTCCGGCCTGCGCCTATGGCAGGTGCTACCGCTCTCACCACCGGGGCTGGGCAACTCGCCCTATTCGGCCATCTCCGCATTTGCCGGCAATCCGCTGCTGATCAGCCTGGAAAGGCTGGCTGAACGCGGCTGGATAGAAAAAGACCAGCTAAAAAAGCTTCCCACTCATCATGGCCGGGTAGATTTTGAGGAAACAAAGGCCGTTAAGCTACCTTTGCTGCAAAGGGCAGCACAGAACTTCCTGGAGCGCGGCAACGGCGACCGTGGCCTCTTTGCCGAATTCAAGAGGGCCCACGCCGGTTGGTTGGAAGATTTTGTGCTCTTTGACGTAATGCGCCAGGTCCATCACGGCGCGACGTGGAGTTCATGGCCAAAAGAGCTGGCGCGGCGAGAAGCTGAGGGCTTGCACAAATTCGGGCTGGAATACCAGCGGGAGTTGGAAGTTGAGCGGGCCATTCAATTCGCATTCTTCGAACAGTGGCGGGCGCTGCATCAATACTGCCGCCAGCGGGGCATCGGGATTGTGGGCGATGTTGCCATCTTTGTGAACTATGACTCGGCTGACGTATGGCGCAATCCTGATCTATTTTTTCTGGACGAAAACCTGTTGCCCACAGTAGTGGCCGGGGTCCCGCCGGACGCCTTTAGCGTGACGGGCCAGCGCTGGGGCAATCCTCTGTATCGCTGGGACGTGAACAAGGCGCGCGGTTATGACTGGTGGATCCAGCGCATGAAGGGCACGCTGGAGATGTGCGATATCGTGCGTCTGGACCACTTCCGCGGCTTTGAGAGTTATTGGGAAATCCCAGCCGACGAGCCCACGGCGGTGCACGGCAAATGGGTCAAGGGACCGTGTGATGATTTATTCCATGCGTTGCGCGCGAGCCTGGGCGACCTGCCTTTTATTGCTGAAGACCTGGGCTTGATCACCGAAGAGGTGCATGCGTTGCGCGAGCGGCTGGGTATTCCCGGCATGAAGGTGCTGCAATTCGGCTTTGGCGATCCCGGAGCGCATATTTATCTTCCGCAGAATTTTGAACCCAATTGCGTGGTCTATACCGGCACGCATGATAACGATACGACGGCGGGCTGGTGGAAATCCTCTGCGAACAAGGAAGAGAAGCGTTTTGCCGCAAACTATCTTGGCGAACCCGCGGACGGTATGCACTGGGCGTTCATCCGCGCCGCTTTTTCTTCAGTGGCAAGGATGGCGATTGTGCCCTTGCAGGATTTTCTGGGCCTGGGCAGCGATGCCCGCATGAACACGCCATCACTGAGCGGCGGCAATTGGGGCTGGCGCTTTAAAAAGGGCTCGCTCACGAATGCATTGGCGGAAAAGCTGGCCACGCTTACAACTGTCTGTGATCGCAACCCGCAAGCGCTAGCTGCTGACCAGCAGGGCCACGGGGAAGTGCGCGAAGACTTCGCGGCATAACAGCGTTCGCTGCGGACTGACCCTGATTCTCTCTCCGGTAAAAACATTTTCCAGAAACTCCGGACAGCGCGACGGAACCGGCAGCTCAGTGTTTTCCCACAGAGATGCCAGCGGAGCACGCACGGAGCCGCCAGCCAGCGTATAACTCAGTCGCGGTACGGCTACAATTGCCATCTGGCTGTTATGCTCACGCGCGAAAGCAACCACATGCTGTTGTTTCGTGCCTTTGGCGTGCATCGGCTGGTAGAGGCCGGGATGGAACAAATCACGCCGGTCGCGACGCAGGCGCAGCGCCTGCATGGTTGTCCACATCTTGATCTGGCCATCCTGGTAATTGTGCAGCAGTTCGGTGCAGAGTGCCGGAAGATTGCCCGCTTCAGCTTTGCGGTCAAGCTCAGTCAGCAGATGCTCGCGCAAGGCGTAATCCACCGGACGACGGTTATCGGGATCGACCAGGCTGAAGTCCCATAGCTCCGTCCCCTGATAGATGTCAGGATTGCCGGGGGATGTGAGCATCAGCACGCGCTGCGCCAGAGAATTGATGGCGCCAAAGAAATTTACGGACGGCATGAACGTCCGCATCTGTTCCAGGAAAGCGTTTGGCTTCGCCGCCGTTCCCGAAATCAGAATCTTCTCTATGAATTGCCGCAGCGCTTCCACATACGCCGGATCGTCACTGATCCAGCTTAGATTTACTTTGGCCTCATGCACCGCCTTGGACATGTATTGCTGGATTCTTTCTACATATTCTTCGCGATCCGCGTCCGTACCAAACTCAAATGGCCAAGTCCCCACCAATGTCTGGTAGAGGAAGTATTCTTCATTGAAATCCGGGACCTGGCGGCCATCGGGAAGCATGCGCTTGCGCAGTCTGTTGGTGCGGCGCCAGCGCAGCGCGTGCGCGCCCCACGTTTTCGGCATTTCAGAGAGCACATCCAGCCGCGCGCGCACATCCTCACTCCGCTTGGTGTCATGCGTGGACGTGGCCAGCATGGAATATGGCCAGCTTTCCGCGCGCTTGAGATTGCCGGAATGAAACTCTTCTGGGCTAATGCCGAATTGCCCCGGCGATCCTCCTACTTCATTCACCGCGATAAACCGGTTATAGACATAGCATGCGGTGTCTTCCATGCCTTTGGCCATTACCGGGCCGGTGAGCTGCTGAAATTTGAGCGTGAAGCGGAGCTTTTTGCGATAGAGATCAGATTGATCTTCTGTGTGCTTGTGCTTCAGCAGCAGGATGTCGCGGAGAAAATCAAAGCTGGCTGGAGCTTTATCCGTGTTGCGGCGCTTGGCTTTGGCAACCGCTTCATGGATGTAAGCGCGGTCACGTTCGGTCATCTCACCGCGTTCGTCAATATATGTGCGATAAACTGGGAAGCAGGCGATGGTCTCACGAATTACGTCGCGCAAAGACTTGCGGGTAAAGTCGCGGGCATAGCGATCTGTGGCAGAAATGGCGTCAAGCATATGCGCCAGCACGTTGACCTCACTGGCAAGGGAGGCATGCATGATGAGCTTCTTGCTGTTGTAGATAATGGATTCCACGTCCTGCGTTCCGCCGGTAAAACGGTGATAAAAATTGGTGAAGCTCTTCTCATTGCGGCGATCAATAAACAGCCCATTCACCAGCGTGGTGAAGTCATAGCCTGAAGTGCCGTCCACCGGCCACTCGCGAGGAAGCTCTTCACCCGGCTCCAGGATTTTTTCCACCACGGTATAAAGCAGGGCGCGCTGGTTCATCCAGTCATGCTGGCCAAAAGCCTGCTGCAGGTCTAACTCAATTCCGTTTTCCGCCAGCGTGCCACGAGGCGTTGCGCCATTGCACTGGCTGGCGGCATAGAGCATTTGCATGCGCACCATGTATTGCCGCGGATTGAGCAGGCCGTCGCAGTGGTCCACGCGCACGCCCTGCACCATATCGTCCGCGAGCAGGTGGCGTAACAGTTGGTGTGTCGCGGCAAAGACACGCGGATTTTCCATGCTCAAGCCAATGAGATCGTTTACGTCAAAGAAGCGGCGATAATTAATTTCTTCGCCAGAGACGCGCCAGTTGGCCAGACGATAAACCTGCGCCTCCAGCAGACGATGCAGTGAATCGAAGCTGCGAGGGTCGCCTGGGCGACCATTCATCAGCGTGGCCGCGCGCGCCGCAGTCTCCTGCAAGTCGGGAGACTTTTCCATCAACTCTTTCCACGCCACAGCCAGGGACGCGATGGCACGCCGTCTTTGGCGCACCAGATCACCTTCCAACGCGCTGTGCGAAGGCAGGTTACGCAGGCCCGATAAAAGATTGCGCAGCTCCTGCGGCAAGTCATAAGCGCGCGGCTCAAAAATCATGGGAACGGTTTGAGGGTCGAGCGGCAAGCGCTTGTCAAAATAGTCGATGTGAAACTCGCCGTTATTGCTCACCAGACGGATATGTCCTGCCTCAAGCTCGGCGCCGTATTGATCGCCCAGGATGGGAAGAAGAAGCTTGTTGCGAAGCTCTGGCTTTAGCGGCTCCCAGTCGAGATCAAAAAATTCCGCGAACTCGGACGCGCGGCCGTTAGCCAGCACGTCCCACCACCACGGGTTTGCGCCAAGGCCAATTCCCATGTGGTTGGGAACAATATCCAGCACCTGACCCATGCCGTAATTCTTCAATTCACTTACCAGCTCCTGCAGCTCCTCATAGCTGCCGACTTCAGGATTGAGCTGGTTGTGGTCTGTAATGTCATAACCGTGCTGGCTTCCGGTTCGGGCCTTGAGTATGGGCGAGGAATAAATGTGCGAGATGCCCAAAGCATGCAGATATCCCACCAGACGGCGCGCATTCTCAAAGCGAAAGCCGGCATTAAACTGCAGGCGATACGTGGAAAGCGGCTTGACGCTGCCTTTCTCTGACGCCAATCGATCAAGGCACTCCGAGATTCCGCTCGTTTCTGGCGTCAATATCGCTGGATTGGCTCTCATGGGACTGAATCGCGAAAGGACAGTTTTAAGACGAAATACTCCAACGGATTTAGATGCACAAATCCGGCATGATGTGACATGGAGCGTGAGCGCTTTGCTAATTTTGCCGGAACAGTTGAAAATAGATTTTGGAAAATAAAGGAGCTACATCCAGCATGCCAGCAACCGGTGAACTGATCAGAATGATGAATTACGTGGACGACATTGCCGCCACGCTCCGCCGCATCGTGGTGGGCATTTCCACCATGACCCCGGAAGAACGCAAACGGCTGGCCGACTACATGCGCAACTCCGACCCCAGCTTCATGAAAACCCTGGAGAGCCTGGACAAGGGCTAGTTTGATGGCCGAAATCCGGACCATCGCGGTCATTGGCGCCGGAGCCGTGGGCCGCGGAATCGCTTTTGCCGCTGCGCTGGGCGGCTATCGCACCATCCTGGAAGACATTCTGCCTTCCAGCCTGCGCACCGCTGCCGCTGAACTGCGTGAGCACCTGGCCCGCGCCGCCGATCTTGGGACCGTGAGCAAACCGGAAGCGCTGGCTGCCTTCAACCGCCTTGAATATGCCTCGACGGTGGAACACGCCGCGCGCGAAGCCGATCTGGTGATTGAAGCCGTGCCGGACGAACTGGAATCCAAGATTGAAATCTTCACGCTGCTCGATAAAATCTGCCGGCCGCAAACTATCCTGATTTCGAACACGACTGCTCTCAGCGTGACTGAAGTCGCTTCCGTTACTTATCGCGCGGCCAGGATTGCGGGCATGCGCTTTGCCGATCCTGTTTTTAGCGGCAAAAATCTGCAAATCGTGCGCGCCCGGCTTACCGACGATGAAACCATTGCCGCGTGTATTGAAGTCGGCAGGCGCATGGGCAAGCAAGTAACGGTGGTTGCGGAAAGCGATCTTTAAATTTCGCGTCGCCGCAAGCTTTCGCTCGTCCGACGCAAACCACGTCCAGCAAAAGCGTTACGTTTTGCGCCGCATGAATCGCAGGTCCGATAGATAAATATCCAGCGGGCTCAATCCGGCCACGCTGCGGTTCTCCGCGCCTTCGATCTCGGCTTTATCCAGCCGCAATTCCTGCTGGCTAAGCTTGTCAGCCACGGCTGCAATCCGCCGTCGCAGATATTTCAGGTCACACGGCCTTGTAACGTAATCGTTGGCGCCTGCTTCATACCCTGTCTGGATTTCTTCCGGCTGCTCCGTCCCGGCAATCAGCACCACATACGGGGCCCGGGCCGTGGTCTGCGTCCGCAGCCATTTGCAAAGTTCAATGCCGTTCAGCTTTGGCAGGTCCCAGTCCAGCAGGCAAACGTCAATGCTGCGTGTGCGCAGCAACTCACGCGCGTTTTCTCCATCGGCGGCAGAAACCAGTTGGTAGCCCCATTGGACCACTGACCGTTCCAGCGTCATGCGGGTGAGCAAATCGTCTTCAGCAACAAGAATTGTGAGGGTCTTCATACTTACCTTACTGATTCCCTAAAGTAAGCTCACTCTAACAAACTGCACGCCCCGAAACGAGATTACCTCGGTTTCCACCATTCCCAAAATGGGAACTATCAAACTGGCAATTTCTCACTCGCGACCCGCCAAATGCCCTCTATTCCGCCCCTAGTTTCCTGCCGGTTTAGCGCCCATTCCAGGCAATGGCAGACGGCCATCCGCGCCGCTGGTCAACGTTACAAACTGCGGGTCTTTGTAGAGCGACGCAAACACCGCATCCACGCGCGCTTCCATCATCTCTTTGCTGCGGACGGACTGATACCGTTCATACTCAAAGAAGTGGCGCTTCAGCAGTGACAGCGCTTTTTCTTTCTGCCCAAGCTGCGCATAGATCGCGGCCAGGTTGTAGCTGGCACACAGAATCGCTTCGTTCTCTTTGGCGATTTTCAGCGCTTCGTCGCCATGACCATTGCCTGCCATAAACGCAGCGGCAAAAATCAGGTTGAAAGGCTCCTTCGGATCGAGCGCCAGCGCCTTGCGCGTATATTCATCGGCCTTCACTTTGTCGCCTTCAGAATTCCAATAGACGGCCAGATTGCGGTACGCCAGCGCCAGCGGAAACTCCTGCGTTGAAGCTTCCATCAGGTGCAGGCCTTTTTTAAAGTCGCCTTCATGGATCGTCATTTTGCCCAGCCCATGCAGCGCCACGGCCCTTGAGAGCGGATCAGCCGGCATGGCCAGGATCTGGTTGAAAGTGGCCCGCGCTTTGTCCCACTCGCCTGTGTGGTGCCTGTAAAGCTCGCCCAGATAGCGCAGCGGCGTCGGATCATTCGGATCAAGGTTGTGCGCCGCCGTGTAATACTTCTGCGCCAGCATGTACTTGGCGTCGTTTTCCGCCATCAGGCCCATTGTCATCGTTTTCTGGATCCTGGCGCTCACCGCCGGATCAAAGTTCGGGCTATCAGGCATCGCTTCGGCATTCAGGTCGGTTACGCCCAGTTTCTTCAGCTCTTTTACCGCGTCTTTGGCTTTGCCGGGGAACATGCATTTCTGCTCGACGACCTGCTTCAATTCGGCAATCGCCGCCTGGTTGTCGCCGGACTTCGCCTTCGCCTTGGCGGCTTCCATCTTCTCTTTCACTGCAGACTCGCGCTTCTTCATCTCGCTTTCCAGCAGCTTTTCCAGGTCGCCAACCTTGAGCTTTCCGTTTGTGTTCTCAAGCTTGGTCACCACCGTGCCATCGGCCTGCACCAGCAGCGCCACCGGCAGCTTCCCATCCGGGACATACTTCTGCCCCAGCGCGCTCTGCACATCCACAATTCCCATGGTCACGCACTGCTGGGAATAAAGCTGCAACGTGCGCGATTCGCGCAGGCTTGAGCGCTCAACCTCCTGTTTGCCCGTGGGGAACCAGTACACCGCCAGGCCTTCTTTCACCGGCTCCTGCGGCGTAATCAGCTTCCACGGCACCTGGTAGGTCTGCTGGCTCGACCCTCCGCCCATTCCGCCCATGCCTCCGCCACCGCCGCCACCACACGTGGCCCAGCTCTGCGGCACAAGTAACACGTAGATCATCAGTAGGCACACGACGCGCTGCAAAAGAGAGGTTTTCATGCGCGAATTATACAGCAGTGCTGCTGCCCGGGCGACGCGCTTCCTTGGCGTGGCTGCGCATCGTCTTGAAAGACGGCCTGGGACGAAATGCATACTTGGGGTTTTCTTCCGATCATCGATCTCCTCCGCGCCTCCGCGGTGAGGTTTTGGTTTTCCGATATCGGCGATTCCGGCGATTTTTTTTTAGATCAGTATTATCAGTGTGGATCAGTGGTAGGTTTTTGATCTTTTCCCATCCGCGCTGATCCGCGGTAAGCCTTGGTTTTCGGATTTCGGCGTCCCGGCGATCCCTCAAACCCTTCTTGCCGGCGCAGGTCCTGGCTCTAGAATCTCCGGCTCCGTCGACCGTTTGTGGTCATGATCGATCGCGTCCTGCTCGGGTGCGCTGTTCAATTGACGCGTGGCAAAGAAGACTGCTGCCGTCCATGTGGGAAAAAGGTCGAGGCCGGGGACAAGCTCCGCGGCAAAGGTGGGCAGAAACGCCCAGTGCCATCCCAGCAGCTTGATCAGGATTGCGCCGACGATCACGTCCAGCCCGGTATCCAGTGGTGAAAGGCCGCCTTCAGCAAACAAGGGCATGCCGACGATTTGGATGGCATCCGCCACAATGGCGACGAACCACGCTTTGCGCTGCTCCGGCGACTTGATGGTCTTTAGGAAACCAAACTTAAAAAAATCCAACATAAAAATTCCTGTTGATCCTGCCAATTAAGGATACTCTTTGTCACAAGTTCTAGCTTTCAGGTCTTCCTTTGCGATCCTTCGTGTCCTTTGCGGTGAAAGCGTTTTGATGTTTGATCACCCGATCACGTGCGATCACCAGATCTCATGCGGCCTTTGCTCTTCTCCGTGCCTCTGTGTCTCCGTGGTAGGTTTTGATTTACCTATTGGATGCCGATCAGAGCCATCTGGCGTCCGGTTTTTCCTCTTTCCGCCCGATGAGAGAAGAATTTTTTTGGCTGGCACACGGTACAGTCTTTTAGCGCGGTGATGTTCTCCTCTGGCACGCCCGCGTCGATCAGTTGTCGGCGATTGGCCTCACGCAGGTCAAGATGCACCTTAATACACGGATCGCCATGCCCCGGCGCGCGCTGGTTCATGAACAGCATGGGATAGCGCTCCCGCACGGCGTCCGACTCCTGCACGCGATGAAAGAGTTCAGCGGCGTAAGCAAACTGCGTATGAAAAGCTTCTTCCACTTCCTCGCCAACTTCAAACGAGCATTGCTGGATTCCCGGCCCAATCGCCGCGTGAATATCTTCCGGACGCGAGCCAAATTCCAGCCGCATAATCCCGACGCCTTTTTCCACGATGCGCTTCACCGTACCGCGCCATCCGGCATGGAACGCGCCCACAGCTTTCTTCTTTGTGTCGACCAGCACGACAGGGAAGCAGTCGGCGGTAAGAACTGCGAGCGCAATGCCGCGCAGATCAGTGACCACTCCATCGCCCACCAGCTTTTCCGGTTTGCGCGAGAGGACAACATGAATCAGGTCGGAATGAATTTGCCGCAGCGTGACCAGCGGCCACGGCTCGCTCTTCGTCGCAGCTCCTGCAGCCAGCAGCACTGCTTTGCGATTGCGTTCCACGCTGGCGCGAAGATCGTCTTTGGTAAAGCCGACATTCAGGGTTCGTCCGCCATAGCTGGTAGTGAAGCCGCCGGGACGCGTAGTGAATCCATGGACCAGCCACGGAACACGCTTTAAGTCAGGCGATTGCAACAGCCGGAGTTGGACCCGCTTTACCGATTTCACTTTAGGAGATTTGCTCAAAGTTGCCACGCACCTATTTTAATTGGCTCACGGTTTATTGATTCTCGGCGCAAGCCTGCTGCCGCTGTCCCGCATCGAAATGAATAACGCATGAGTACTCGTGAACACACGTACACCGTTACCAAATCGAGAGCAAAGCCGCTCCGCAAGCGCGATCACAAGACCCATGACATCGGCTTCGCGCTGCGCCGCCATCATCTTGTCTTGTGGTTCGCCGCGGCTTGCGTTGGCCTTGCCATCGGCCACCATCAGATGTTGCATTGGTTTGCCGTGGTTTGCATGGTGGCAATCATCACCTGGGTAATCATCGACCTATTTGGCCCCGTCTTGCGCTACAAAATCAGCCACCCATTAGATGGCGCACTGGATTCGCCTGAGTTCCTGCGCCAGTTGGAAGCGCTGGCCTCTTCACGCGCCGTGGCAAACACGCGGATTGAACCGTTGCCGAACGGAGTGAATTTTTACGAAGCGGAGATTCAGGCCATTGCCCAGGCGCAAAAGAGCGTGAATTGGGTGGCCTACATTTTTGCCCAGGGTGAAATTGCGCAACGCATGGTGGCTGCGCTCACGGAGCGGGCGCGTGCCGGCGTGGAAGTAAACCTGGCGATCGATGGCGTGGGCAGCTTCTCCATGCCAAAGAAGTTTTTTGCCCCGCTCACTCAGGCCGGCGGCCACGTGCGATGGTTTCATCCTCTGCGCTGGAACAACTGGCCTCGCGCCAATAACCGCACGCACCGCGAGCTGATTGTTATTGATGGGCAAGTTGGTTTCATCGGCGGCGCGGGCGTGGCCGACCACTGGTGGCATGGCATAAAGAAACAAGCTCCCTGGCGGGACACCATGTTCAAGGTCACTGGAGACGCGGTGCGCTTTCTCCAAAGCTCGTTCCTTGAGAACTGGCTGGAATCATCGGGAGAAATCCTCGCCGGAGAAAAATATTTCGCAGCGCCCGAAAATACTGATGGCGCCGTTTCCATGGTCGTTGATAGCAGCCCTTCGCAAGGCGGATCAACCCGCGCTCGCATTCTTTTCCAGATGCTGGTTGCTTCCGCCGAAAAGAGCCTGAAAATTACCACACCGTATTTTCTTCCTGACCGCAGCCTGATCAGGGAACTTGTCCGCGCCATTGAGGAGCGGAACGTCCGTGTGCAGATTCTTGTTCCCGGCAGGCACAGCGACCACGGCATGACGCGCAGCTCCAGCCGCGCTACTTATGGTGATCTTTTAAAAGCAGGCGCTGAGATTTATGAATACCAGCCCGCCATGATCCACGCCAAGATCATGATCGTTGACGATCTCTGGTGCGTTGTTGGCTCCACCAACATGGACCATCGCTCGTTCGGCTGGAACGATGAAGTGAACCTTGCCGTGATGGATCCCGCGCTCGCTGCAAAACTCGGCGCCAATTTTGAGGAAGATCTGGCAAATTCACATCGCGAAACGTTGCAAGAGTGGGAGCATCGCCCATTTGCGGAACGCGGCATGGAATGGCTGGGCTGGCTCATTGCTCGCGAACAGTAAAAAAACCGGCATCAAAAATGGGCAGAGTGCAAGCTGGCTTTGTCCCGGATCTCGGCATCGAACGTAGTAGATGGCAACATTGACCCAACCACGGCGTCCCCAGGCCAGTCAGCAGGATGACAAGGTTACTCGCGCGCTGGAACATTATCGCGTGCTGCGCTGGTTCGCCGTGATATCCATGCTGGCGATCATTTCCTGGGTGCTGATTGATCTCTTTGGCCCGATCCCGAAATACCAGCTCAACAACCAGCCCACAGCCGACTTGAACTCACGCGAGTATCTGCAACAACTGGAAGCGCTCTCCGCGTCGCGCATTGAGCCGCATACCCACATTGAAGCTCTGCCCAACGGGGTGAATTTTTATGAGGCGGAAATCGCCGCCATCAAGGCCGCCCAGCAGAGCGTGAACTGGGAAGCTTACATTGTCGCCAAAGGTGAAATTGCCCGGCGGATCGTGGATGCCCTGACGGAACGCGCCCGCGCCGGCGTTGAAGTCAACCTGAACATTGACGCAATCGGCAGCGCCAGCATGCCCAAGAAATTCTTTAACGATCTAAAGCAGGCCGGAGGACACGTTGAGTGGTACCATCCGTTGCGCTGGTATAACTGGCCGCGCGCCAATAACCGCACGCATCGCGAACTGATCGTGATCGATGGCAAGGTGGGATTTCTGGGCGGCGCCGGCATTTCCGACCAATGGTGGCACGGCGAAAAGAAAGACGCGCCCTGGCGCGACACCATGTTCAAGATCACCGGAGACGCCGTGCGCTCGCTGCAAAGCACGTTTGTTGAAAACTGGCTGGAATCTTCCGGACAAATCCTGATCGGACCAAAATATTTTGTTTCAGAAGACAATAGTGACGGCGCGCAAGCCATGGTTGTGGACAGCAGCCCGTCGCAGGGCGGATCCACGCGCGCGCGCATTCTCTTCCAGACGCTGATTGCCTCAGCCCGCAAAAATCTGCGGATCACCACACCGTATTTTCTTCCCGATGAGAGCTTAAGGAAAGAACTGGTCAAGGCCATGCAGGAGCGCCACGTCCGCGTGCAGATATTGCTGCCCGGCAAGCATAGTGATCACAGCATGACACGCAGCTCCAGCCGCGGAACTTATGGCGACCTTCTAAAAGCCGGCGCTGAAATTTATGAGTACCAGCCCGCCATGATTCACGCCAAGATCATGATCGTGGACGATCTTTGGTGCGTTGTGGGATCAACGAACATGGACCACCGCTCGTTCGGCTGGAATGACGAAGTGAACCTGGCCACCGCCGATCCTGCGCTCGCCGCCAAGCTCACAGCAAACTTTGATGAAGATCTGGGAAAATCGCATCGTGAAACGCTGCAAGAGTGGGAGAATCGATCATTTGCGGAACGCGCCATGGAATGGCTCGGCTGGATTATTGCCCGCGAGCAGTGACAAGGGTTATCCTCAAAGCAACTGCCGTCAATGAAAGAACAGCCTCGCTTCCGCGTAGCCACGTATAACACTCACAAATGCCGTGGCATTGATGGACGCATTCGCCCGTCCAGAGTTGCTGAAGTGCTGAATGAGCTTGAGGCTGACGTGATCGCACTGCAGGAAGTAGTGAGCCTGAAAGGCGGGCGCAAAGAGCAGAACCAGGCGCAGTACCTGGCGGACGCCGCAGGCTATGACTATCGCATTGGTGAGACGCGCAAGCTGCGTGGCGCCGTTTATGGCAACGTAATTCTCAGCCGCTTTCCCGTTCGTGAAGTCCGGGTCTATGACCTGACGGCTTCTCGCCGTGAAGCTCGTGGCTGCATTCGTTGCGATCTTGAGATTGCGCCGGGAAAAATTGTCCATCTATTCAACGTCCATCTGGGAACGGGATACATGGAGCGCCGCAAACAGGCGCGTCTGCTGATGAGCCGTGAAGTTTTGCTGTCGCCGCAGTTGAAGCACCCGCGTCTAATCATCGGCGACTTCAATGAATGGACGCGCGGCCTGGTTTCCAAGAGCTTGCAGCATTCGTTTGAGAGCGTCGATATCCAGTTGCACCTGAACCGTAGACGCACATATCCCGGCGTATTGCCTATCATGCATCTTGACCATATGTATTTTGATCGTGACCTGGCGCTGGAAGAATTTCTGCTGCATCGCAGCCGCATGGCCCTGCTGGCGTCTGACCATCTGCCGCTGGTGGCCGAGTTTTGCCTGGGCGGAAAGTGAGCGCAATTTACCGCCACGGACGCTAAAACCCGAATCAATTCACCGCAAAGGACGCAAAGGCCGCTAAGGGGATTTGAAAGAAGGGAATGAAGCGCGTCCATCACTGCGGTACGACTGCTGTGTCCTAGGTGCATTCTAGGAAGTCTTTCTCGTATTTCTTTGCGTCCTTCGCGTCCTTTGCGGTAAAACCCATCTGTGGCCAAGCTGACATTTGTCGTGGGAAAAGGCGGCGTAGGCAAGACGACCGTCTCCTGCGCGCTCGCGCTGCATCTGGCCGCGCGCCAACCCAGGCAATCGACGCTGCTCATGTCCACCGATCCCGCACATTCGCTGGCCGACATGCTGGAAATTAAAGATAAAGCTGGGCCGCACCGACTTACCGGCATCAAGGGCAAAGTTTCCGTCTGGCAGATTGACAGTGACCGCGAGTTCAAGAAGTTTCTTGAGGGCAACCGGGAAGGCATCCTCAACATTGTTGAGAATGGTACATTTTTCAATCGCGAAGAAATCGCGCCGCTGCTGGATACCACGCTGCCCGGAATGTCAGAGGTGGCTGGCCTGCTTGCGCTGCGTGACATGCTGGAAAGCGGCGAGCATGATCACATTGTGGTTGATACGGCCCCGTTCGGCCACACGTTGCGCCTCTTTGAGCTGCCAGGACATTTTCAGCGCTTCCTGAATTTTCTTGAGGTCGCCTCCAGCCGCGATGACCTGCTGGCGCAACGCTTCGGCGGACGAACGTCCGGCCCGGCCCATGGCTTTCTGGAAAAGTGGCAGGCCACCGTCAGGCAGGTGAAAGAAGCTTTTAGTGCGGAGCAGGCAGAGGTTCTGCTGGTCACATCGGCGGAAACCTTCTCTCTCAATGAAGCCGTGCGCTGCGTGGATGCGCTCCGGGAGTCGGCAGCAGAGATGCGTCTGGGCGGTATCGTCCTGAACCGCGTAGTCATGTCAGCAGGGAAGTGCCCACGCTGCCGCGCCCGCTCGCTTCAGGGCAAAAAGGCTGTCCAGTTCCTGAAGCAAAAATTTCCGCGCGTGCCCAGGCTGATCGGCCCCGATCCGGGCAATCCTCTTCTTGGCCCGCGCCAGTTGCAGCGCTTTGGCGAGACGATCTTTGCTGGAGGTCACGCCAACCTCGCCGCTCCGCCTCCAGGAACATCCAAAATCAAACTCAAGTTCGCAAAGACCAAATGGCCTGCCGCCAAAACTCGTCTCTCCTTCACTCTGGGCAAAGGCGGCGTGGGCAAGACAACGGTCACGGCCGCGCTGGCCTTCCATGAACGGTCGCTGGATAAAGATGTTCACGTCACTGTGTGCTCCACTGACCCTGCGCCGTCGCTCGATGACATTTTCCAGAAAGAAATCGGCGACCAGATGGTTTCTGTCCTTGGCGATGCCGGTCTTGCCGCCATGGAAATGGACGCGGTCTTTGAGTTTCGCCGCTGGGCGGCCCGCATCAAGCAGCAGCTTTCCGCCGGAACCAGCATGCAATCGGGCGGCCTGCATGTTGATCTCACTTTTGAAAAAGAAGTCTTCGCCGCGCTTATGGACGTGGTCCCGCCCGGCGTGGATGAAGTATTTGCCATCTTCCGCATCCTTGACCTGCTGGAAGCAAAGCACGGCAGCGTATTCATTGATATGGCGCCCACAGGCCACGCGCTGGAATTGTTGCGCATGCCGGACCGCATTTTGCTGTGGTCGCGCCTTTTATTGAAAAGCCTGGCGGCGCACCGTACACTAGCCCTCGCGCAGGATGTTGCTGTGGAACTGGCCGGACTGGGGCAGCGAGTGCGGAAACTGCTGGAGCTCATGCGTGATCCCCGGCAGAGCCGCGCATGGGCGGTGATGTTGCCGGAGCCTGTGCCTGATCGGCAGACGCAACGCCTTCTGGCCGCGATCAAGGAAATTGGCGTTGCCATAGATTCTTTGTTCGTGAACCGGGTCCTGCTTGGGCCGGATTCCGGCTGTAAAACTTGCCGTCGCGCGCAGAACTGGCAGGCAGCAACATTGCAGTCATTGCAAAAGAAATACGGCGGCCATCGTTTGTATCTGGTGCGGGATTTTCCCGCGGAAATTACGGGCGCGGCAAAGCTGAAGAAATTTACCGGCGAGTTATGGCAAATTCAAACCGAAAAATAGCGGCCAGCGGCGCACTCTATCTTTATGGGATTTCTGAAGCGCCTGCGTCTGCCGCCAGGAAACCTGCAAAACTCGGCAGCGTTGGCATTGACGGCTTGCATCCCGTACAGCCTCTGGCCTGCGGTGATTTTCTTTGTTGGGTGTGTGAGGTTGATCAGGCCAGCTTTGCCGATGCCGTTGAGCGCAACATGGAAAATCTTGAATGGCTGGCGCTGCATGGCGTACGCCACCAGCAGGTAGTAGGCGAAGTGGCGGAGCAGATGACGATTGTTCCAGCCCGCTTTGGTACCGTATTTTCTGGCGAGCCAGCGCTTCTCAAGGACGTACTGGGAAGAAAAGCCGCGCTCAAGAAAGTCTTTGCTCGCGTTTCCGGCGGCGACGAATGGGGTGTAAAGGTATTTGCCGAGCGGCAGGTTGCCGCGGTTCCCGTAACCGAAGCTCGCTCAGGCAAGGAGTATTTGCAGCAGAAAGCGGCACGGTTGAAGAAGCGTCCCGAGCGCAATGACCAGGAATTGCAGGAGCTGGCAACGGCGCTGGGCAAGATTGCCACGCATTCCGCGCCCAGCGGCAAGGTAAGTGGAGCGCAGCCCAACTTGCTCTGGCAGGCAACTTTTCTTGTTCCGCGCACCAAGCGCAAACAATGGGACCAGGCGCTGAAAAATTTTGTGGAGAGGTGGGATGGGCAGCGGCGCATCGAAGTAAATGGGCCATGGCCGCCGTACTCTTTTGTCTCTGATGCCAAATGATTTTGAAACTTTAGAAACGCTGGGCGGAGAAGATGAAGTTTCGCTTCTCGAAATCCTGGATCACGTGCTGAACTCCGGCGTCGTGATCCATGGATCGCTGGTGATCTCTCTGGCCGGGGTTGACCTGGTCTATCTCGGCCTCAATGTTGTGCTGACGTCGGTTGAAACGGCGCTGAACAATCTGCAAATAGAGGAGAAGCGGAGGCAGAAGTGAGCCGCGTGCTGGTTTACTGCGGCTTTCGCCATGCGCCGGAACTCGCTTTGCCCGCGCTGGGCGTCAACGCCGCGCCGGTCCAGCTGGCGGCTTCGGATGACCTTGGCCTGCTCTGGTCAGAAGTAGAGTGGCCGTTTGATCCAGAGCGAATGCAGAAAAGCGCGGTTGAGTTTCATGAGGTCGTCCATAAGGTGTTTAAGCAGACTGCAGTAATTCCGTTCCGTCTCCTGTCCGTCTTTGATGACCAGCAGGCGTTCACCGCCTTTGCCGCCGAAAATCGCCAGCGCTTTCTGCAAGACTTAAGCCGTCTCAAGGACTTTGTGCAGATGGAGTGCGTCATCTATCCCGCGCCTTCACAGGTTCAAATCGACCGCAGTTCCGGCAAAGCCTATCTTCAGCAGAAAGCCGTGGCCTTGCGATCTTCAGAAGGATTTGCGCAGGCCACGCGGGATGCTCTGGCTCATTTGAGCAGGGACGTTCGCGTCCGCGAAGGCAAGAACGGGACGCGCATCTTTGCGCTGGTGGAGCGAGGGCGCGAGAATGATTTTCGCCGGGCGGTGACTGCCGTGCCCATCCCAACACACCTGTCGCGGCGCATGAGTGGCCCCTGGCCGGCCGCTGAGTTCCTGAGCGAACAGGTCAAAATGCCTCAGATAAACGGGACTGCCGGAGCGCAATGACAGACATTCGCAAGATCACGCCAGAGGAAATTGCCGCTGCGGTCTCTGAGATGAACCGCGAGCTAAAGGCCGTGGGCGAGGGCGCAATCGACCGGATTGATTGTTCTCCGGAAAACATTGAGCAAGGGCTTGCGCGGCTTGTGCTCAGTTTAATTGAGCTGTTGCGGCGTCTGCTGGAGCGCCAGGCTATCCGTCGCATGGAAGGTGGATCGTTAGGCGATACAAAGGTGGAAGAGATGGGGCAGGCGCTGATGCGCCTGGAAGCCAAGGTCAACGAGCTTGCCGCCGCCTTTGGACTTAAGCCGGAAGACCTGAACCTTGAGCTGGGCCCTCTGGGAAATCTTCTGGACAAATAAAGCGCCGCGGGCTCAAACCCATCAATCAGACGCATAAAATGCGGGTTTTGCGTATGCAGGCAACCAATTTCGGGAATGTGAGCATCTCAAAATCACGCGCTGGCTCCTCCCCCTTCCGGATTGTTCGTAGGCCAGTTAAAAAAGCTATCAAAGGTTGACAGTTTGTAGTGAGGCTGGTTAGGATGCGGTGACACGAGTCGCGTGGATTCTCCCAGTCCCCGGCGATCTCTTCTGTTTTTTCCTGAGATATTATGCAAAGAGTTCCTACGGTTTCCGGAACAGCAAACCTGCTGGACATCCTTGATCGAGTACTCGATAAAGGGCTTGTGATTGCGGGTGACATCCGCGTTTCGCTTGCCAACGTGGAGTTGCTCACGATCCGTATCCGGCTGCTTGTTTGTTCTGTCGATAAAGCTGAGGCCATAGGTCTCAATTGGTGGAAGTACGATCCTAATCTCACGGCTCCTGTGCCTGAGAACGTTGTGCGGAGGACCCAGTTACCCGGTGCGCCACCGGCGTCCCAGACGCCGAACCGGAAGAGGCCCGCTGTCCGCGCAAAAAGAGTGAAGTGAGCCGATCGATCTTAATGAAGGAGGCCCTCGAATGGCCGTTGAAAGAGTTTCCGGCGGATCAAGTTTAATCGATGTTCTGGATCGAGTGCTCGACAAAGGTATCGTCATTGATGCCTGGGTTCGCATTTCGCTGGTCGGCATTGACTTGATCACGGTAGAAGCCCGCGTCGTCGTTGCGTCCATTGATACCTACCTCAAGTACGCTGACGCTGTGGGTCTCACGGGTCTGGTTTCCCGTCCCACGTTGACTGAAGGCGGCGCTGAAGGTGAAGAAGGAGAACTGGGTGAAGTCAGTCCTCGTACACCCCGCCGGCGGCGGTAAGGCCTGGACTCGGGGACACGCATGGCTACGGCCGAAATCCGGATGCAACCGGCGCGCATGAATGGACGGCGTACAGCCCAACCTCGCCGTCCTGCCGTTCTTCGTCTGTTGCAGGCGGAACGCTCGGAGGAGATCTTCCCGCTTTTGCTGGAAGAGATCATCGCTCTCGGCAATCCGCGCGCGCTTGTTGTTGACGTGAATCTCGACAGTGGTGAAATCACGCCGGCTGCGGCGCTGAAATGGCCTCGTGCGCAGATGGAAAAATTTACCAGCGCGCTCTGGATGCAGGACCATCCTCTTACCAGCGTTCTGCACTCCGTGCGGCCGGAGGTGCTGGAAAAAAGCAACCTGCACAACCGCCCCATTTACGTCCATCCCATTCTTTATTCCAACCGCAATCTTTGCTGGGAAGCGGACCGTATTCGCGCCTCAAGCTGTCTGGCGGTGCAGAACTCGCGCCGGGAAAAACGTGTCCGCCTGGAAGACCAGGTGTGTTCCACCTGTGAGATGCGCGCCTATGCCGCGGTAGTGGTGGTGGAACTGCCCAGGAACCACTCTGCCCAGGCCATTGCCGAGCTAGGCGAGTTGATTGACCTGGCCAACCGCTATCTTTCGCGCCTGTTCAAGGTTGAGCATTATTACAACCGCATGCGTGATATGGAAATCACCATCGCGCAAATGGGCACTGTAATGCAGAGCATGGCTGACCCGGTCATTCTCACTGACACGCAGCATCGCGTCATCATGCAGAACAAGGCCGCAGAGCGCTTCTTCCGAGTGCCGGAAGAGATGACAGAAGGTTTGGTGCGCGCGGTTGAGTTCAACAACCTGCTTTTCTCCGCGGCGCTCTCTTCCATGCTGGTTTCCGGCAGCGATTCCCATCGTGATCTCACGCTGGTGGACGCCATTGAGGGCGAAGAAATGCTGTTTGAAGCCGTTTCTGCGCCCACTTTCGGCCCGGACGGCATTCAGCTCGGCACTGTAACCGTGATGCGTGACGTGACCGATCTCCGTCGCGCTGACCAGGAATTGCGCCTGAATTATGAACGGCTCAGCGAAGCTGAAGAAGTTGTGCGGCAGGACCGTGACCGCCTGAACCTGATTATTGAAAACGTCGGCGACCCAATTGTGGTGTGCGATGGCAAAGCCAAGATCGTGCTGGTGGACCCGCTGGCCCAGGAGCTTTTCGGCACAGAGGTGGACGTGGTGCGCGACACCGTCCAGTTTCAGAACCAGACCAAGCTCACGGCTTTTATTGACGCGTTTACCTCTTCTTTCGCCGATCGCGAAACGGCGCCATTGCGTTTGTACAATCCCACGCTGCGGCAGGAAATCGATTACGATGCCCGCTCCGGCAAGATCTATGGTGAGCGCGGTCAGGTTGCATATACCGTCACAGTCCTGCGCGACCTCACGGCCTTGCGCAAAGTGGAGCAGCTCAAGGTAGAGCGGCGCATGCTGGAAATTGAAAAGTTTGCCGCCACCGGCCGGCTGGCCGCCACCATCGCCCATGAGGTCAACAACCCCATGGAGGCCATCAAGAACGCGATCTACCTTTTGGCCAGCGCCATTCCAGATAATGCCGCGCCCGTTTACAACATTTTGAAGTCGGAAACTGAGCGCGTTGCGCGCATCGTGCGGCAGATGCTTGGTCTCTACCGCAACACGGAACAGGTCAAGCCGGTCAACGTCAATACCATTATCGAAGATACACTGCTGCTGCTGAATCGCCAGCTTCAGCGCGCCAATGTGGAAGTCCAGACGCAACTGGACGTGCTTCCGGACGCCGTGATCGCCGCCGACCAGATTCGCCAGGTGCTATCCAACCTGGTCATTAACGCCCGTGACGCCATGCCGAACGGAGGCAAGCTGCGCATACGCAGCCGCCATATTCCTGGCTATGACGACCTGCATGGCTGGGTGCGCATCTTAATCGCTGATACCGGCTCGGGAATTCCCCCGGAAATGATTCGCACCATCTTTGAGCCGTTTGTTACCACCAAGGGCGAACGCGGCACCGGGCTGGGCCTCTGGATCGTGAAAGGAATCATCCAGAACCATGCAGGCAAGCTTTCCGTCAGGAGCCGTTTGGGGCGCGGCACGACTTTCAAGATTGATTTGCCAGTCGTAAAATTGTGAGTGCCGATCAAAAATACCGCGTGCTGGTGGTGGACGACGAAGCGGCCGTCCTGCTCACCTATCGTCTTATTCTTGAGCGGCAGGGCTATGAAGTTGTGGCGTGCGGCACCTCCAAGGCCGCGATTGAGGCCATGGAGAGGCAGCAGTTTGATGTGGTTCTGTGCGATTATTCACTGGAAGAGCAACATACAGGGTTTGAAGTAATCTCTGCGGCAAGAAAAATTAACGCCGCCATTCCCGCGGCCCTGCTTACGGGGTATGCCACCAAGGAAACCGCGGATGAAGCAGCCAGCCGTGGCATTGGCGTAATGTTCAAGCCGATTGAGATTGAAGAATTTTTGGCGACAACCTCCAACATGTTGAGGAGAGACAATGAGTCCAAGCAAGAAGGCAGGCAAGAAGACAACCGCGGTCCGCAAAGCGACCATCAAGGCTGAACCGGCGACAGCGGTCCTGGATCTTGTGCCTCCGCCGGCGAGCCTGAAGATGGAGCCGCGAAGCGGACAACAGCAGGAAGGCCGCTACGTTTATGGCGTGATTGAATCGCGCGCCCCTGTCGGCTTTGGCCGCAGCAGCATCGGCGGCGTGAATGAAGACGTGTATACGGTGCATTATGGCGATATCGCTGCCGTCGTGAGCCGCACGCCTGTTTTCATCTTTGATCCGACGCGTGACAACGCGCTGGCCCATGAGCACGTCATCGAATCCGTGATGAAGAATTACACCATCATTCCCATGAGCTTTGGCACGGTGTTCCGCACAGACGACGATATACGTGAAGTGCTGAAGAGCATTTATTCGTCGCTGAAAGACGTTCTCAAGCAGATGACCGGCAAGCTTGAGTTCGGCCTGAAAGTTACCTGGGACCGCGACCGCATTATCGAGGAACTTCAGCGTGAGCATGATGAAATCCATCGCTTCCACCAGGAATTAACGCGCAAGCACCTGCAATCCACGTACTTCGCGCGCATGCAGCTGGGCCGCATGATCGATAAGGCGCTGGCCGAGCTCGCTGCAAACTACGTCCGTGAAATTTATGACGGACTGCGCGCCGTCTGCGTGGCTTCACGCGACAACAAACCAATTGGCGACAAGATGATCATGAACGCCGCGTTCCTGATCCAGAAGGCCCGTGAGGCGGAGTTTGACGCCGCTGTAAACAAAGTCGCGCAGAAATTTGGCGACCGCCTGAATTTCAAGTACACCGGCCCGTGGCCGCCTTACAACTTTGTGAATATCCGCCTGAAATTGGAGCGCGGCGGACAGGGGTAAGCTTTTGTTTTTGGATCCCGAGCGTAGCGAGGGAACTCTATAGCCATAAAGGCTCATACGGATCGGTTCATATTTCCAAAATGTATTGATAACGATAGGGACCCCTCGCTTCGCTCGGGGTCGCAGAAAAGAAACGGCACACTATGCTCTTAATCGACGATCTGCTCTTCGCGCCCTTTTCCGGCTGGAACTTCATCATGCGCACCTTGCTGAAGGTAGCGGAAGAGCAGTGGACGGACGACGCTCCTCTCAAAGAGCAACTCCTGCACCTGCAGGTCGAGTTGGAAGAAGGCTCCATCACAGAAGAGCAATATCTTGAAGCCGAAGCGGCCATCCTGCGTGAAATCCGTGAGGTCCAGCGCCGCAAGATCGAGCTAGCCGGTGGCGATCCTGACCAGTTTGAAGGCGGTATTTCCGGCTCTGCCGTCCAGGAAGGTTCTGGGGCTTCAATTACCTGGGACCCCAACGAGAGCGGCGAAGAATAATCTTAGCGAGCTCCCGCGGAAAATGTCTGCTTTGAGGCACGTCACGCTTGTCTTGCATCCCGCAATCATCTTCAAATCGCGCCCAATAAAAATGGGCCGGCATTTCTGCCGGCCCAAGGTTAGGTAACGTTCAAGATTTTAGAAGGTGAACCTTGCTCCAAATTCACCCGTGAAAGCCCGCGGCAGTGTGCTGCTCGTGGGGTTAATAAAGTCGCTAGGTGTATTGAAGTTGGTACCAACTGTGTTAAAGAAATCATTTCCATAGTTGGCATGGTTGAACAGGTTGAACCCCTGGAACGCAAGTTGCAGGTTGCGGTTTTCACCCAGTTTAATGTTCTTCGCCACGCGGGCATCCATGTTGAAGTATGGGTCGCCGCGCAAGGAGTTGTAGGGAGCAAGGTGGCAGTTGCCTGAGTAGTAGCACTGCACCTCCGGCAAGGTTGGGTTGGCGGGATTCAGGGCCTTCGCAGCGTTAAGCTCAGAGGCCAAATTGTTCGGATCGCTATTCGTCACGATCAGAGCCCCAGCGTCGCTGCCGCCGCCCAGGTTCAGCATATTGTTCCCCGCAATAGCGTTAAATGGACGGGACGATCCCGCCTGAAGAATTGGAGAGAATTCCATATTCCAGGGCAGGTGTGCTGTTGCAGCCAATGTGAAATGATGCCGTTCGTCATTGAACGCAGGTCCGAACTCGGCAGGAGAGAGCGGGTGCTGCGGATCACGAGGATAGTAGCGGAAAGAGCCGCCATCCTGGTTATACCCAACGGCGCGGGCCAGCGTGTAATTGGCGATCAGGTCCATCTTGTGGAAACCACGCTGACGGAAGCTGATGTTCATGCCGTCGTAGCGCGAACGCCCGCCAGAAGTTTCATCGCGGACGCTGCCCAGCACCGGTACACCCGCCGCTGTGAACGCGGCGTCGAGAGGACGGAAAAACCCGCCGGGAGCGCCGGTTCTTTTTGTAGTGGTAATGTTATTCGGGTCGACGGGAATATTGGGATCGAGGTTGATCGTCTTGTTCTGGTGCAGACCAAGCACGTGTACGTACTCGGCTTCAAACACTGTCTTGGAGTTGATCGACCAGGTATATCCGCCGTTGAACTCCTCGGTCACGGGGTTGCGATAGTTCGGGTCCATGATTCTGCCTGTTGCACCGGCAGCCAGCGTTCCAGAGGGCGCCGGAATTGTTGGCAGAGGATCAACGCCAAAACGCCAACTGCTCAGCGGAATGCCTGTGCCGGGCACGATGTCCGTGCCGGAAATGGCGAATGCCGTCTGGAAGATGGTGGCATTGGCCTGCTGCTCCATGAACAACGGGATGTTCTGGAAAGTGTTGCCATAGTACATTCCGAATCCACCGCGGACAATGTGCTTGCCTTGGCCGTTGAGATCGTATGCGAAGCCGAAGCGCGGGCTGAAGTTCTTGCCGTAATCAGTCGCCTTTTTGGCCACCAGTGACGCTGCCAGAGGGCTGAAAGGCGCGGCCGCCTGCAGTTCCTGGAAGGTGCGGCTGTCGGAAATCTTTGAGCCGCCGATGAAGTCGAAGTCCTTGTCATAACGAAGACCAAGGTTCAGGGTTAGACGCGAGGTCGCCTTCCAGTCGTCCTGTAAGTATAAGCCGAGCTGTTTCGCATCCTTGATGATGAAGGTCGGATCGCCCACAGCGATGCTCATTCCGCCACCAATGCCATTGCCGGAGATGAGACCCGGAGTTGAAAATCCTTGCGGGAAGAAAGCCGGACCGCAACCAGGCTGGCCGGCGCCTGGTCCAACACCGAGAATACAGCTGGGGTCCTGGCCGAAATCGATCTCCAAAGTTGGATTGAATTCGAAAAAGCCACCCATAAAGGGCGTAAAGATGTAGTCGATTCCAGTCTTCAAAGTGTGCCGCCCAATTGTCTTGCTCAGGTCGTCTTTGAATTGGTATTTGCGCTGAATCGAGTTTTGCGGAACGTTGGTATTGGTGCCAAACTGCTCACCGCTAAGGAATGTCACAAGAGGAACACGTTGATTGCTGTCAATCAGGTTATTCCAATACTGGAAACCAATCGTAGCTTGGTTGATCAACGTCGGCGTAATTGAAGAGTTTAGGGTGACGTTGGCAATCTGCATGTGGTTTTTTGTGAAGTTGCCGGCCGTCAGGTCCAGCGTGCCGTCGCTCTGGTCGTTCAGGCTGTTGTTCGCCTGCGTAGCCACAGAGAGGTAGGCGCTGTTTTTCGTATTGATCGTCCAATCCATTTTTCCCGCAATACGGTTTTCAAAGAACGGCGTCGGAATAATTGCGGCTGCCTGCGCTCCTATCGGGGCTGCCAGAGTCAACTCAGTAAATGCGAACGGAGCCTCAGATTTCGAAGTATGCTCGCGTTGACGCTCCATGGCGAAAAAGACGAACAATTTGTCTTTTTTGATTGGTCCGCCAATGGATCCGCCAAACCATTGCCGCGAATAAGGCGGATTTGAAGACTTAAAGCCACTGGGAGACGTGGTATCGGGCTGCGTCTGGTCCGCGTTGAGGGCCTGGTCGCGGAAGAATCCGAATGCCGATCCATGGATGCTGTTCGACCCAGATTTTGTGATCACATTGATGGCGGCGCCTTCGGAGCGGCCATTCACTGCGGAGAACCTCTGTGTCGAAATCTGGAACTCCTGTACTGCTTCAGCCGGAAGCTGCATTACAGGTCCACCGACCGTATTATCTTTGTTGTCAATGCCGTTGACGGTGACGTTTACGTTGCGTCCACCTTCGCCATTCACTGACAGAATTGCATAACGGTTCTTGGTTGGATCATAGGAGTCTGCGGCCTTCACTCCGGGAGAAAGATATGCAAGGTCGGCGATATCGCGGCCGATCAGCGGCAGGTCCGTAATCTGTTCCGGGGTGATGTTCGTGCTTACGTCAGTTTTTGTCTGGTCAACCAGCGGCGCGGCTGCTGTCACTTCCACTGTCTCGCTTACCCCGCCTGGGACGAGCGAGAAGTTCTGCGTCAACGTCCTGCCGACAAAGACTTCCAGGTCCTTCGTTTCCGCCGCCGAGAATCCATTTGCCTTGGCTTTCACGGTGTAGATGCCGGGCTGCAAATCCGCGCGGTACTCGCCCACGTCATTGGTGTTCACGGTGCGGACTGCACCGGTCGCCTTATTGGTGATTGTTACTTCAGCAGATTTGATCACGGCCTGGTTCTTGTCCGTGACCGTCCCCTGCAGTGTGGCATTGCTCGTGGCTTGTCCGAACAGGGTGGCGCTGAGCAGGACTAAGCAGCTCATGACGGCAAAACATAACCATCTTTTGCTATTCATTTTTCTCTCCTTGGAGAATTAGGGAATTGGGGATTGCTTGGCGCTTTTGGAGTGCCCTTTCAAATCTTTCTTTATTTAACTTTTCTGTACTTTACAGACCAGCACGGCTGTTACCAAACTCGCAGGATTTTTCCAGCCCAAAATGGGAAATTAGGTGCTCAATAAAAGGGGGAAGCAAGCCTTAATGCCGCGGCTATCCGGAAAGAAAAATTTAATCAACATTCGGATTTCCCTCTGGAATCTGGCATTTGTAAAGTTCGCCGGGCAATTGAAGTTGGGCCCGATATTGAAACGCCATGAATCGCCGTCCCACAAGATCGCACAAGCAGAAGAACGAAGCCAAGAAACATACCATTTTCTGTATCCTGCAATATGGTTTGTCATCTTCTTGATCGGGCAAAGACGTGACGGTAGCAATCTATGATTGCTAAAAGGGCGTTGGATGGAGGGAATTGCGTCCATTGTCGCAGCAATTGAAGCCACCCTCAAAAACAAGGTATTATTTTGTTTATGGCCACAACTGTTCCCACCCAGGCAAGACATGGGTTTCAGACGGACGACAGCACCCTTCAACCCATTGCCAATAAAGTCTTTGCGCGCGAGCGGCTCACATTTGATGATGCGGTCGCCCTCTATCGCTCACCGGACATTCTGGCCATCGGCTGGCTGGCTAACCATGTTCGTGAGCGCCTGCACGGCAATGTGGCTTATTTCAACGTCAACCGCCACATCAATCCGACTAATGTCTGCGTGGCCGCCTGCCGTCTCTGCGCCTTTGGCCGCAAGAAGGACGCTCCCGGCGCGTACACCATGGCCCTTGACGAGGCTTTCCAGACCGCGGCTTCGGGCTACTCTGAAGCCATTACGGAGTTTCATATCGTCGGCGGCCTGCACCCCGACTTGCCATTCCAGTATTACCTTGACCTGATTTCAGGATTAAAAGAGCGTTTTCCCCAGGTACACCTGAAGGCCCTGACCATGGTTGAGATCGCTTTCCTGGCCAAGCGCGCCAAATTATCGATTGAAGAAACTTTGCGGCAGCTCAAGAATGCCGGCCTGGACTCACTGCCCGGCGGCGGCGCTGAGATCTTCAATGAGCGTGTGCGCCGTGTGATCTGCGACCATAAAATTGACGGCGACCAATGGCTTGACACGGCGCGCACAGCGCACAAGATCGGCCTCAAATCGAATGCGACCATGCTCTATGGCCACATTGAAAACGAAGAAGATCGCGCCGACCATCTGATCCGCCTGCGCACCCTTCAGGACGAGACTCACGGCTTCCAGACATTTATCCCGCTGGCTTTCCATCCAGCGAACACGCCGTTGCAGCACCTGTTTGTGACCACCGGAATGCTCGACCTGAAACAGATCGCCATCGGTCGCCTGGTGCTCGATAACTTCCCGCATATCAAGGCTTATTGGCAGATGCTTTCGCCCAAGATTGCCCAGATTTCACTACGCTTTGGCGCCGACGATATTGACGGCACTGTGATTGAAGAAAAAATCTATCACGACGCCGGCGCAACCACGCCGCAAGGTATGGTCCGCAAGGAACTGGAGCGCCTGATCCGCGAAGCCGGCCGGGAACCTGTCGAGCGCGACACCATGTATCGTCCGGTGACCAGGACTGAGACGTCGTTCACCATTTCCGTCTAAAAAGCCTAGCCGCGAATTTCGCGAATAAACACGAATCAAAAAGAATTATGTATATTCTCGTTTATTCGCGGCTGAATCATTTGATCCGCATTCATCCGCGAAAATCCATAGTAAGGTTTTTACCTTTCAAACCTGATGTTGATTCGCGTATTTTCGCGTTGATTCGCGGCTAAATTTCTTGATCTGCGTCCATCTGCGAAATCTGCGGCTAACTGGTTTTCCCAAACACCCTCTTAAAAATCTTGTCCACGTTCCTCAACTGCCGCTCGATTGAAAACGCCTGTTCAATCTGCTTTGCCGGAACCCGCGACGTAATCTCCGCGTCGTTCATCACCAGTTCGCGGAAGTTGAGATCTTCTTTCCATGCGCGCATTGCGTGCTTCTGCACCAGGCGATAAGCGTCTTCACGCGCCATGCCATGCTCAGAAAGATCCAGCAGCAGCTGCCCGCTAAAGACCAGCCCACCGGTTGATTCCAGGTTCTTGAGCATGCGGTTGGGATAGACCATCAACGTGTCAATCAAATGGATGGTCTTGGTCAGCAGATAGTCCACAAGAATAGTGGAATCCGGCAAGATCACGCGTTCGACCGATGAATGTGAGATATCGCGTTCATGCCAGAGCGCCACGTTTTCAAACGCGGCTTGCGCGTTGGCCCGCACCACGCGCGCGAGTCCGCTGATCTGCTCGCAGGTGATCGGGTTGCGCTTGTGCGGCATGGCGGAAGAGCCTTTTTGCTTCTCGCTGAAATATTCTTCAGCCTCGCGGACTTCTGTCCGCTGCAAGTGCCGTATTTCAGTGGCGATTTTGTCCAGCGTGGATGCGATTGTCGCCAGCGTGGCTACGTAATAGGCATGGCGGTCGCGCTGGATCACCTGCGTTGAGATTGCGGCAGCGTTCAGGCCCAGGCGCTCACAAATTTTTTCTTCGAACTCCGGCTCCAGATGCGCAAATGTTCCCACAGCGCCAGAGAGTTTTCCCACGCGCATCTCTTCCGCCGTGCGCTGGAACCGCTCGATGTTGCGTACTGTCTCGGCGTACCAGTTGGCCAGCTTCAGTCCAAACGTCGTGGGCTCGGCATGGATGCCATGGGTACGGCCAATCGTTGGCGTGTGCTCAAACTCGTGCGCGCGTCGCGCCAGCACTTGCTTTAACTGCTCCAGGTCTTCCGCGATAATCCGCGATGCCTCTTTGATCTGGAGCGCCTGCGCCGTATCCACCACGTCATTCGACGTAAGGCCGTAATGCAGCCAGCGCGCCTCGGGGCCCACTTTTTCCGCCACGGCAGTGGTAAAGGCAATCACGTCATGCCGCACCTCGGCTTCAATTTCATGGATTCGTTTCAGGTCAAAGTCACCGCGCTCGGCAATCGCCCGCGCGGCATTCTCAGGGACAATCCCCGCATCGGCCAGGGTAAGGCTGGCGGCAGCTTCAACCTTTAGCCAGCAACGGAATTTATTTTCATCACTCCAGATACGGCCCATCTCAGGACGGGTATAGCGTGGAATCAAAGGCTCTTCCTCTCAAAAAAGGGCATAAACCAGCTACTTTGATCATAAATGGCGACGCCCTTTTTTCGCCAACTCTGGACTTTTGTCCGGGAAAGTTTAACGTGACGTTACTTTTTGGATGGGTGGCAAAGGGAAGGGCGTTTAATTATGCTTACATTTATTTACAATTCAACCAGCACTACTTCAAAGAGCGCTTAATTTAAAAGGGCCCTCAACCGGGTTTGGTAGCCGGCTGAAGGCCCAGGCTCGAATCTAGCAGAATGCTGGTATTATGTCGCGAGGCGATATAAAATGTCAAAGGGAAAAAATTTGCGTCCTCTCACTGAGCCGGAATATCTGGCGTTAGGGGAATTTCGTTATCAGTTGCGCCGGTTTCTCCGGAATATGGAGGAGTCCACGCGGCTTTTGGGGGCCAATCCTCAGCAATATCAATTGATTTTGGCCATTAAAGGGCTGCCCAAGGATATGGAGCCCACCATCACCAATCTGGCTGAGAGAATGCAGCTCAACCACAACAGCATGGTGGAACTGGCTGACCGCTGTGAGGAGCACAACCTGCTTCGCCGCACGCGTCCCGCCACAGATCGCCGCCAGGTTTCGCTTTCCATCACTCCCGATGGCGAAACGCTGCTGCGGAAGCTTGGCGTCGCGGCTCGCCAGGAACTGCGCGATGCAGGACCGACCCTGGTGGAAGCGATCCTTCGCCTGACCGGAGACGGCCGAGCCAGAGATGCAAAGACAGAGACACGGCCACGAACAGGAGTAACCAAGAAATCTGGACAATGAAAGAACCCACCCAGGAAAAGTCATCCCTCGCGGAAAATCTAAACATTGCACCAGCGGGAACGCTTGGAGATTTCACCACAACATGGCGAGTACTGCCGATCTCAGGGCTTGCCCTGGTTATTGGCGTCCTGTCTGCGTATGTTGCCGTCGTGCTGCTCAAGCTGATCGCCTTCTTCACCAACGTCTTTTTCTTTCATCGCCTGAGCACTGTGCCGGCTTCACCGGGTGACTCTCACCTGGGCCTCTGGGTAATTCTTGTGCCTGTGATTGGCGGGCTGGTTGTGGGGCTGATGGCCAAGTTTGGCTCGGACAAGATTCGTGGTCACGGCATCCCGGAGGCGATTGAGGCCATTCTTCTGCGAGGAGCCAAGGTGGAACCGCGCCTGGCTGTGCTCAAGCCCGTCTCCACGGCTATTTCCATCGGCTCTGGAGGACCGTTCGGCGCGGAAGGCCCAATTATCATGACGGGCGGTGCATTCGGCTCTCTCATCGCCCAATTCTTCCATCTTTCATCGGCTGAGCGAAAGACGCTTCTTGTAGCCGGCGCTGCGGCCGGCATGTCTGCTACGTTTGCCGCACCCTTTGCTTCCATCATGCTCGCAGTTGAGCTGCTATTGTTCGAATGGAAGCCACGTAGCTTTATTCCGGTTGCCCTGGCCAGCATCACGGCTGCGGCTGCCCGCGTGCACTTGCTGGGTGGCGGCCCAATTTTTCCCGTTCCAGCCCATGAAGTTGTGTGGGCGCCCGCCGTTCTCTTTGGTTGTTTGCTCGCGGGGTTGCTGAGCGGCGGCCTTTCCGCGCTACTTACGCAACTGGTCTATGCCTTTGAAGATGCATTTCTTCATCTCAAAGGAATCCACTGGATGTGGTGGCCGGCAATCGGAGGTTTGGGTATCGGCATTGGCGGTTATTTTTATCCTCGCGCGCTCGGCGTTGGTTATGACGTTATCCAGCAGGTCTTGCAGGGCAATGCCACCGTCAGGCTGATTCTGGGCGTTCTCATCGTTAAGTGCCTCATCTGGAGTTTTTCCCTGGGATCAGGGACATCCGGGGGCGTACTGGCTCCATTGCTCATGATGGGCGGCGCTCTGGGTGCTGTGGATGCGCTCTTCCTGCCGCATCAGGGAGCTGGTTTCTGGCCGCTCATCAGCATGGGCGCCATGCTGGCCGGGACGATGCGCTCACCTCTCACGGGTGTAATTTTTGCTTTCGAGCTTACCGGCGACTATCACTCCATACTGCCTCTGCTGATCGCCTGCGTCAGCGCGCATACCTTTACCGTACTGGTCATGAAGCGGTCCATCCTTACGGAAAAGATCAGCCGTCGCGGCCATCATCTTTCCCGCGAGTATGTGGTTGATCCTTTGGAAGCTCTCGCCGTGGAGGATGTAATGCGGACGAACATTACCGCCTTTCCGGCAGAGAGCACGATTGCTGAATTGGAAGCCGCTCTGGCCCACAATGACAATCCACGTGGCCAGCGCGTCTATCCTGTGATTAATGGCGATCAGCACCTGCTGGGCGTGATTACTCGCTATGATCTTCTCACTGCCATAGAAAACCAGCGTGATGGCCATCACGGGAATGTTCAGCTCTCGCAGGTAATAGCAAAAGCGCCAATCGTGGCATTTCCTGAAGAGCCTTTGCGTCTGGTGGTAAATCGCATGGCGGCGACAGGACTCACACGCTTTCCCGTGGTGACGAAAAATGGCGGCCCCAAGCTAGTAGGGCTGATCGGGTTGCAGGACCTGCTGAAGGCCCGCGAACTGTCCGTGGCCGATGAACTTCACCGCGAGCGCATTCTGCGCCTGCGCCTGCCTCCATCATTGCGTTGGAGACGGCCCGCGGAAAAGAAGCTGCCGCGCAATTAAAAAGCCAGGTGGATGCAGTCGCATCCACCTGACCTGCTTTGCTTCAGAAGCGTTTTGATTTATTCGCTTACACCAAACAGCTCCGCCATTTCCCGATATTTGAAACCTTCTCCGGGGAATGTATGGCTGTACCCAGTCGCCATTGATCACAAACTGTGGAATGGCGCGTTTGCCGGTGCGCTGGATTACTTCCTCGGCGGCTCCGGGCGTCTCTTCGATATTGATTTCGTCATAGGAAATGTTGTTCTGGGCGAGCCAGCGTTTGGCGACATGGCAATCGCGGCACCAGGGGGCTGTATAGACGGTTAGCTTCATACGCAGTTATGTATTAGATGAAACGCGGGGCGGTGAAGGTGCAGAATTGCCGCTTTACTCCAGCTCTGGTCCAGAACTTGCAAACCGCCATCGACCAAGCACTGTGATTCAGTCAAGTTTCGTTGCTTCCAGCTTTTCTCTCAGCTTCTTCAGGCAGCGGACCACGTCATCGCGGTTCTTGCCCGCGATCAGCCAGCGCGGCAGAGCCGACGAAAGGCGACGGCTGGAGCGGTTCGGCATCCTTTCTTCCCGCAAATCGGCGGCAATAAACTGCTCCATAAACTCCAGATGCGGGCGGTTCAGGATCCACAAGACATTCTTGTGGCACGGCATCCTGAGCCAGAGCGGCCCCCGCGTGAAGAGGTGAAATCCCGCGGGCATCATCCATTGATGACCGCAATGCAGGCAGCTGCATCGGCCAAAGCGCACAACCATCCCCCTGGGCTGCCGGGGAAATAGGAACTCCAGCAGGGTGGCGCATTTCTTGCATTTTTCGCACACCACCAGAATGGGATGGGCCGGCGGCATGAATGCGCTCAGTCTTAAGTCCTCGCGCACCTGCATGCGTTTTTCGGCCATGATGCCGCCTATTCTACAAGACGAAAGCGGATGGGGCCTGCTGCCCATCATTTGCTGAGTCGTGTGGCCCGCGAAATATATCCAATCACCGAATCTGGAGGAGGATCGATGCAGGAAACAGTTCAGGAGTACACCCAACGATTATTAAGTTACAGCGAAGGCAAAGATCCCTTGCGTTCGCAGCAGGCCGCACCCATCAAACTGGCTGCCCTGCTGAAAGGGAAGACCGGCAAACAATTGACGCGTCGGCCTGCGCCGGACAAATGGTCGGTAGCTGAAATCGTGGCCCACCTGGCCGATGCGGAACTCGCCATCGCCTGGCGGCTCCGTCAAGTCCTGACAAACAATGCGGTTCCTATCCAGCCTTATGATCAGGACTTGTGGGCGAGGACGTTTAATTATGCTCGCCGTGATCCGCGGCAATCGCTCGTGAATTTTCGTACCTTGCGCGAAGCCAACATTGCTCTGCTCAAATCAGTTCCGCGAAAGCTCTGGGAAAATTACGGCGTCCACGCGGAGCGCGGCAATGAAACCGTCAATCACGTCGTCAAGATGGTGGCAGGGCACGATCTGAACCATCTGCGGCAGGTGGAAGCAATTTTGAAGAACGGCAAAGAGAAGAACGGCAATAACAAAAAGCGCGCCTAGGAAACGCATGCTGCATTGCAAAAGGGGCCGTCTCTTGTGCTGACGGCCCCCTCAATGAAGCGAATGAATCTTTATTTCTTCGGCGTAGGTGATGCAGCCGGGGTTGGTGACGAAGTTGCACCACCTGCTGGAGTCTTGTCCGGCGCGGCTCCTGGAGCAGGAACTTTGTCAGGCGGCGGGTTCTTTTCTTTGATCGATACCAATTCCACTTCAAAGATCAGTGTGGCGTTGGGACCAATAGGTCCTCCCGGCGTGCCGCGAGGTCCGTAAGCCAGATCAGGGGGAATGAACAGCTGCCATTTTGAACCCACGGGCATCAGTTGCAGCGCTTCCGTCCAGCCCTTGATAACGCCGGTGACCGGAAATGTTGCCGGCTCTCCGCGTTTATAGGAGCTATCAAATTCTGTGCCGTTGATCAGCGTGCCTTTATAGTTGCATACCACGCTGTCCGTAGCAGTCGGCTTGGGGCCGCTGCCTTCCTTCAGAATCTTGTACTGCAAGCCGCTGGGAAGCGTTACAACGCCTTGCTTGGTCTTGTTGGCGGCCAAAAACGCATCGCCTTCCTTCTTGTTGGCCTCACCCTCTTGCGCGGCTTTGGCCTGCTGCTTTTCCTGCATTTCCTTCTGCAGTTGCATGAGCGCGGAGCGCGCTTCGTCTTCCGTCAGCAATGTTTTGCCGCCAGCCAATGCATCTTTCATGCCCTGGATCAGCGCGGCGCTATCCACGTCAATTGCCTGGCGATGCAGGCCCGTGCCCCAGTTCATGCCTATTGCGTAGCTGGCTTTCTGCTTGCTGGTAGTGAGCGCAGTAACGGCCTCTTCCTTGGTCGCTGTGCCGGTTTTCTTGGCGGTGGGTGGAGATTTCTTGGCTGCAGGCGCAGCCGGCTTCTTGGCCGGCTGAGTCTGGCTTGGGGCCGCGGATGTTTGCGCTACCGCGTTTCCCAGCAGTACCACCCCAGCGGCCAACATGGTTCTTACTACGATCAAAAGTTTTTTCATGGTTCTATTGTCACATTGCTCTAAAAACAGCGCAAATCCCGGGCCAACCGGCCGAGACAGGCCGGCATCCTTGTCAGTGTGCGATTTCAAAAGGCAAAAACGCTCCATGTTCTTGCCGTAACCGCAGCGTGCTGCTTGCTGCTTCTGATTGTTGCAGGCTTGGTTGTTCCGTCTCGCAGCGCTTTCGCGCAAAGCTCCTCGCCCACGCCGACTCCGACCGTTTCTCCGACTCCGGACTTTGCGCCGACACCCAGCCCAACTCCCACCGCGACTCCCAAAGGTCCGACCAGAATCATTTCCAGCCCTACTCCGAGTCCAACTTCAACTCCGACCGCGACTCCAACGCCGACGCCATTGTCTCCTGGCCTGAATGTTACACCAACTCCCACACCCACGCCTTTATCTGCATCTCGCTAGCTGCTTTCGTATAAACGCCTCAAAATCTCTATCCGGCTGAAAGGGTCAAGCCATTGCGCGACCCATTCTTAATAAAAAGCAAAACCCGCCAGTTTTTGCCGGCGGGCCTTGGTTAAATGCTGACTAGCGATTAGTTGCTGTAGAGCAGCACTCCATCGCTTTTCTCTGCGCCATCGCCCACAGGACGATAGAACAGCTGGTCGCCTTCAAGGTAAACCTCAATGAACGCGGGACGCGTCGTGATGGTCCCCTGAATCAGAGCTTCAGACAGCGGGTCTTCAATATACCGCTGCAACGCCCTGCGCAGCGGACGCGCGCCGTAGCTGCGGTCCACCAGCGTCTTATCCAGAATCCACCGCTTCGCTTCCTCGGTCACCGTGATCGTGATGTGGCGCTGCGCCAGGTTTCCATTGAGCTGCTGTACCAGCAGTTCCAAAATCTGGATCAGGTCCGCATCGGTCAGCGCCTGGAACAGAATCACTTCATCCAGACGGTTCAGGAATTCAGGATTGAACGTCTTCTTCACTTCCTGCTTGACCAGTTCTTCAACCTTGTCGTGGACGGTTTCTTCCTTGTCGAGTGAGAAACCGAGGCCTTTGCGCTTCATCAGGTGCCGCGCGCCGATGTTTGAGGTCATCACGATGATTACGTTCTTGAAATCTACCGTGTTGCCCAGTCCATCAGTGAGCTGTCCATCTTCGAGCACTTGCAACAGGATGTTAAATACATCCGGATGCGCTTTCTCGATTTCATCCAGCAGGACGACTGAATAGGGTGACCGCTTCACGCGCTCGGTCAACTGGCCGCCTTCTTCATAACCCACATATCCCGGAGGCGAGCCGATCAGCTTGCTGACTGAATGCTTCTCCATGAACTCTGACATATCGAAGCGAATCAGTGATTTCTCGCTGCCAAAGAGGAAGTGCGCCAGAGTGCGCGCGACTTCCGTCTTGCCCACGCCGGTCGGTCCCAGGAACAGGAACGAGCCGATGGGCCGGTGCGGTGACTTCAACCCGGCGCGCGAGCGGCGGATCGAGCGGGCCAGGGCGCTGATGGCCTTGTCCTGCGAGATCACGCGCTTGTGCAGCTCTTCTTCAACGCGCAGCAGCTTCTGTGTCTCTTCTTCCTTGATGGAGGTCACGGGTACGCCGGTCCAGCGGCTCACCACTTCCTCAATGTCCTCGCGGGCCACAACACCGGTGGAAGACTCATCAAGGTGATATTTCTCGCGCAGGGCGCGCAGGTTCTCGCGCTCCTTGCGCTCTTCATCGGAGTAGAACCGCGCCTTTTCGAACTCATGGTTCGCAATGGCGTTTTCCATCCGATGAACGATGAATTTGATCCGCTTCTGGACTTCCGTAATTTCTTCAGGAAGTGAAGTCTGGCGCAGTTTCACGCGCGCTCCGGCTTCATCCAGAAGGTCGATTGCCTTGTCCGGCAGGAAGCGGTCTGGAATGTAGCGATTTGAGTGATACACCGCGAACTGGATCGCTTCATCCGTATAGCTTACGGCGTGGAATTTTTCGTAGCGCTCTTTAATGCCGTAGATGATTTTAACCGCCTGCTCTTCACCCGGCGGCGGGACCTTTACGGCCTGGAAGCGCCGTTCCAACGACCGGTCTTTTTCAATCGACTTGCGGTATTCGCCCGGCGTGGTTGCGCCGATGCATTGAATTTCTCCGCGTGAAAGCGCGGGCTTCAGGATGTTTGCGGCGTCCAGCGAACCTTCCGCCGACCCGGCGCCTACGAGCGTGTGCAACTCATCAATAAAGATGATACAGTTCTGGCTCTCCATCAGCTCTTTCATGATGGTCTTCAGGCGCTCTTCAAACTGTCCGCGGTATTTGGTCCCGGCAACGATCAATGAAAGATCAAGGCCGAGAATTCTCTTGTCCGCCAGGAATGACGGGACGTCTCCATCGGCGATGCGCTGGGCCAGACCTTCAACGATCGCGGTCTTGCCTACGCCCGGTTCGCCGATCAGCACCGGATTATTCTTGGTGCGGCGGCACAAAATCTGGATGACGCGCTCAACTTCGCCTTCACGGCCAACGAGCGGATCAAGCTGGCTGTCCATGGCGGCCTGGGTCAGGTCGCGGGAGAACTCCGCCAGCAGGGAAGATTCGCGGTTGGAGCCGCGCTGGGGCTGGGCTTTTTCCTGCGTGCTGCGCGCCAGCTCTTCGCGGATAGCGCTCAGGCGCAGTCCGCGCTCGTGCAGAATTTCGGCGGCAAAGCACTTTTCTTCACGCAGCAATCCCAAGAGCAGGTGCTCCGTGCCAATGTGCTTGTGGCTGAGGCGTTCCGCCTCTTCCGCCGCGTAGGCCAATACCCGTTTGCATTCATTGCTTAAAGGCAGGTCCACTGACGTGGAGACCTTTTCACGAATCGTGGTATGCCCTTCAATCTGCTTGCGGATGGACTCTACCGACGCATGAGAGCGCAGAAAGCGGTTAGTCAACGCCTTGTCTTCGCGCAACAAGCCCAGCAGCAGGTGCTCCGTCTCTATATACGGAGAGCCGAACTGGCTGGCCTCGTATCTTGCAAAGAAGATTACGCGCCTGGCTTTCTCTGTGTACCGCTCGAACATATTCCCCTCACCCAGATGCTCCCAGTCACCTCTGCCGGAAACATCTCTCTGTCCTTCTGGCTGCGTACTGCGCACCCCACCAGAAAGAAGCCTTTCTGTCCTGCCAGCGACCCTCCGTCACGAGAGAGCGTCAAAATGCTGCGCCGGACAAACCTACCATCTGCCAAATCGGCAGAAAAACCTTAAACTGTCCCTCACCCTCCTCGCTAATTCAGCGATGCGGGCGACACTTCCTCTGCCATGCCGTGATGCAACCGCAATACACGATCGCAGCGGCGCGCAAACTCAAGGTTGTGGGTGACGATAAGGGAAGTGAGCCGGTATTCTCGATGAAGTCTCTGCACCAAAGCGAATACCATCTCCGCGGTACGGTTATCCAGGTCACCTGTTGGCTCGTCCGCCATCAGGATTCCCGGGCCTGTCACCAGAGCCCTGGCCAGGGCCACCCGTTGTTGCTCACCGCCGGAAAGCTCTCCTGCACGATGATGACTGCGGCCCTCTAATCCAACTTCCCGCAACCATACGCCGGCTTTCTCCATGGCTTTACGGTATGCGGTCCCTTGCATCAAGAGCGGCATTGCAACATTCTCCTGCGCCGTGAATTCCGGCAACAGGTAGTGAAACTGCCAGACAAAACCGATGGTCCGATTGCGAAAATCCGCTGCGGCATCATCTGTAAGTTTCGCTACGGGAATCTGGGCGCAGTATACGTCACCTGCGGAAGCACGATCAAGAGCACCAAGGATGTGCAACAAGCTGCTCTTACCGGCGCCGGACTCGCCCACGATAGCCAGCATTTCCCCCTTCCTCACCTGGAAGGACAAGTTTTCAAAGAGCACCAAATCTGTTTGACCAGACTTGTAAACCTTTTTAAGTCCACTCACGCGAACGATTTCGGGCTGCAGACCTGCTTGTTCTATTGGATGCACCGGCCCGCCTCAATGGTGCAACCCTGCCTGTTTCCCAGCATTTTCACTGCCTTTTGCATCGCGTGAACTGCCTGTTCATTAGAACCCATGTGACTAAAGTTAATCTCTAAAATTTCTGGTTCGAAACTTCTTGAGATTTCATTAAACTTCTTAATTCTTCCTAACAGCAACTCCAAGCCTTTCAACATCTTCCACCCATTGCGACCAACAAAGCAATGAGGTTTTTTACTCATAGCGTAATGCCTCCGCGGGCAAAACGCGCGCCGCTGACCAGGAGGGATATAGTGTGGCAACAAACGATATCAGCAGGGCTACCGCCGCAATCAATAGGCCATCAATCAGCCGAGGTGCAAAAGGTAGGTAGTCAATGGAATAAACTTCCGCAGACAAGGCCACAAAATGGTATTTCGCCCCGGCTATGGCCACGCCATAACCCACTATCAATCCCGCTACCGTACCGATCACTCCTATAAGCACTCCCTGGAACATGAAGATACCCCGGATTTGCCGTCGTTTGGCTCCCATGGAAATCAGCACAGCCACGTCCTTGGTTTTCTCCATGACCATCATGATCAGTGAAATCAGGATGTTCAGGGCCGCGACAAAAATGATCAACCCGATGGTCAGGAATGTCACAACGCGCTCCAGCCGCAGCGCCCGGAACAGCGCCCGGTTTTCGTCCATCCAGCTCTTGGCCACAAAGCCGGGCCCGGCTGCTTTCTCCAGGGCATTGCCTACTTCCTCAGCTTTATACAGGTCGTCGATCTTGAACTCTATGACGGATATCACAGTGTCCGGCAGGCTAAAAAGCCGTTGTGCGTCAGAGAGGCGAATAAAGGCCCAGGCACTGTCATAGTTATAGAAACCGGAGCGAAAAATGCCGGTGACCTTGAATTGCTGGTATTTAGGCATCATGCCAACCGGCGATAGTTCACCTTGCGGGCTGATAATCATGATGGTTGAGCCCACAGTGGCCCCGATAGTCTCAGCTAAGTCCTTTCCCAGCACTATCGGCGGAATCGCCCTGCCACTCTTGCAAGCCTCGTCTGTGTCCGCGCAAGGTTCCAGCGCGGCAGCGGAACCAAACTTTATGGTTTTCAGTAGCTCGCTCACCCGATTTTCATATTCCGGGATCACGCCTTTTACCAGCGCTCCGCTGGCCCGCGCCGCCCGTGACGCCATTACCTGCCCGTACATCGCCGGCGCGACTCCCGTAACACGAGGTTCTTTTGCCAGGCGCGTCATCAAGGCTCGCCAGTCTTCAATGCCATCATTCTGTGCGCGAACCAGGTTGATGTGCGATTGTGAACCCAGCAACTGGTCTTGAAGATCTTTCTGGAATCCTGCGTTGATGGAAAGAGCGATTACCAGAGAAGCCACGCCCGCTGTGACGCCGATGACCGAAATGACGGTGATAACTCCAATCACCGCCTGCCGGCGCTTGGCCCGGAGATATCGCGCGGCAACAAATAGCTCAAATCTCATCCCGCCCTCTCAGACCACGTTCGGCGGTTCATGCGGACACCCTTTGGAATGGCAAGGGGATCAGAGGCACGCGGGCTTTGTACTCGCGAAAGCGCTGCCCAAATCTTTTTTCCAATTCATTTTCCTCAATCCAGACCATCAATGGAAACGTTCCGAGCGCGCTGATTGCCAACAGAACAAAGCTGACTACAAGGCCGCTGCCAATCGCCCAGCCCGCAAGATTCAGCAGGTGGGCGACATATATAGGATGGCGCATGCGGGCGTGCAATCCAGTGGTGACCAATTCCTGCGCGTGTTCCTGCGGACGCAACTCGGCTTCACCGCTGAGCTTATGCGCTCCAAAGCCGGAGCGTATGTCCCTGTATGTCCTGAGACCAAAGAACAAAAGAAGCGCCGCCGGTGCCCACGTCCACAGAGAAGAGTAGAGCCGTTCCGAATGCCACGGCCATGTAGCCCAGGCGAGCGCGGAGATGATCGCTGCCCAGATCGGCAGCAACAGCCAGTATGGTGAGCGGTGCATTCCGCGCCAGAAATCGGCAAACGGATGGATGGCAAACCAGAAAAGCGGAATACTGCTGTAGAGCACACTCACCAGCCATGGGATGTGCAGCAGCTTCGCCTCCATGTTTTCGATTGTAGCAGTGATTAGAATGAATATTGCAGTATCCGGAGAGATGCCGCTGCCTGCCCAGACAAAAAAGACAAAAAAGAAGAAGAAGAATTTGGTCTCGCAACCACGCGTAAAGAATCGCCCAGTGCGCCAGCACGCGAAGCAGCTCATCCGCTGCGTGATCTTTGACCTGGACGATACGCTTTATGACTGCTTTGGCCAGCGCGTCCGCGTGGCCCACCGTTACGCCGCGCAAGCCATGGTGGCGGCCGGGCTCAAAGCAGATTCTGAAGCCGTTTATCGTGCCCGCATGCGCGCTTTCCGCACGGACCCGATGCTGCGCCATATCGATGCCGAGGTTTCGCGCCACTTCGGCGCGGAGAATCCCGAAGAAATAAGCCGCGCGGCGCGCGAGGCCTACTTCAATTGCCCTGTCGGCAAGCTCACGCTCTTTCCCGGATCATTGCCGCTGCTGCGCTTTCTGGCGAAACGAGGCGTTAGAAATTTCGTCGTCAGCTTTGGCGAACCCAGGACCCAGCACGCCAAAGTGAAAGCTCTGGGGCTCGACTGCGAGCCTTCCGTCGAAAAAATTTATTTTGCCGACCGTAGCAACCTACTCACCAAAGAAGCAGCCTTCCGCAAAATCCAGAAGAGGACACGACTGAAGCCGAGTGAGATTCTTGTTGTCGGCGACAGGCCGATGCGTGAAATCCGCGCAGGCAAAGAACTGGGAATGCACACGGTTCGCCTGCGTCACGGAGAGTTCAAGTCGCAGATGCCCGCAGGGCGGGAAGAAGAGCCGGATTACGTGATCGAAAATATTTCTGAGGTCAGGAATCTGCCGTATCACTGGGGCGACACAAAGAAATAAAGGTTCGAAAAAGCGGGGACCGCAGCTTGTTGTCCCCGCCGCTGCTCAGTCCGGTTGTTCCGCAACGATAGAGGCAGCAGGGGGCAGATTAAGAGCGAAGAAGCGTGCGCAGAGGGAGCGTGGCAGCGAGAAAAATAAATCGGGCCATCCGTGGGTGGATGGCCCGGACTTGCTTCCAAAGCTCAGTTTGCCCGCCTAGCGCGTGATGATCACTATGCCGGGTGGCGTCGGCTGCGGAAGAACTTGCAGCTTCTTCATCGCTCCGCTGCCCGGATCGAAGCTGTACTCTGTGATCTGGTTTGTTGAGCCGGGAAAATTGGGATTGGCGCCCTGCGCCACAAACACAAAACGCCCACTGGGATCCATGACCAGTCCGCCCGTGCCGTTCCCGGCGGCTTCTGAAGTCCCAATCTGACTGAAAGCTCCGGTAGCGGGATCGATGCTGAAGACGTGCACCACTCCGGACAGGTCAGGCACCAACAGGAACTTGTTTGAAGTGTGAACCACGACCTGCTGCGGGTTATCGAGGAAGAGCTGCGCTCCGGGCGTTGCTTTTCCTGATGCGCTGATCGTGTATTCCTGCAAGCTGAAATCGCTGGTGTCCAGCCCGTAGGCAAACGAGCCCGGATGCTGGATAGCAACCGATTCCTGGGCGTTGGTGCCCAGGATTTGTGCCGGGCCCAGAACGCCGCCAGGGCCGCGCGCATAGACGGTGAAGTCGCCCACGCCGTGGAACCCCTCGCCGCCCACGATCAGGAAGTTATCGTTCAGGGCCAGGCTTCCCGGAACATCGCAAAAGTCGCAGGCTTGGCCGAATGGGAACGGCGATCCTGCCAGTGGCGTGAGCATGCCGCCGGCACTGATGGCGAAGCCATAGAATCCAATCAAATTCCCGCTAGGGATATTGCCTTCCACGTAAAGGTTGTGTGCGTCAGCTGTGCCGCCGCTGGCGCCGGGAACGTTTACGCTGGAGACAAAGCTGGGAGCGCCGGAAGCCGGATCCACCTGATACGTGGAAACTGAGGTTCCGGAAAAAACCAGCAGAAAGCTTCCCGCCGTGCGGATGAATCCCTGAATGGCAAAGGGAGAGCCGGCCAATTGGCTGAGAGTGCCGTCAGGATTAAGTCGGAAACCGGTGATGGTGGTGGTATTGCTCAAATATACAAATGTCCCATGGGCAGCCGGAGTAGGCGTGGGGCCGGGACCGGGCGGTGTTGGCATTGGCGTTGGTGTGGGTGTAGGTCTTGGATTTGCACTCACGCCACCACATCCGGCGAGAGAAAGAACCAATAACAGAGCCAAGACAGGCACACTCCAGGTAGAGACGAAGTTTTTCATAGACTCTCCACCAGGGGAAGGTAGGTTGCTGCTGGATAAGAACGCACAAGTGAGCAGCAGGTTGGCTGATTATGTGAATTAGTAAGCGGTCGGCTCTTGTCAGAGAGATCAAGGCCGCGAATTAACGCGAATGAACACGAGTTAGCTCGATTCGCGCGGATTCGCGGCCAGTTTCCGAACTATTTCGTAACGTACTTCGCCGTCGCAACATTGTCCGCGCGATCATAAACCCGCACGACCACTACATGTTCCGCTGCCGGTGCAGGCGCTGCCACAGGAGCAGGCTTGCCTTTCTTGCGTTTCTGCTCCACCGGTTCTTCCGGTGCGGGAGGAGCATTGCTCAGCAGTACCGTGTAATCATAGTTCTCGCTCTTTGCATCAGAGAGCGCGCCCACGGGCTCAACATACTGCCAATCGCCCGCGTCAATGGAGTACTCAGCCCGCTTGATTGGAGAGCCATCATCGGCGGCATGGAAGGTGATGTGCAAATCCTGGCCTTCCACGCGGGCAGCCAGATTTTCAATGCGGGGCGCGGTATTATCTACTTCAAAACGCAAGCTCTGCTTTTCATCAGACAGCGCGTCTTCAGGGCTGTGTGAAGGCGCATCGCTGGCCGTCACCTTCACGGTGTAACCGCCATCGGGCAGCAGGCCGGATTCAAAGGAATAAAACTTGTCGGTCAGGTCGGATTTCAAGAGCTTCCATTCGCGCTCGTTATCGCCACGGTAATAAACTGAGTAAACCAGGTTGTCATCATTCTCATCATGTGCGGCCCAGCGGACGGCAATGGAACCCCGGTCTTTATTGGCAGTCGGCGGATTGTCCATGCGGTTGTTGCCAAACTGCTGTGGCGGCGGTCCCAGGTTTACGGCAACTGTTTCTGGCCCTGACATTTTTGGTTGCGGCTGAAAGCGCGCGCCCACCACGACCGCTACCTCGTCCACTACCGGCGCAACGTTCTTGGAAAGATAGTTAATTGCCACGTCATCGATTTGCGTTGGAGGATTGGCCGGCTTCAACACGGCGCGCCACTGAATAAATCGAGCTGCCGGGACTTCTGTGCGTGCATCTTTGGCCAGGTCAATGCGCGCCCACGAGCTCCAGTTGCGATCAGGATTATCCACGTTGCCGCTGCGCGCAAACAGTTCAAAGTTACCGCGCCCGCGGACCTCAGCTCGACCCCAGCGCGAGAAGATCTGTGCATCTTTCACGTCACTTTCAAACGTGCCTTCCGGTTCCGTGCCATTGCTCATCAGAAAGATCTTGCCCAGATTGCTGGTGGAACAATAAAGACCGCCGTTAGGCGCTTTGCTGAATGCGCTCACCTGGTTTGCCGTGGCCCGCAGCAGATCGGTATAGTCACCGTTTTTCTCAATCGCATACACACGGCCTTTGTTTCCCGTGCCTGCAATCAATCTCCCGGATGAATCAAATGCCAGCGCATAGACAATGTCATCATGCGAAGACCATATCTTTTTTGGAGAGCCGTCCGGCGCGATGCTGTACACATCTGATCCGGACAGGCTCACGTTGCCGCCAAGTGGGGCGGTTGCGGGCGGAGCGCCCGGCGCTGAAGGCGGCGCTACAGGGCCAGGCACACTTTGCTGCCCGCCAGAGCGCTTCTCACCGGTTCCGGCGGCGTAAATATTGCCGGCCGCATCCACGGCCAGCGCCGTGATTTCTTTCTTTGCCGCGCTGTAAAGCACAAATCCCTCACCTGTTGGCGAGATGCGATACACCAGACCGCTGCCGTCAGACCCGGCGATCAGGTTGCCCTTGGGATCAAACGCGAGCACACGCATGTGCGCTTCATCCGACTTAAAGAAGACAGCGCCCTGACCGTTTTTTTCGACGCGAAAAATTTCGCCGTTATCTCCCGTGGCGATGTACAAGCGGCCTTGCGCGTCGAACTCCATGTCCCATATGTATTTGGTTTTTGGATCAAAGAACGTTTCCGCTACGAATTCCGGGGCCGCCGCCGCGCTGCCCGGTTTGCGCGTGATTCGATATACCTTGCCATCGGGCGATGTGGCCGCGTAAACAGCGCCGTCCTGGCCCAGCGCAATGGATTGAACCTGCAATTCCTTGGGTTCAAAGATCACGCTGGATTTGCCATCGGGCGTTACGCGATAAACTCGCGCAGGCGCTCCGGTGGCGGCGTACACTACGCCGTCTTTATCCGCAGCTATGCTCCAGATAAAAGATGAAGGGCTGGTGTAGATGGCCTTGAATGCCGGAGCGAGTTCAATTTGTCCGGTGCTGCGGATGGCGATGCCGCGGGCCGTGCCTTTTTCAAATTCGTCGTAGCCGGTTTCTTTCCATTGGCGTGTGCCTTCAGCAACGGCCAGACTAACAAGAGCAATAACAATGAATACAGGAAGAAGTTTTTTCATCACTAATAAGGGTAACAGTTTCTAAAATCCCGAGTTTTCCTGAAATCCCGAGCGAAGGGAGGGATCGCTATTGTTATGAGAGATTCCAGGTCTCAATTCTGAAAGTTTTTATGCGTCATCCTGGGAACAAAGACCATTGGCGTTATAGGGTTCCCTCGCTGCGCTCGGGATTACAGAAAAAACGCAGACACAGCGACGGAGGTATCCCATCAGGAGATACCTCATCGATACAAGATAATTAAAAACAAAAGACATTACGCTTCACTCGGGATTCTCAAGTTTCTTCACAGCTATGTCCGGCAGGATCCCTCGCTACGCTTGGGACTTCAGAAAAAGCTGCGCTGCGGGATTTCAGTTACTTAATGCTGACGCTGATAATCTGTGCGCCGCTCACCACGTAGCCGACTGGCGTTGAAGCTTCGTTCACCGCCGACTCATTGAACACCACCATCTCCTGCGTGGCCCGCATGCCTTCCATCACGTTCATCACGGAAAGAGGTACTGCCGGCATGACCTTGTCTTCCACCGTGGCTTGCGGATTGGCCTCAAGCAAAGAAACATACAAGTGATCATTCAAATGTTCTTTGTTGATAATTTCGATGGTGGAATTCAAGTCCATCCGCCGACCCATGGCTGGAGTGGAGCGCCGCGCGCGATCCAGCGTTTCCGCGTCACTTACCAGGATGCGCAGAGAACCTTTAGGCGCTGAAGTCGGGACGCGGACAGGAATGCGCCGCACAATGCGGTCGCCGCGATAAGGCCGCAGAACGGCCTCAATCGTGATCTCGTCGCCGGGACGCGCTTCGGTTACGTCTGTGCGCGCGCTTTCCAGCACGGCAGCGCGACGTTCCGGCTCCAGGTCGAACTCAAGATTTACGCCGCTGACCGTAGGCGCTTCGAAAGGATTGTCATAGATGCGGCCAAAATGCTCACCCAGGGACATGGCCACAGAGTACGCCGTGGGATTTGCGTCCACGGGAGAGAACATATTGGTCAGCCGAACATCGGAAAATCCATTTACGTGGATGCGGCCATTCATGCGGTAGGTCGTCTCTTCACCGTATTGGTTCATGCCCATCAGAGCGTTGTAAACCGTGGTCATCATCATCACGGGCGTGAGCTTGGGATTGTTGAGGACCTCGTAGTGATACTCGCGCGGGCCGCTAGGGCCGTGAATGCTCAGCGTTACCGGAATCATCTTTGGATCGCGATCAAAGCGCCCCAGAATTCCGGTGTGGCGGTCCTGCACAAACGCACCAACAGCTTCAGTGGTATTGATGATCTTGAAAGCATTCAGCGGAGAAGAGAGAGTTGCCACCACATTGGCTTTCGTCATCGGCATATCCACCATGCCGAATTGCATGAGCGGATGGCCACAAGCCAAAAGATGGTCTTTATCCATGTATGTGACTGTGCAGGTTGCGGCCACGTCCATATCGCCCCGGACCATGATGGCGCTCACGGCAGAGCCCGGTACCAAAGGCTCAGGCTGCTTATCTTTGCTGGCGGAGCCGACGCCCATCACCGGCGTAATGCCGACCGCGGACAAAGCCGGCGCAAACTGCTTGATCGCGGCTTCATTAAATCCGTTGAAGACGAACGGTGCCTCGATGGGCGTCAGATACTGCGCATAGCTCTGGATCGGATTGCCGTCATCTTTGCCGGGCGTGCTGGTCCTTGATGCGCCAGAGAGACGCGCCGAGGTAGCTGCGCCACCCTGCGGGATGCTCTGATCAAACTCGTTGATCTCAAGCATCTGCTCAATGGGAGTCACGCCGGCGATCGGCTCTTTGGAGAACTGGCCGATGCGGTAGGCAATTGCGCCCAGCAACTTGCCGTCAATATAAACCGGGCTGCCGCTCATACCCGCGACCACGCCGGTGAACTCGGGCTTCTCGCCAACGAGCTTTACCAGCACCACGTCACTCTTGGGGCCGTTCAGGTTGCGAAGCACGCCAAGCACTTCCACTCCCATGGGTTCCGGCTGGGTCCCCTGGAAAACGGTGTAGCCAACCCCCTTCATGCCCGGACGCACGTCGTCCACCTTCATAATCTTTGTGGGGGCAGGATCTTTCTGGGCGGGCAGGCTGGCGGCGCGTGTCTGGGCATGGCCCAGGCTCATAAAGACGAAGAAGACGTTCAGCAATACAGCGGCTTTTTTCATACAACAAACCAGTGCTGCGAATACAATCTTACGAACTGGCCCTGCAGCGCGGGGAAAAATGGCTTCTAAAAAGCTGAGTTCGTGCATCTATACTAATGTACAAACTCATAAAAAGGCACCTGTCAAATGCGCTTAATACAATCATTTTGCTCCTCTCTGATTTCTAAGGTAAACGCCTGCCTGCGTGTCCCTGCAGTACTTATGTTGGTCTCCGGTTTGTGGCTGGCCAGCCCTGTAGCGCAGGCCCAAAGCGGGCAGGAACAGGCCAGTCCCACCCCCACACCCAAAGCCAACGCACCGGCTGAAGCAGGAGGGCCGCAGGGCGACATTGGCCCAATCGCTGTGCCCAAAAAGAAAGACGAGCCGCCGCCAAAAGACGATGCTCCCAAAGCCCCCAAGAAAGTCGAAGGGCTGGATAACTTCTCCATGCGCGTGGCTTCTCAGCTCGTCACCTTGGACGTGGGAGTTCTATCCAAAGACGGCAGCTTTATCCCCGGCCTGAAAAAGGAATATTTCAGAGTGCTGGAAGATAATGTCCCCCAGACCATTAGCAGCTTCACCCAGATCCAGGCCCCGATCACGGCAGTGATGCTGGTGGAATTTTCCAACAACCAGTACTTCTATAGCTTCCAGATCGATTCCATAAAATCGGCATATGTTTTTGCCCAGACGCTCAAAAAAGACGACTGGATCGCTATGATCTCCTATGATCTTAAGGCGCATATCCTTGAAGACTTCACGCAGGACAAGCGGGCGATCCTGGGAGCGGTGAACAGCTTGCAGCCCGGCATGGCCATGAGCCAGGAGACGAACCTTTTTGATTCGCTCTATGACACGATTGACCGGCTGGAGAATGTGGAAGGACGCAAGTACATCATTCTTATCAGCAGCGGACGTGACAGCTTCAGCAAGCACACCCTGGACCAGACCCTGAAGAAAGTCCAGGCTTCAAAGGACATTGCCATCTATACCGTGAGCACCGGCAAGGCCCTGCTGAACTATGCCGAGACGCACGGCCTGATGAGGTACCTGTGCCCCATCACTGAATTCAGCTGCAACATGACGTTTCTCCAGGCCGATAACCAGATGAAGACGTTTTCCAAGATGACTGGCGGAAAATGGTTTGAGCCGATTTTCGATGGCCAGCTACCTGAAGTGTTCAACGATATCGGCCAGACCATCCGGAACCAGTATGCGATTTCCTACCATCCCACCAATCACGCGCAAGATGGTTCTTTCCGCAAGATCAAGGTGGAACTGGTGGATGAAACCGGTCACCCGTTGAAGATGAAAGACGAGAAAGGCAAGGACGTTAAATACCAGATCATCGCGCGCGAGGGCTACAAGGCGAAGCAGCAGGTGGAGTGATTTTGTTTTAATCCCGAGCGCAGTGAGGGATCGCTACCCGTTCAAAAAAATATTGGGCCGCGAATGAACACGAAGTGCGCGAATCATCTGAGTTAGGCAGCTTTTGATTCGTGTCTTTGCGTGAATTCGCGGCTAGTTTTTTGTGCTGATAGGGTTCCCTCCCCGTTCGCTTCGCTCAGGGTCGGGATTTTCAAAAAACTAGTGGAAGTAGTGCCGCAACATCACCAGAAGTCCCACTCCCAGAAAAACGACCAGGGCAGTGCGAATTCCGGGGTCTTTGTTCACTTCAGGGATCAGGTCAGAAGCCGCAACGTAAAAGGTAACGCCGGCGGCAAGAGGTAACCCCGCAGTGAGGGTGCGGCTAAAAATGGTCATGGTGAGCACGCCCGCGACTGTTGCAAGACCTAAAATTCCAGAAGCCGCCCAGGCCACGGCCCTGCTGCGTCCGCTGGCAAGCATGATCGAGGAAGCGGTGAATCCTTCCGGGACTTTATGCAGGATGACGGCCAGAAAGATGATCCAGCCCAGCCAGCCGGAGATCAAAAAGCCGGATGCGATGGCGATACCGTCAAAAAACGTGTGGATCACTAATCCGAAAAGCACTGAATAGCTGCGCCGCCGATGGGCAAACTCTTCCGCGTGCGTTTCTTCTCCGAAATGGAAATGGCCGGTAACGGTATGTTCAAAGAAGTGGACCAGAAAATATCCCACCAGCATCAGCAGCGGCGCGTTTGCTCCGGCGATGGACATACTTTCCGGCAGCATTTCCAGAAATACCGTGCCCAGCATGAAACCCGCGCCCAGCGCCACGAAATAGCGCAGATAGCGGCGTTCCCAGTCTTTTTGGACGATGACGGCACCGCCCAGGCCATTGGCCAGAGCAGCAGTCAGGCCCAGCAGGATGCTAGTAGTGATTGGGTTCATGGATGCAATTCACCAGAATAGCAGAGTCGCACCGAGCCTCGTGGTTAGGAAATCCCTGGCGGCTGCCTTGACAGGTGTTGCCGCGAAAATTGTGTCCTGTTCCAAAACGGGCCAGCGGGAAAACCGCTTTGGCATCTGGGTAACATTACCGCAATTCTTGAGAGTTATAATTTCGCCAGCCCGGGTCATTTGGAGCGGTTGAATCTTTTCGAGAGAGGACCGTTATGACCGAACAGAGTAATAGAGTTCTTGCCCGCACGGGGGCGCGCATACTGACGCAAGAAGAAATGGCTCAAGTTGCAGGTGGCTTTTCAACTCCGATCATCACCACCGATCTTGTCACCAATTTCGGAACAGACTTTTCCGTTGACCAGATAGCAAATTAGTAATACCGCGATTGAACGCCCTATCCCCGACCCTGGAGGCCGGGGATTTCTATTGATTCTGTCGCTTTCGCTCCACACCGCTAGCGAGTTTCAAATGTGGGAAGTTCGCTTATGCTCCAGGTGAAGGGCGGCTCGACTTGCACGGGTCTCGCCGCCATTGCAACGGCAGTTTCAGAGTCGGCTTGAATAGATACAGGGGTGGCCTATCCGCTGTGGCGGATATGCATCACGTCGCCGTCCTGAACGATGTACTCTTTGCCTTCCAGCCGCAGCTGGCCTTTGGCGCGAGCATTGGCTTCAGAGCCCGCTTCCAGCAAGGTGTCCCAGTGAATGGTTTCCGCGCGGATGAAATGCTTTTCCAGATCGGAATGGATTGCGCCCGCGGCGTTCTGCGCGCGCGATCCCCGCGGCACGGTCCAGGCGCGGCACTCATCTTCACCAATGGTGAAGAATGAAATCACGCCCAGCAATTCGTAGGTCTTGCGGATCAGGCGTGTCAGGCCGCTCTCTTTGAGTCCGTAACTGGAAAGAAATTCCTGCGCTTCCTCGTCGCTCATGTCTGCGAGTTCGGCTTCGACTTTGCCGCAGATAGCCGTAGCGCCAGCGTTTTTGCGCGACGAGATTTCCTGTAGCCCGAATTTACTGACAGCTTTTTCCAGATCGTCGCCCAGGGTCTGCGATTCATTGACGTTCAGCACGTAGAGAATCGGTTTCTGGCTCAGGAACATGAAGCCGCGGATGCGCTTCTCGTCGTCGGCGGTGATTTCCATTTCGCGCAGGGGCAGCTCTTTTTCCAGATGCGCCTTGGCGCGCAGGATCAAGTCATTTTCCCGCTCAAGCTCCGCGTTCTTCATCTTCTTTAAATCTTTTTCCAGGCGCTCCAGACGTTTTTCCACCTGGCCCAGGTCGCTTACGATTAGGTCAAAGTCCACGGTCTTGGCGTCGCGCAGCGGGTTGATGTCACCTACGTGAGGGATGGAAGGATCGTCAAAGGCGCGCAGAACGTGGGCCAGCGCGTCCACGGTGCGCAGGGCTGTGAGGAAAGCCGTTTCCTTCAATGCTTCCTGGCCGATGGCGGCCACGTCAGCGTATTCCACCACCGCATGCGTCAGCTTCTTGGGGTTGTATTGGGCCGCAAGACGGTCGAGACGGTCGTCGGGGACTTTGGCGATCCCCAAATGCGCTTCACGGGGATTCGAGTGGCCGCGGGTTGATACGTCCACTTTGGTCAGAATTTTAAACAGCGATGTCTTGCCCACCTGCGGCAGGCCGATGATACCTGTTTTCATTTATTTGTCGCTTCGCTCCAAACCGCTATGCGGATTCGTGTTCTATAAGCTTTGTTTTGCGCCTGTTGCAGCGGGCTCAGCGCGTGGTCGGCTTCGCCCTCAATCTTGTCGCTTCGCTCCAAACCGCCAATGTGACTCGTGTTGGTAAACTCTGTTCTGCGCTTGTTGCAGCGGGCTCGGCGCGTGGTCGGCCTCGCCCTTATATGTTTCTGTTGTTAGAAATTTGACGCCAGGGAGTGTGTTGAGGCCCTATCAAGATTGTATCAAGTCGCGATGACGGGACTAAGGTTGAGCGAGCCAAAAGCCAATGGCCAAGAGCTGATTTTCCCATTTGCTAATTGCTCGAGTCGAACCGTCGCGCAGTCAAAATGACGATGCCAAGACCGAGGAAGAGAACGCCGCCTTCAAGGCGGGTGGACCATGCATGAAGACTGTCGAATTCGGCCCGGCCGAGAGACGATTCCATCATTGAAGGGCTTGATCGCAGCTCACGCATCCGTGGCGTGATCCCGAATTGCGAGACCATCGTGAAAGCAAGCATCAGCACAATAAAAATATGGCTCAAGGCAAACGGCCGGAGTTGAACATATTTCTGCCAGTTATAAACGAGTGAGCAAACCAGGAAAACCACGCCGGATATCAATCCCATCCAGTGAAGCTTACCCAGCGTCGCGTTCACAACGTCGCCCGCCAATTTAGTTGTTGGCAGGACGCCAAAAAGAGTCGGCGCCAGCACGAACGCAAAAAAGATAATCCCGCCGATCCACACGATTAGCGCCAGCAGCATGAGAAATCGAAGAAAGGACATGTTGGGAAAGTATAGCTGCTGTTCTGAAATCCCGAACGTAGTGAGGGACCCATATGGCCAATAGGATTTTGAGATGAAAAAATAAGAAGCGTCGCGGTTGCGCTCCAGAGCATTTCTGGCTATAGGGCTCCCTCACTGCGTTCGGGATTTCAGCAGCACATCTGGCTATAGGGCTCCCTCACTGCGTTCGGGATTTCAACTAAACCGGCACAGGCACCGACTGAACAATGTCGCGGAGAATATTGTCGCCCTGGTCGGATTTCTTCAGCGTGGAAGAATAACGGGCATTCACCACAACGCGATGCGAGAAGACCGGCACGACGAGCTGCTTAAAGTCGGCGGGCGTGGCGAAGCGGCGCCCTTCAAGATAGGCCATGGCCTGCGCGGCGCGATAGAGCATGAGCGATCCGCGGGGCGAGACGCCGAGCGAAAGCGTTTCAATCTCGCGGGTCTTTTTGACGATTTCCAGCGCGTAGTCGACGAGCGAATCGTCCACCTTCACCTGTGTGACTTCATCCTGCATGGCGATGATGTCCGCGCCGGTGGCGACGGGCTTCACGGAATCCAAGCGGGCTGCGCCAGCTTCAGAGCGCAGAATCTCGCGTTCGTTATCGCCTTGCGGATAGCCCATGCGGACGCGCAGCAGAAAACGGTCAAGCTGCGATTCCGGCAGCGGATACGTGCCGTGATGTTCAATCGGGTTCTGCGTGGCGATCACCAGAAAAGGCTGCGGCAATGGATGCGAATTGCCGTCCATGGTGACCTGGCCTTCATTCATCGCTTCCAGAAGGGCGGACTGCGTTTTGGGCGTGGTGCGATTGATTTCATCGGCCAGCAAGACATTGGTAAAAATCGGGCCGGCCTTGAATTCGAACTGGCTTTCTGACGCCGAGAAGACTGAGATGCCCAGCACGTCCGACGGCAGCATGTCACTGGTGAACTGGATCCGCTGAAAGCTGCAATCAAGCGCCCGTGAAAGAGCGTGGGCCAGCGTGGTTTTGCCGACGCCGGGTACGCCTTCAATCAGCAGGTGGCCGCGCGCGAGCACCGAGACCAGGGCCAGGCGCAACACTTCATCGTTGCCGCGGATGATGGTGCGCAGCGATTGCTCAATAGCCGCCGCTCGGGCGCTGGTGCTGGTGGTGGAAGACTTAATTTCAGTGGAAGCCATCGACTTGGGTTCTATTGTATCGCTGTATCGCACGCTAAGGAGTCCGTTTCCTTACCACTATGCGGTGATTCTCCCGGTTGCTCAAGCAACGAAAGGGCTGATACTTATGCCCAAAGTAACCTGAGAGCGGTCCTAAGTAGATCGCACGAGCGCGGGAAAATTGCGCGGTTTATGAGGGCGAGCAGTGTAGACGCGGAAGAGGATTTTTTGCGCGCGCTTCGCTGCATTGCGTCCCAGCAAGCCAAAATCGGGCCTGATGGGAGCAGCTGCGCGCGGGCCTGCGGCGCAAGGAAAGGTTTCCTTCGTGTCCTTGTGGTTAAAATCTTTTGGTTTTCTCCCTGCCTCAGTGTCTCCGTGGTGGATGTTAGTACTCAACGCTCACCAGGAACAGTCCGCTCGCTGGGGCGGTGGCTGCGGCGGCGGAGCGGTCACGGAGTTCAAGAATGCGCCGGACATCGGCGACTGAGAGGCTGCCTTTGCCGACCATGAGAAATGTTCCGACGAGGTTGCGCACCATGTGGTGAAGAAATCCGTTGCCGCGGACGGTATAGATCAATTCGTCGGCGTGGCGCTGCCATTGGGAGAGAAAGATGGTGCGGACGTTGTTGGGTTCAAGTCCGGCATTTGCCGCGAGAGTCTCTTGATCGGCTGCAAGAGTTTCTTTGCGTTTTTCTGGATCGACGGCGGCGAAGCTGGTGAAGTCATGCTCGCCTTCAACGAGGGCGGCGGCCTGGATCATGAGCGATTCGTTGAGCGGATAAGGATGGTGGTAAACATAGCGCGCCTGGAATGGAGAGCAAATTGCTCCACGATAGATGTGGTATCGGTAAGTTTTGGCGATAGCCGAGCGGCGCGCGTGGAATTCAGGCGGCATTTCTTCCGCGGCAAGAACGCGTATGGAGCGGGGAAGAATGTCATTTAAAGCGCGAACCAGGTTGTCGACCGGAATGGGAGAATTAGTGGTTACGGTGGCGACTTGAGCGAGCGCGTGGACGCCTGCATCGGTGCGGCCAGAGCCTTGCGGGAGAGTTTTTTCGCCCGTGAGGTGTTCGAAAGCGGACACCAGTGTCCCCTGAACGGACAGTCGGTCGGGCTGGACCTGCCATCCGGCGAAGTCGTGACCATCGTAAGCGAGCGTGAGTTTGAGATTTCGCAAGCCGGGTTCCCCCAACACTTTTTAACGCCTAAAGCAGCACTGAGCCGATATACTAACGGGTTTCCGCAACACTGACAGTTTCAGTCTGGAACCGCAAAGGGGGTTCCCGCGTATCTTGAGTGAGCAAAGGTGACGGAACCTGAAAATTACAGTCTCTATAAATTTATCAATCAGCCAGCTACATGAGATCTGGAGAAAAAGAATGTCTGTAGGATTTATCCGCAGTAATGCTAGAAAAGTAGTCTCGGTGGTGTGTTTATTGACGTTCCCGGCAGTCGCACAACAGGCGAATACCGGACTGACGATGCAGGCCATGCCGGTGGCGGGACAACAGTCCGGAAGCCAACAACCTGGCACTGCGACGCCGAATGCTCCCGAGCCAAAGAAGCTGCCGCAGCCAACGCATGTCGACTACTCCAGGCCGTCGCCGCTGCTTCCGAATCCATTCGCACGCTATATTCCGCGCGAGGTACCACCGCCATCGTTTACGAACGCGCCGAAGATCGAGCAGTTGATCCAAAACGGCAAGCTGCTGCTGTCATTGAATGACGCGATCGCCATTGCTCTGGCAGACAACCTTGATATCGCGGTGCAACGCTACAATTTGCCCATTGCCGATACTGACATCCTGCGCACCAAAGCAGGACAATCATTCCTGGGCACCAATACAGGCGTCGTACAAAATACTCCAGGCGGAGGTGTTGGTGGGGTAGGGTCCGGTGTCACGGGCGCCGGCGCGGGCGGCACAACAGCAGGTTCCGGTGGAGCAGGCGTCGGTGCGGGCGGTTTCGTCGGAAGCACCAGTGGCGCAGGCCCGCAGCCCGATAGCTTTGATCCTGTCATCAGCGGGACGCTCAGTTTTGAGCGTGCGGTCTTCCCTCTGTCCAACGCAGTTACCACAGGCACTGCCGTTCTCAACCAGAATACGACGACCGGCAACGTCAGCTACTCCCAGGGTTTTTCTCCCGGCACCGCTCTGACCGTGGGTTTCAATAACCAGCGTTTTACCTCCAACAGCGCGCGCAATTTTACCAACCCGGATTTGCAATCGAGCTTCCGGGCGCAGATTCGGCAACATCTTCTGCAAGGCTTTGGTCCATCGCTCAACACTCGTTTGATCCGGCAGGCAAAGAACAATAAGAAGATTACAGAAGAAGGCTTCCGGCAGCAGGTAATCGTTACGGTAAGCCAGATTCAGAACATCTATTGGGACCTGGTAAACGCCTACGAAGATTTCAAGGTAAAAGAGCGTTCGCTTGGACTGGCGCAAAAGACGCTTTCAGACAACCAGAAACAGGTGGAAATCGGCACGTTGGCGCCGCTTGACGTTGTCCGCGCTCAGAGTAGCGTGGCTACAGCGGAGCAGGACCTGATCATTTCCAGGACCAATCTGCAACTTCAGCAACTGGTAATCAAGAATGCCCTCACTCGCAGCCTGGCCGGCAATTCCCCGGTAGTGCAGGCTGACGTAATTCCCACGGACACAATTCAGATTCCGGCACAGGAGAACCTTCCGCCAGTCGATGATTTGATTCAACAGGCGCTGGCGAACCGTCCTGACTACAACCAGCAAAAAATCAACTTGAAGAATGGTGAAATCAATATCAAGGGCGCGAATAATGGACTTCTGCCCGTGATTGATCTTGTCGGTTTTTACGGCGCATCGTCGATTGCCGGCGTGCAAAACCCGCTGGGAACCTGCGCCGCGGGTCAAAATCCCGCTGTCAATCAGTGCCTTCTGCCCGGCACTGTTCCCACCACGGGATTCGGAGACGCCTTCACTAATCTCTTCAATTCCAGCGCGCCAGATAAAGGTGTCGCCATCAACATCCAGATTCCGTTGGGAAATCGTGCGGCGCAGGCCACGCAGGTCCGTTCCCGTTTGGAATTCAGGCAGTCTCAGTTGGCCTTGAAGTCGCTGGAAAACCAGATTGCGTTCACTGTCCGCAATGACGCTTTCACGGTCGAACAGAACCGGGCTCGCGTCGCGGCGGCGCAAAAGGCGCGTGAACTCGCCTCCCAGACTCTTGATGCTGAGCAGAAGAAGTACAATCTGGGCGCGTCAACGTATCTGGCAGTTTTGCAGGATGAGCGCGATCTTGCGGCGTCAGAATCCGCCCTTGTAGCGGCCATGACCAACTACGCAAAGTCCAAGGTCCTTCTGGATAGGGACACTGCCCAGACCCTTGAACGCAACAATATTAAGCTCGATGAGGCTGTCACGGGAGAGATCCACACAGAGCCAAATGTACCAGGCATTATTCCTAACAAGACCGCTCTTCAGGAAACCAACACTCCGGCGCAGCAGCAACCGCCGAAATAATATTTTTAGGTAATGGGTCTCTTAAAATTGCCCACTACCTACTTTTAAATCGTTGAACACCGCCGGCTGGCCTTTTTAGGCTGGCCGGTTTTATTTGTCGATCTTTACGTTGAAGATCCGCTCGCTTTCTCGTCGGTAAAACTCTGGAATTTGTGCAACAACCTGATATATATTCTTCCAACCCCCTTGTAACCCCCACCCAAGCTTTTGATGGAGCTGAATCCATGTCACGCCAGCAAGCCTTCGTGTTGCTTCTCCTGATCTCAGGATTGAGTGTCTTCGCTAAATCTAATGACAAGGGATATCCGGAAGGATGGTTGCCAATCACCCAGCAGGACCTATCGATTAAGGAGGTCCCTAATGACCGGGGTGCAGATGCTATCCAGCTCTACATGAGCTATTACAAGGATGATGACGCCAAATTCATTTCTGTTTACAAGCGCATCAAAATCTTGCGTGAAGGGGCGCTGCAACCGGGGAAGAGCCTGGTGGATGTGGAGATCACTCTTCAACCTGGACAATCGCTCAAAGAACTAGCGGCGCGGACCATTCACCCAGACCAGACGATTGTAGATTTTACCGGCAAGCCCTTTGAAAAAGTCATCATCAAGACTCGGGGAGTAAAGTTGGTAGCTCGGGCATTCACATTGCCGGATGTCACCGTAGGTAGCATCATCGAATATCGATATGTGATTGCATTGCCTCCTCGCGTAGTTAGTCCCATCTCAGCGTGGCCGATCCAGGGGGATCTGTTTACCCTGAAGGAGAATCTCCGCTTTCGTGCTTACCAGGGGCTTGTGATGGTGCCCAGTGAATGGAGAAGCGTCATCCCCAGGTCGAAGGTTTCTTATTCCTACCTGAACCAGATTGATCCTAATGTGCCGGAGAGAAAAGAAGGGAACCTGATGGAGCTTGAACTCCAGAATGTTCCCAAATTTGATGCCGAGGAATACATGCCGCCAGAGGACGATTTCCGGCCCGTCCTGTTGTTCTACTATGGCGGACGGGAAATGTCCTCTCCTGATAGCTTCTGGGATGAATGGCAGAAGTCGACCACAGAATACGTGGATAAATTCATCGGTAACGCTCGCCAAATCCACGACGCTGTCACGCAGGCCACAAGCGGTGAAACCGATCCCGAAAAAAAGCTGCGCCGGCTGTACACGCGCGCCCAGCAAATCCGGAATCTTACCTTCGAGCGGAAGCGAACAGACCAGGAGAATAAAGAAGAACATCTCAAACGCCATTCCAGCGCGCAGGAAGTTCTGCAACAGGGCTATGGCACGTCGTGGGAAGTCAATGCCACCTTTGCGGCCCTGGCTCGAGCAGCTGGTTTTGACGCCAATATGCTTGGTGTGTCGGACCGCGGGGAGCGTTCGTTCAATAAGGTCATCCTTTGGGCAGGACAGCTTGATTCCAGTGCGGTTATGGTCAGTTCGGGCGGAAAGGACTTCGTTCTGGATCCGGGGACCATGTTTTGTCCATTTGGACTTCTGCGATGGCGGAACAGCGGAACGAGCGCGCTGAAATATAGTACGAGTAATGGCGGTTTCATTACCACGCCGCAGGCCCAAAGTTCAGTATTGCGCCGAACAGCCCATGTTACGGTGGATAGCAATGGCAGCTTAAATGGTGAACTCTCCGTGGAGTTCAAGGGAGCAGACGCGCTGGAACACCGGCTGGAAGCGCTGAATCAGGACGATGCTGGGCGTCGCAAGGGCCTGGAGGATGAAGTGAAAGGATGGCTTCCCCAGGCGGCTGTAGTCAAGTTGCACGATTCCAAAGGCTGGGATTCGATTGACGATCCATTGGTGGCGCGATTTAAGATTGAAATCCCATCCTTCGCGTCACTGACCGGAAAGCGCTTGTTGTTGCCGGCATTTTCCTTTTCTACTCTCCAGAAGAATATGTTTCTCAGCCAATTTCGCCGCTACCCCATCAGCTTTCCTTCTCCATTTACTGAAGAGGATGAGCTGACAATGGAACTGCCTGAAGCTTACGCAGTGGAAGAGCCCCCTTATCGGCGCAAAATAGGTCTTTCCTATGCTGGATACGAAATTTCTTCTGAAGTGAAGGACCATGAGCTAACCACCGAGCGCGAGTTGAATTTCAAGGAAACCGAGTTACCGCCGGATAAGTATGAGGAGCTTAAAAACTTTTTCACCGTGGTCCAAAAAGGAGACGAGGGCCAGGCCGTCCTGCGGCGCGACTAGATCAAAAATTCCAGCATACGGAAATGACCGGAGAACCATTCTGGGCCGGCTCAAAAAATGGGCCAGAGACTCTGGTCAGATTGCCTTTCTTGTTATATAGTTTGCAAACAAAATCCCCCCTTAAACAGTGCTGAGGTGCTTGCGTTGAATCCTGTCCGGCTATGTCTATTATTTGTTCTTTTCACGGTTTTCGTGGCGCCCGCTCGGGCCCAGAAAGAAGACTGGCAACCCATTACTAAGCAGGATCTGGAGCTAAAACAGGTTCCCGGCAATCCCGGTGCGGATGCCGTCCAGCTTTACTATGCTGATTTCATCAATGATGAGCAGCAGACCGAATTCTTCTATGTCCGCATTAAGGTATTGAATGAAAAAGGAAAAGGCCATGCTGACGTGGAGCTGGTGGTACCGCCCGATGGATCAATTTCCAGCTTGAAGGCGCGCACCATACAGCCAGACGGAAGAATCACGGACTTTACCGGAAAACCGTTTCAAAAAATCGTAATCAAAACGCGGGGCGTAAAGGTTTTGGCCAAGGCATTTACCATGCCGGAGGTCAGCGTAGGCAGCATCATCGAATATAAGTATCACGTCGATTGGCCCGGCATCATTATCGACAACTCCTGGACCATCCAGCACGAACTCTATACCGTGAAAGAAAGCTTCCGCATGAAACCTTATTCCGGGGGGCTGGAAGGATTTGAAAATGGATATCAGGTAGCGGCTCTCTACTCGCACATGCCCAATAACATCAAGCCAGTACAGAAGAGCGGAGGCTATGAACTGGATGTTGAGAACATGCCGGCTTTTGAGTCTGAGGGGTATATGCCGCCGGAAGAAGATCTCAAGCCGCAAATGCGATTTTTTTATATCAGCTTGGCAAGTTCCACGCCGGATAAATTCTGGCAGGATGCCGGACGGCGATGGAATGATGAAGCGGAACGGTTCATTGGTAATCGCAAAGAGATTAGCCAGGCTGCTGCTCAGGCCATTGGCAATGAAACCGATCCCGAGCAGAAACTCCGCAAGCTCTATGCGCGAGCGCAGCAGATCAGGAACCTGACCTATGAGCGGGAACGGACCGAAGAGGAACAAAAGAAGGAAAAGCTGAAGTTAAACCAGAATGCAGGCGATGTTCTCGCCCGGGGCACCGGCTATCGCGACGACATAACGCGCTTGTTTGTGGCGCTGGCCCGCTCTGCCGGTTTTGAAGCCTCCATTGTGCGTGTGGGCGACCGCAAGAGCAAATTCTTTGATAAAGGGCTGCTTTCCAGGCGGCAGCTCGATACGGAGATTGCGGTCGTCAATCTGGCGGGTAAAGACATTTATCTTGATCCCGGAACCAGGTTTTGCTCTTACGGGTACCTGCGCTGGATTCGTACTTCTACCCAGGGCCTCAAGCTGGATAAAAAAGGCGGCGTTTTTGTCACAGCTCCAGCCGCAAGTTATGACAAAGCCACAACCCGGCGCAATGCGGAAATGGCGCTCGATAGAGATGGTAATTTGACGGGAACAATCACCGTGAAGTTTGAAGGCGGGGAAGCGCTGGAGCACCGTCTGGACGAACTGGATACAGACGAAGCGGGAAGGAAGGCAGACCTGGAAGATGAGCTGCAGGGCTGGCTTCCTACCGGGGCCATCATTAAGCTGACAAAATCGGAAGGTTGGGAAACCAGCGATGGCCCACTCATGGCAAACTTCAGCGTTGAAATGCCGGGGTACGCCTCCGCCGCAGGCAAGCGTTTTCTGGTCCCAGCTTATCTCTTTCAGGCCAGACAAATGGACGCTTTTAAGCATGTGGATCGTAAATACCCCGTCTATTTTCCGTACGCGTTTGGTGAAGTTGACCGGGTTAACATCAAGCTTCCGGATGGCTACACTCTGGAAAACACGCCGCAGGCGCAAACCGCCCGTTTAGGCTATGCGGGCTATCAGAATGTGGCGCAGTTTGATGGCAAACAGCTGGTCACCCAGCGGATATTGCAGGTGAATGGTATTTTCTTCAAGCTGGAACTCTATCCTGAAGTTAAGGATTTCTTTAGCAAGGTCCAGGCCGGCGACGAACAGCAAGCTGTACTGATCGGAGGCAGCGCTAGCCATGAAAGTGGGATACCTTCCCATTCCAACGCCCCATAGCAATATCATGTGAAGGGCCTTAAGTTTTAGAAGAACTTAACGCTAGACTGATGAGGAACTCTGGTAAAACCGGCAGTTTTGGTGTATATATCTTTACACTTCCCCCCTTGTGCCAATGGTGCTGCGCCCATTGAATTCAGTCTATTTGAGGTTTCAGGATGCGAATTGTACGTCCTTGTCTGCTGGTTCTTTGCTTTGTTGTTTCCCTTGCTTCTTTTGCCCAAAAAGAAGACTGGCTTCCAATCACTCCACAGGACCTGCAGTATAAAGAGGTTCCCGGAAACAAAGGCGCTTCAGCGGTAAGGCTTTACCATGCGCAGTACATCAATGACAACACAGCTTCGTGTTTTTTTTACGAGCGCATTAAGATCCTGAATGAAAAGGCGATCGCTGGCGGCAGTAGCTACGCGGATGTGGAGATCCCCATTCTTACGTTCGGAGACTTTGTAGAGGAGATCAGCGACCTCAAGGCGCGCACCATCAAGCCGGACGGTTCCATCGTGGAATTCAACGGTAAGGTGTTCGAGAAAGTTAGGTTTAAGGGACGCGGAATCAAAGACTCTGTCAAAGCTTTCAGTATGCCCGAGGTGAGCGTAGGCAGCATTATCGAATACAAGTACCGCGCCACCCTGAACATACCTGTTCTTGTCGATCTCAAGATTCCTGTGCGCGATGCGTGGGATATCCAGAGCGAACTCTTCACCGTGAAAGAGAGCCTCTACTATCAGCCCGATACAGGAACGCGCTACCAGAGCCCCACTCGGCCCAGTTTTGATTCCGGGGGCGAGCGCCTCAGCCAGATCATGCTCAACATGAAAGACTTCAGGGAAAAACTGCGTGAGAATGGCGCCGACAGAGGTTTGGAGTTGACCAATATCCCGCCGTTTGAATCTGAAGAGTTCATGCCGCCGGAGAACAATTTCAAGCCCAGCGTCATTTTCTTTACTGGGCGCGTAGGGAAAGTGGACGTCGACAAGGAATGGCTTGACTTAGGAAAACTGTATTACGAAGCGTACGAAAGATATATGGCCGCGGATAAAGGCGTGAAAGAAGCTGCCCTGAAGGCCATCGGTAGCGAGACCGAGCCCGGCATGAAGCTGCGCAAAATCTATGAGCGCGTGCAGCAGCTGCGCAATTTGACTTTCGAGCGGCCCCGCACCACTGAAGAACGGAAGGCGGAGCACATCCAGAGAAACAACAATGTTGGAGATGTCCTGGCCCATGGTTATGGTACTTTCGAAGACCTTACTCTTCTATTTGTCGCCATGGCGCGTTCCGGCGGTTTTGACGCTACTCCAGTGATGGTGCCCGACCGCAAACGCCGGTTCTTTGTCCGCGATTGGACCTCACAACGTCAGATTGACAGCGTAATTGCTGCCGTCAATCTCAACGGCAAGAGCATGTATCTGGAGCCGGGCACGCGTTTTTGCCCCTATGGCTTCGTCCGCTGGAACCATACCGAGATTGATGCGCTGAAGCTCGACCGAAAGGGCGGCACATTCATCAAGGCGCCTTCCATGGGCTATGACAAATCGGTCACCAGGCGAAACGCGAATATGACCCTGAGCGAAGACGGCGCCCTCAAAGGCACTGTCGTCCTTCAATTCACGGGCGCGGAAGCTCTGGAGCACCGCCTGGACGCAATTGATCGCGATGAAGCCGGCCGCAAGAAAGACCTGGAAGATGAAGTCAAGCAGTGGCTCCCCGGCGGTTCGCTGGTGAAGATGGACGCGGCCCAGGGATGGGAAGACGGTGACGCTCCAATCACAGCGAGCTTCAATGTGGAAGTGCCGAATTACGCCAGTTTGGCGGGCAAGCGGCTCCTGATCCCGGCATTTCTCTTCCAATCAAAGCAGAATCAGGCCTTTGCTCATGGCCAGCGCAAGTATCCAATCTATTTCCCGTATCCCTTCACCGAGAATGATACTGTCACCTTGCAGGTTCCAGCGGGATTTACGCTGGAGAGCATTCCGCAGAAGGAAGATGCTCAGCTGCCGTTTGCCCGGTACCAGAATGTGAGCAATTTTGACGGCATTAAATTTGTCAGTCAACGGCAGCTCGCCTTCAATGGGATTTTTTTCCCGGTGGAGAAATATTCAGAATTGAAAACGTTCTTTGGTAAGGTCCAGGCCGGCGACGAACAGCAGGCTGTATTGCACGTAGGAGGCAGCACCAGTGCTCAAAAAGGCAATTAGCGCAGCGTTTTTCTTTGCTCTCTTTTCATTTTCCAACGGCTTTGTTCAGGCTGAGGTCCCGGAATGGCTTCGTTCATTGTCTAGACAGCCGGCCAAGACCTACGCGGACGACGTAAATGCAGTGATTCTGCTGGACGATAATGTCACCACTGTAAAGGAAAATGGCGATATTGTGCGGCACGGCCGGCGCGTGATCAGGATTCTGCGGCCCGAAGGGCGGGACCAGGGCGCTTATGCCCGCTCTTACAATGGCGACTCCAAGGTCAACTATCTCCGCGGTTGGAGCATCACCAGCAAAGGCCAGGAGTACGAAACCAAGGGCTCTGATGTCTTCGAGTCGAACGTCAGCAGTTATGAGATCTATTCCGACGCCAAGGTCAAGGCCCTCCGCGTTCCGGGAACTGATGTGGGCACTGTGGTCGGCTTCGAGTATGAAGAGGCGGAGCATCCGTACACCTTCCATGACACCTGGTATTTTCAGGAAAGTGACCCGGTGGAGCGATCGCATTACGAACTGCACCTCGCCTCAGGTTGGCGCTTCCAGTCGCAGTGGATGAATCACAAGGAAGAAAAGCCGATTGAGGAGAATGGCGCGGTGCAGTGGCAGCTTACTGATATCCCACGCATCGAAAAGGAGCCACGGCAGCCGCCTCACATGGGCCTTGCCGGAGGCGCTGTATTCACCTTCTTCAACGATAAGATCCCAGGCAAGAGCTTCCGTAACTGGAGTGACATCGGGACTTGGTACACCGGGCTTTCTTCCGACGTTCGCAGCGCAAGCCCCGCCCTGTCGCAAAAAGTCCAGGAACTGGCGCCTGCCAGCATGCCGCTGATACAGCGTATCAAGGCTCTGGCCGGCTTCGCCCAGCATGATGTCCGCTATGTGGCCATTGAAATCGGAGTTGGCGGCTACAAACCGCACAGCGCGTCGGATATCTTTGCCCACCGCTATGGCGATTGCAAAGACAAGGCCACCGTGCTCAGCACCATGCTGGCCCAGATCGGCGTAAAATCCTATTACATTATTGTGAATGCCACCCGCGGTGTGGTCACTGGGAAGACTCCGGCAAATCCCGGGGCCTTCAATCACATGATCCTGGCTATAGCCCTGCCCGAAGCAAGCTATTCCATGCCGTTGTCTGCGCTCTATGAACATCCCAAGCTCGGGCACCTGCTAATCTTCGATCCCACCAATGACGTGGTGCCTTTCGGACAGATTCCGTATTACGAGCAGGACAACTATGGGCTTCTGGTGGGTGAGCAGGGCGGCGAGCTAATTCACATGCCGCTGAGCCCTCCGGAGGCAAATGGGGTCTTTCGCAGCGCCAAGCTCAAGCTCGTGCCTGACGGAACCCTGCAGGGTGAAATCGAGGAGCGCTACACCGGCTTCAACGCCATGATCGGCCGCGCATTTTTCCAGCACGAAACCGAAAATGATCGCAAGAAGATCATTGAGCGCCTGGTCGCGAATTCGCTCGGCAATTTCCAGCTCGACAAATACGAGCTGGTCAATGCCGATGACCTCGATAAGGATTTGATCATCCGGTTCAACTTCAGCGCGGCGCATTATGCCAAGAACGCAGGCTCCATGCTGCTGGTGCGCCCGCGCGTGCTCGGCGAACTGGCTGGGCCGTGGGACGCCAACAAGCCCCGGCACTACGCCTATGAGTTCCGTGGGCCTTTTCTCGATCGCGACACCGTGGAGATCTCGCTGCCGGAAGGCTTCAAGGTCGACGAGTTGCCCGATCCGGCGAAGGTCACGTTCCCGTTTGCCGAGTACGTCAGCAAGACTGAGAGCGGTGAGGGCGTGCTGAAATATACGCGTGAATACAAGCAGACGGCCAGCGAGGTCTCTCTGGAGCACATTGACGAACTCAAGAAATTTTTCAGCCAGATCAACCTGGATGAAAAAAACATGGCTGTGCTGAAAAAAGTGAACTGAGCTGGAACGGCGATAAATCTAAAATCAATTGGCAGCCGGCGAGGCTGCCAATTTTTTGCCGCGACCAGACAATCTTTTGGTTTTGTAAAGTTTCCGTCCCTGACTGAAGTAATCTTTTGCTCCTTGCCCCGCCTTTTCCGCATCTTCTATGATGGAGCAGGAATTCTCTATGGCAGATCACAACAAGAAGAAAGACCCCAGCGGCATTGCTGAAAGCCCCATCGCGGACGTTTTTGAAGGCCGCCACCCCTCTGAATCTGAAAAGCGCTGGGCTGAGACCACGCTGGCCAAGACGCTGGAGAAGTCGCCGGAAAAACCGATTGGCGCAGCCAGCGGCGTCAACCTGGACGAAAGTGGCCACGCGCAATTCACCACCATCAGCGGTGTTCCCATCCGCCGGCTTTATACCCAGGCCGATCTGCCCGAGGACTGGAGTTACGAGAAATACCTTGGCTATCCCGGCCAGGCGCCGTACACGCGCGGCATTCATTCCAGCGGTTACCGCGGCCGGCTATGGACCATGCGGCAGTTTTCCGGCTTTGCCTCTCCGGAAGAAACCAACGAGCGCTACAAATACCTGATGGCCAGCGGAGGCGGCGGCCTGTCCGTCGCATTTGACCTGCCTACGCTGATGGGCTATGACTCTGACCATGCAGCCAGTGAAGGCGAAGTCGGCAAGTGCGGTGTCGCCATTGACTCGCTGGAAGACATGGAGATCCTCTTCAACGGAATCGACTTGGAGAAGACCACCGTCTCCATGACGATCAATTCTCCGGCGTCCGTCCTGTGGGCCATGTATCTGGTGGTGGCGGAAAAGCAGGGCGCAGATTGGAAGAAAGTTTCCGGCACGCTGCAGAATGACATCCTGAAGGAATACATCGCGCAGAAGGAATATATCTATCCGCCCGCGCCTTCGATGCGCCTGGTGATCGACACTTTTGAGTTCGGATCGAAATTTACACCCAAATTTAATTCAATCTCCATCAGCGGATACCACATCCGCGAAGCAGGCTCCACGGCTCTACAGGAATTGGCGTTCACAATTTATGACGGCGTTGAGTACGTGGAGTGGGCACGCCGTCGCGGGCTCGACGTGGACGACTTTGGCCCGCGCCTGAGCTATTTCTTCAATTCGCATAGCGACTTCTTTGAAGAGATCGCCAAATTCCGCGCCGCACGCAAGATCTGGTATCGCCTGATGAAAGACCGCTTTGGCGCAAAGCAGGAGCGCACATGGCTGATGCGCTTCCACACGCAGACTGCCGGAGTGTCGCTGACCGCCCAGCAGCCTCTTAATAACATCGCCCGCGTGGCCCTGCAGGGACTGGCGGCCGTGCTGGGCGGAACGCAATCTCTGCATACCGACTCCTACGATGAAGCGTTGGCGCTGCCCACGCAGGAAGCCGCGCGCATCGCGCTGCGCACCCAGCAGATCATTGCGTATGAGTCCGGCGTGGCCCAGACCGTGGACCCGCTGGCCGGCTCTTACTTCCTGGAAAAGCTCACGCTCGACATGGAGAAAGGCGCGTTCGACTACTTTGAGCGCCTCGACGCCATGGGCGGCATGGTCAAGGCCATTGAGAACGGCTTCCCGCAAAAAGAAATTGCTGAAGCTTCTTACCAGTACCAGCGCGCCGTCGAGGCAAAAGAAAAGATTGTGGTTGGCGTAAACGATTTTGACGTCGAAGAAAAGCAGATGGATACGCTCTACATTGACGAATCCGTGGCCCGCCACCAGACGGCAAAGCTTAAAGCCTTGCGCGCCCGCCGCAACAATGACGATGTCCGTCGTACCCTGGACGCGCTAAAGAAGGCCGCAGCCCAGGAGCCAGTTGTCCGTTCCGATGGCCGCATCAGCAACGCGAACACCATGCCGTTCATTATCGACTGCGTTCGTGCCTACGCTACCGGGGGAGAAATTTGTCAGGCGTTGCGCGAGGTGTATGGGACGTATGAAGAGGTGAGCATTACGTAGGATCGGGTGATCTGGTGATCGGATTTTTTCTGAAATCCCGAATCCCGCGTAGCGCGCTGAGGGATCCCTGCAACACCCACGTTCTAGACGTCACAAAGGAATTCCTTGACCAAGTACTCGTGCATCGAGTTTGAATAAACGATGGCGTCTCTGCCGTGAATCGATAAAACAACGCTGTTGGCGGGATTCGATTCACATGCTATATAGCGATGGAAATAAATTGGAACCAGCTTTGTTTCCGCACGAAGCGTGAATCCTTGTTCAGATAGCTCTGTAGTAATTGCAGTACGATCTGCTTCAACTTCTGCAATCCTTTGCAGCACAGCTTTTAAGTCCCGCGGGTAGGAATATAGTCCAAAGACCTCTTTCGGTGAGCCGTGTACGTTTACTAACGGCAAATCTGTTCCATTCGCACACTGCAGGAAAGTCCGTAGATCACTGGGGACAACGATGCCCAGAGCCTGTTCATACTTTGCAATCTCGTTGATAGAAAGGCCTGGCAGCCATCGCGTACCAGATTGAACTTGAAATCCAAAGATATCCTGATGGATGGCAGCATTCTTCCATCTCAACTCAGTGAGCCGTTTAAATTCAGCCAGGAACTCGCCGTCTAACACAGATCAGTCTCCCTTTGCACCTTCGCACCCCCTGTGGTGAAGATCCGACGACGGAGATGTTCGGACGATCGCGAGCGATCTCGGTGATTCTGATAGATCGCCCATTGCTCGGTCCCTGCAGTTTTTTCCAGCCATCCTGCTTCAGCCAAAAGCTTTTCATGCTCGGTGAATCGATACGCGATGCAAACCGGCCGCGGCGCATGTTCAATAGACTTTCGTAAATTCTCCAGGACAGTCACAAACGTCGCTTCAGAAAACGGATTGAACAGATAGACCACCAGCGGGGCGGCGGGAAATTCGAAATCGAGCGCGTCCATACAGAAACTTTCGATGGATGCAGCTTTTGTGGCACAGACACTCTTGTCTGTGCCTTCATCCCTCACCATTTCAGCAGCACAGGCAGGAGTGCCTGTGCCACACAAATGATCAGGAGATGCTTCAGTGCGGTGCGCCGTGTATTTGCGGATATTTTCCTGGGCTACCCGATGCAACTCCGGCATGAACTCCACGCCGATAATCCTTTTAAATCCGTACTGCGCGGCCATCAGCAATGCACGTCCCTTGCCCGAACCGAGATCGATAAAGGTGAAGTCTTGCAACGCGGCTGGGACAACGTTTCCCTGGCTGATTGCCGATTGCTGAATGCTGAGCGCTAATGCCTGCATGATCTGCCGGAACAGCCACGGTTCCGTCGCAAAATAAGGACGCGCCATCACGCCTGCCAGGAACTGCGTGCCCACGCCGACATTGGAGCGCGTGGTGTCCATGGAATGCTCCCAGTCGTAGTCGAGATCGCCGAAGCGCGCCTTGCGGCGCGACGGCAGCAACTCAAGCAAGGCGTCCCATGTTGCTCTGGCCATCTCAAGCAAAGACCGCCACCAGCCGAAGTAACGCACGCTTTCCCGCCAGTGGCGTGCGAAGGCGTTCCTGAGGTGGAACGCAGCATCGGCTGAAGAGTCAGGCGGGCCGCCTTGTTTAAGATTGGCAGTCATTTGAACAAGTAGTATCAATTTTCCGCATTTCTGCGTTTTCGTTGACGGTTTCCGATTTCGGCGATTACGCGCGATGACGGCGATTTCGGCGATGATAAAATCACGATCATCCATGAAAAAGGCCCTTGATCATCTCAAGAAATCCGACGCAATCCTTGCCTCTATTATTGCCCGCGTTGGGCCTTGCAAGATGGCCTATCGCGATCCAACGTTTGAAATGCTGGCGCGGGCCATTGTGTTCCAGCAGTTGAGCACCAAAGCCGCGCGGACGATCTATGGCCGTCTTGAAGAAGCCGCCGGCGGCGCGCTCACGCCTGAATCGATCCAGAACCTGAGTGTGGGTGAGATGCGGCGGGCCGGGCTTTCGCGGCAGAAGCTCGGCTACATCCGTGACCTCGCAGAGCACGCTCTCAGCGGCAAAGTGGATTTTGCCAAGCTTCCCGCCATGAGTGACGAAGAAGTGATTGCGTCGCTGACCGATATCAAAGGCGTGGGCGTGTGGACGGCGCACATGTTCCTGCTGTTTTCCTTGCGGCGGCCCAATGTGCTTCCCATCGGCGATCTGGGAGTGCGCATGGCGATACAAAAAGCTTATAGAAAACGCAAGATGCCAACGCCCAAGCAAGTGGAGCAGATCGCTAAAGGCTGGCACCCGTATTGCAGCTTTGCTGCGTGGTATTTATGGCGGAGCCTGGAGCTGCCGAAAGACGAAAATCTCAACCACAGAGGACGCAGAGGAACACGGAGGGTTCTGAAGTCCAGAACCAAGTGAGGGATCCCTGCAGCCTTGAACAAGATTGGTATCGATATAGCCTACTGCGCTGTGCCTATTGAAAGAGTTCGATGGAAAGCAATGCTTTTCTTTTTCTCAATTTCTATGTTCCGGAGTTTGATTTCTTTCATAGGTTATCGTTGCCATAGGGATCCCTTGCTGCGCTCGGGATGTTAACCCCTCTGTGATCCTCAGTGCCCCTCTGTGGTTAATCTGTTTTGATAGAATCAGAGAAGATGTCATCTGACCGCAAAATCCGTGTGCTTGTTGCCAAACCCGGTCTTGATGGGCATGATCGCGGCGCTAAGGTTATTGCCCGCGCACTGCGCGACGCCGGCATGGAAGTGATCTATACCGGGCTGCGGCAGACCCCGGAAATGATTGTCAACTCGGCATTGCAGGAAGACGTGGACGTGATTGGCTTGTCCATTCTTTCCGGCGCACACAACGCCATCGTTCCGCGTGTGTCTGATCTGCTCAAGCAAAACAAAATGGATGACGTGCTGTTCGTGATCGGCGGCATCATTCCAGAACAGGATTTCGATTTTCTAAAAAAATCCGGCGTCAGCGCTATCTTCAACCCTGGTACGCCGATGGATGACATTGCAGAGTTCATCCGCAAAAACGTAAAACCGCGCGGTCTCATCACAGCCTGATCTTCTTTTTTTGTCGCTGCGCTCCACACCGCTTGAGTGCTTCGATTCCATCAAAGCCGTTTATGCTCCTGATGCGCGCGACTCGGCGCGCAAGCCGGCCGAGCCGCCGTAAATCGCGTCTTCTTTTTTGTCGCTGCGCTCCAAACCGCTTGAGTAACTCGCTTAGAGATAAGGATCATCTGCTCCTGAGGCAGGCGACTCGGCACGCAAGTCGGCCGAGCCGATTCAATCACGCAATCGCTATACCCCAGCCTTGGGATGAAGTGCACTTCCCCTTGATCGTCCGCTCAAAATTAAGCTAACCGCTCTTCAAGATCGCGGTCTAACCTCTCGAATTGCGAGGTAGACAAATGAGAAAGCTGATCGTTTTGGGCCTTACATTGCCATTGTGTATGGTTCTGGCTCGCGCTGGAGAGCACCCCAACTGGCACAGTTCAACCGTCACTATGAATGATGACTCCGCCAGTGACGATTGCCGCGAGCATCTGCGCGTTGGAAATGACGAGTATCGCTCGAATGTGCGCGACGAAGAGATCAAGACCATTCCCAATCAACCGCTGACCATTACGGCAGAGCACAATGGCGGCATCCAGGTCACTACCTGGGACAAGCCGGAAGTCAGTCTCAAACTGTGCAAGCAGGTTGCTGTTGACGATGAAAATGAAGGACGCCGGATCCTGGCAGATACGCGGCTGGAAATCAATGGAGCAAAAATCTCCATACACACGCCGGAAGAGAATCATCATTCTCTGGGAACGCTGCTTTTGGTTAAAGCTCCCAGAAACGCGGACTTGAATCTCAACGTCCACAACGGCGGGGTTTCCTTGACCAACTTTACGGGAACGGCGGAAGCTCACGCTGAAAACGGCGGCATCTCCTTCCGGCGCAGCACCGGAAAATTAACAGCACAGGCACAGAATGGCGGCATCTCTATTAAAGATTGTGGGGGAGATGTGACGGCCAAAGTGGAAAACGGTGGACTATCGCTCGCTTTGGCTGACCGCTGGGAAGGCAAGGGGCTGGAAGCGCATGCCCGCAACGGCGGCCTGGTGGTTTCCGTGCCCAAGACCTTTAATGGCGGGTTGGAAGTCGTGGCATCAGAGCACACTTCCATCATCTGCAAGGACAATGCCTGCGATGCCGGTGAGCGTACATGGGACAGCGGACACAAATTGTTCCGCATGGGCGGCACAAACCCGCAGGTGAGGGCCACCACGGAAAACGGCGGCATTGTGATTGAAGACCGTTCCCGCACACGCGGCGAATTATAGCTTTTACTCGGCCAAACATGGGGCCGCCCAGGGAACGCCTTAGTTCGAAATGGCCTGAGCTTTATCTCTGTTCCATTTCGGATTTTCGCTGGCCGGGCGGCTTTTCTCCTTCGATTTCTTCCGGCAAAGCCATATACTTGAATCTGCCGCTGCCATGACCACTCTGGACCAGATTCTTGCCGCTACCCGTGAACGCGTTGACCGCGCCAAGGAACAGGCACAGCTGCGTCCTTTGGAAAAGGCGGCCGCGGCGCACATACCGCGCGGCTTTCGCAAGCGGCTGGCTGCCATGTCCCAGTTGGGACCGGCAGTGATTGGCGAGTTAAAAAAAGCCTCTCCATCCAAAGGAACGATTCGCGGAACTTTTCCCGTGGGAACGCTGGCCAACCAGCTTGCTCGTGGCGGAGCGTCTGCATTGTCAGTGCTTACCGATGAAGAATTTTTTCATGGATCGCTGGCGAATTTGCTGGAGGCTTCTGCCGCTACCAATCTGCCTTGCCTGCGCAAGGATTTTATTATCGATGAATTTCAAATCACTGAAGCCCGCGCTCATCACGCTGACGCCATCCTCTTAATTCTGGCGGCGCTGGATGATGCTACGTTCCGCCGGCTTCTGGATTACGCCCGCGCGCTGGACCTGGATGCCCTGTGTGAAGTCCACGACGAAGAGGAGTTGAAGCGCGCGATTGAGGGCGGCGCGGATATCATCGGCGTGAATAGCCGCAATCTCAAGACGTTTCAGGTCAGTATGGATACGCTGATTGATCTGGCGGAGAGCATTCCCAATCACGTGCTTCGCGTGGCCGAAAGCGGAATTGATAGCGGTTCTGAAATCCGCGAGTTGCACGGCGCCGGGTACCAGGCATTCCTGATTGGTGAAACGCTCATGCGCGCTGACGATCCCGGGCAGAAACTGCAACAGCTATTACAGGATGCAGGATGGTATTCGCCATCCACCTCGACTTCTCCACATTGGCGTGGCACAGTCCAGTAAGAAGTCCGAGCAGCTTTCCCTACAAAAACAAATTGCATGCGTACATGGATCAAAATCTGTGGGACTACCTCTCTTGAAGACGCGCTCAGCTCGATCGCAGCCGGCGCGGACGCTCTGGGCTTTATCTTTGCGCCCAGCAAGCGGCGCGTCACTCCAGGGCAGGCGCAGGAGATTATCAGCCAGTTGCCTGTGAAAGTAGAAAAGATCGGCGTGTTTATGAACAATTCAGCGGCAGAAATTTGTGGCGTGGTCAATGCAGTGGACTTAACGGGATTGCAGATGCATGGGGAGGAATCGCCGGCGACTGTGTATGAGTGTCTTCCACCCGACAGGCGGGACTCAATGCGTAAGATCAAAACCATCCACGTAAAGACCGGCCATGAGCTTCGGCTTGATCATGTTGGTTTGTCGGGCATGGTCGATACCTGGTTGCTGGATTCGGGAGCAGGCAGCGGTCAGACCTTTGACTGGCAATCGGCGCGGACGCAATTGGGCGAGCGGCAGGGCCAATTTGTTGTTGCCGGAGGGCTGAATCCGGAGAATGTTGGCGACGCGATTCGAACTTTCAGGCCCTGGGGCGTTGACGTTGTGACCGGAGTGGAGCGCGAACCGGGACGGAAAGATCCAGAAAAACTTAAAGCATTTGTCGCGGCGGTGCGGAGGGCGGAACAGATATGAGAACAAGCGCATTAAAAAAAGAGAAACATGTAGCCGGAAGGTTTGGCCTCTATGGCGGCCGCTATGTGCCTGAAACGCTGATGGCGGCGCTGGAGCAATTGGAGCGCGAGTATGACAAGGCAAAGCGCGACAAAAAATTTCGCGCCGAATTTGAGCGCCTGTTAAAGGACTATGCGGGCCGTCCAACAGCGTTGTTTCATGCGGCCCGGCTGACGAAGGAACTGGGCGGCGCGAAGATTTATCTCAAGCGCGAAGACCTGCTGCACACCGGCGCGCACAAGATCAATAACTGCCTGGGCCAGGCATTGCTGGCTGTGCGCATGGGCAAGAAGCGCATCATCGCGGAAACAGGCGCGGGCCAGCACGGCGTCGCCACCGCAACCGTGTGCGCGCTGTTCGGACTGCAATGCGTTGTCTATATGGGAACGGAAGACATGCGGCGGCAGGAATTGAATGTCTTCCGCATGCGCCTGCTGGGCGCGGAGGTGCGCGGCGTGGAGTCAGGTTCGCGCACACTGAAAGATGCGATCAACGAGGCCATGCGTGACTGGGTCACCAACGTCCGCGACACGCATTACCTGCTGGGCAGCGTGCTGGGCGCTCATCCTTATCCCACCATGGTGCGCGATTTTCATTCTGTGATTGGCCGCGAAGCCCGCGCGCAAATCCTGAAAGCTGAAGGCAAGTTGCCCGCGGCGATTATTGCCTGCGTGGGCGGCGGGTCCAACGCGATTGGAATCTTTCATGAATTCCTCAAGGATAAAAAGGTCAAGCTGATCGGCGTCGAAGCCGGCGGGCGTGGCCATGAGTTGGGCGACCATGCGGCGCGTTTTCGCGGCGGACTGCCCGGAGTGCTTCAGGGAACTTTTTCTTACGTCCTGCAGGACGCGCATGGCCAGATTGGGCTTACGCATTCCATCTCTGCCGGGCTGGATTATCCTTCCATCGGGCCGGAACACGCTGCGCTGGCAGATTCAAAGCGCGCCGAATACGTGGCTGCTTCCGATACCGAAGCACTGGAGGCATGTACCTGGCTGGCTCGGACTGAAGGAATCATTCCGGCGCTGGAGTCGTCTCACGCCGTGGCGGAATGCATTAAGCGAGCTCCAAAGATGAAGAAATCTGAGATTGTGATTGTGAATATTTCCGGGCGGGGCGACAAAGATATTGGAATTCTGCGCGAAAATTTAAAGATCGGATGAAGAAGCAAAGATCGGGTGATCGGGTGATCCGTTGATCGGGTGATCTGAACACGGAGGAAAGATTCATATGGGAATAGACAAGCATCTTGAACTGCGAACCAGAACCAAGGCGTTTGCGCTGAGAATCATAAGGATGTCGCAGGTTTTACCGAAAACGCGCGAGGCCAATGTCATTGCTCAGCAGATTCTTCGCTCAGCGACCTCTATGGCCGCCAACTACAGAGCGGTGGGCCGTGCGCGTTCACAGGCTGAATTTATTGCGAAATTGGGCATTGTCGTTGAAGAGTCTGACGAAACTGTGTTTTGGCTTGAGATGCTGGGCGATAGCGGGATGGTAGCAGCAAGCAAGCTCACTGACTTAAGCAACGAGGCGAATCAACTATTGTCAATTTTCTCCGCATCGAGAAGGACGGCAAAAGCATGATGGATAAAAGACAGCCTCAATCACAGGTTCCGATCACTGGATCACCAGATCACCGGATCACCCGATCTTTCAACGCGCGTCCCGCTCTCGTCGCCTATGTCACCTGCGGTGATCCGGACATCGCTACCACGCGGGAGATCATTCTGGCTGCGTGCCGCGGCGGCGCCGACATTATTGAACTGGGCGTGCCGTTCAGCGATCCTGTGGCGGATGGGCCAGTGATCCAGCGGGCCAGCGAGCGTGCGCTAAAGAATGGCACGTCGCTGGAAGACGTTGTGCGGCTTGCGAGTGATGTACGCAAACAAACGGACGCCGGGTTAATCGTTTTTACCTACTTGAATCCCATGTTGCGTTTTGGCATGGAGCGTTTTTGTGCCGAAGCAGCAAAAGCCGGCGTGGACGGAGCGCTGATTACCGATCTGACGGTTGAAGAAGCAGACGAATATCGCCGCGCAATGGCTGCGCATAATCTCGATACGGTTTTTCTTGCTGCTCCCACCAGTACTGACACGCGGCTCAAAGCCATCGCAGAGGCGTGCAAAGGTTTTGTCTATGCGGTTTCGCGCACCGGAATCACCGGAACGCAAAAACAGGTGGCGGCAGATGTGCAGGGCCTGGTGAAACGTATCCGCAAGTTCACCAAGCTGCCGGTTGCCGTGGGGTTTGGCATTTCCAACGCTCAGCAGTTTGCAGAAGTGGGGCAATTTGCCGATGGCGTTGCGGTTGGCAGCGCGATTGTGCAACTCATCGAGCAAAATCCGGGAAGAGAAGCACAGGCGGTTGAGGGCTTTGTGCGCGGATTGAAGTCAGGCGGCAAGAGCGCGGCCTCTTCACAAAGTTAATATAATTAAGTTATTCTATTAGAGCATTAACTTAGTTAAGTTTATGCGGCCTTTAATGGCTGTATATCAGGATCCCGAGACTTTATGGACATCGCCGACTGGCGCGTAAAAATCGACGAGCTTGACCGCCGCCTGGTGGAATTACTGAACGAACGCGCGCAGGCAGCGCATGAAATCGGCAAGCTGAAACGCAATACCAGTATGCCGATCTACGAACCGGAGCGCGAAAAAAAGATTTTTGAGAACGTGCATCGCGCCAACCACGGACCTTTGCCGCACAGCGAACTGCGGCAAGTGTATGAAAGAATTATCGACGTGATGCGGAATATCCAGAAGAATGAAATCGCGCCGAAAGTGGTTGCCGGCGACGGTCGCACAGAATTTGATACAGAAGTGAACGATTGAATCGCGCGTAATCGCCGTAATCGCGCGTAATCGCCGTAATCGGAAAGCACGTAGCGAGCCCGGCTAGCGCGGCGAGCTGCTTGCAGCAGGAGCAGAGGAATGACGGCATACAGGAGAGTCTTGAGCGGTTTGGAGCGGAGCGACAAAAATCAATGATCGTAGCAATGCAGGAAAAAGCCAGCGAAGAACAGATCCAGCACGTGATCGAGCGCCTGATCGACATGGGTTTTGAAGTCCACCGCTCCACCGGAGAACGGCAGACGGTGCTGGGCGCGGTAGGCGCGCGCCATGAGTTCGATATTCGCGACATCGAGGTGCTGCCCGGTGTGGGCGAAGCGCACCGCATCAGCTCGCCTTATAAGCTGGTGGCCCGCAGTTTTCGTCCTGAAGGAACAGTGGTCAAGTTCAAGCGCGGCGTGAGCATTGGCGGCGACGAAGTGGTGTTGATGGCCGGGCCATGCTCGATTGAATCGCGCGACCAGATTTTTGCTGTCGCTGAATCGGTGGCGCGTTCCGGGGCCAAGTTCCTGCGCGGCGGCGCGTTCAAACCTCGCAGCTCGCCTTATAGCTTTCAAGGCATGGGTGAAGACGGGCTGAAGCTGATGCGCGAAGCGGCAGACCAATTTGGCATGCTGGTGGTTAGCGAGGTCATGGAAATCTCGCAGATTCCAGTAATGCTGCCTTATGTTGACCTGCTGCAGGTGGGCGCGCGCAACATGCAGAATTTCAACCTGTTGCGCGAACTGGGCAAGGTCCGCAAGCCGGTGCTATTGAAGCGCGGCATCGCCGCAACCATTGAAGAGCTTCTGCTTTCCGCTGAATACCTGATGGCCGGCGGCAACTATGACGTCATCGTATGTGAACGCGGCATCCGGACTTTTGAGACTTACACCCGCAACACCATGGATATTTCCGCCATACCCATCGTCAAGAAGCTTTCTCATCTTCCTATCCTTGCCGATCCATCGCACGGGACTGGCCGCCGGGAAAAGGTTTCTCCTATGGGCCGCGCCGCGATCGCGGCCGGCGCTGATGGCCTGCTGATTGAAGTCCACAACTGTCCTGATAAAGCTCTTTCCGACGGCGCTCAGTCGCTGTATCCCGAGCAGTTCGCCCAACTCGTGGGACAGTTGCGAGTTATTGCGCCTGCGGTGGGAAGAAAGATGGCGTAGTTGACCCGGATCGCCGAGATCGCCGTGATCGGAAAAGCAAAAAAAAACAACACCTTTGAAACACGGAGGAAAGGAGGAACCGGAGGGGAATCTTTCTGAAATCCCGAGCGGAGCAAGGGATTGCTATCCCACGATATGTTCAGTTTATTTTCGCGAAATGTATACATTTCATTATGAATAGGGGTTCATCGCTACGCTTGGGATACAACCCAATTTCCTCCGTTTTCTCCTGTCCTCCGTATTTCAAAGATGTTGCTTCCGATTCCGGCGATGAATCGCGATGACGGCGATCGGTCGATCAGATGAATTCTCCAAAGTTAATTTATGACAGTCCAGGCTGTTCCCGTTTTCTCCGATTCGCGCTACGCCAACCAATCGACGAGTTTCAAATTGAATTAGAATGTCGGCCAAATTTCATTTTTCTCAAGAAAGAGTTCAAACTGTGGCCGATGAACAGCTAATTAAGCGTTTGAAAAAAGATGTTCAAAATTGGAATCAGTGGCGTAAGGCGAACTTTGGTGAAAGCATTGACCTTACGGGAGCGGATTTGACGGATGCGATTCTCATTGGAGCAGACCTTAGTAATGCCGAACTCACTGGAGCTCGATTCGAGAATGCCGACTTGAATGATGCCGATCTAAGTGACGCAATCCTTACTGAAACGCACTTTGATGGAGCGAACTTGAGTGGGGCGAACCTGAGCAGGGCGTTTCTTCAAAGGGCGAATCTCTATCAGACAAACCTCACTGGATCTGACCTCCGCGAGGCACGGCTCGTATCGGCGAGTCTTGTTGCAGCGAATCTAAGCCGTGCGGTACTCAATAATGCTGACCTTAGCTGGACGGACCTTAGTGAAGCTATCCTGAATAAGGCAAGCTTCTATGAAACAGATATTTGGGGAGTAAATTTTTCGCGTGCCGACCTCAGCGGAGCGGATCTTAGTGCAGCAAACGTCGGACATACGATCTTTGGAGATGTAGATCTCAGCTCGGTCAAAGGCTTAAACGAAATGGTCCATGAAGGGCCCTCCTATATCAGCATCGATACTGTGTATAAGTCTCAAGGCAACATTCCCTTCGAATTCCTGCGTGGTGCCGGCGTTCCAGACAACTTCATCGAGTACATGCATTCACTCACCGGGACCGCATTCAAGTACTACTCCTGTTTCATCAGCTACTCCACAAAAAACCAGGAATTTGCGGAGCGGCTACATGCCGATTTGCAGAATAAGGGCGTGCGTTGCTGGTTTGCCGCACATGATGCCAAAGCAGGCTTAAAACTCGATCGGCAGATTGATCAGGCTATCCGACTGCACGAAAAAGTGTTGCTGATTCTTTCTCCTGACAGCATTAAGAGTGATTGGGTCAAGCGAGAGATCAAGAAGGCGGCGAAACGTCAGGCGCAGGAAAAGAAAGACGTGTTGTTCCCGGTTTCGCTGGTACCGTTCAAACAATTACAGCAGTGGGAGTACTGGGAGGGCGATCTGTCGAAAGACCTCGCTGCCGAGATCCGCGAGTATCTCATCCCTGATTTCAGTAATTGGAAGAATCATGATGCGTACAAGAAGGCGTTTGCCAAGCTGCTAATAGATTTGCAATCCGGGAAGACCAAAGCATAGGCAACCCTGAAGAGCAGCGGAGCCGATTTCTGGTTCTCGCGAGAACGCACAAGATAAGCTCGTGGCATAGGTTCGATCCTAGGGGATGGCACGCGTGGGGGCTGAGCAGCATGCTGAACCCTGTACAGTCAGGGGCAGATCTGGGCCTTCAGCGTGCAAATATAAGAGAATTTTCATTGACTTTTCTGTCAAGCAGTTGTAAAATAAACCTTTTATTTTCATAGTCTTATGTCTGTTATGAGCGGTATGGTTTTCATGCCTGTGCCCCGCCGCAGGGATCGGGGGGAGATGCCGGGGTTGAAAGAAGTATCCCCGGGGTTGAATCGTGTAAGTGCTTTGGAATCCTAGTTGAGGTATAGGGGGGAGGGGGGTGCGCGAAGCGCACCTTGGATCCGGTGATCGGGGAATCGAGTGATCGGAAAACCAAAAACCTCCTGCTGAGCAACACGATCACACGGATCTGATCCGCAAGATCGGGTCATCAAGGTGACCGGGAGATCGGATCGAGCAAGGTTCGAATTTTCAATCTGGTATAGCGTTCGAAGCAAGTATGGCGTTTAAGCAGATCACCATTATCGGCACCGGACTGATCGGCGGCTCTTTCGCGCTGGCCTTAAAGGCGGCGGGGTTTGGCGGCAAGATTGTTGGTTGCGATCGCCGCGCCGTTGTGGACCGCGCCCGCAGCATGCGCGCCATAGACACAGGCACTGAAGATCCAGTGGAAGCCGTGGCCGGAAGCGACCTGATCGTCCTGGCTACGCCCGTGGGCGGAATTATCGACCTGATTGAGCGCATTGGTCCCGTTGCGCCGCCGGACGCGTTAATCACGGATGTCGGCAGCACAAAAAAAGAGATCCTTGATCGCGCGCGTGCCGTGTTTGGAGACAAAGCGGCGCAGCATTTTATCGGCGGCCATCCTATGGCGGGCAAGGAACACAGCAGCCTGGAAAATGCCGAGGCAAAGTTATTTCTCAATGCCGTATGGCTGCTGGTCCCGCAGGCAGGCCAATCCACGGACCGCGGCAAGATCAAGGATTATTGCGAACTGCTGGAGCGAATTGGCGTTCGCATTTTGAAAATGGATGCGGAGCGCCACGATCTGATGTGCGCGTGGACCAGCCACCTTCCGCAGATGATTGCCACCGCGCTGGCGGCGACTTTGGTCGAGGAACTGGGCGACAACCCTGATGTGCATGCCGTTGGGGGACGCGCGTTGCGAGAGATGACGCGCATCGCTTCCAGCCCTTATTCCATGTGGCGGGACATTGCGCACACCAATACGGCCAACATTGAAAACGTTCTGAGCAAGCTGGAGCAACGGCTGGTGCACATTCGTGAAAACCTGCGCACGCCGGCATTGCGGGAGGAATTTGATCATGCCAACCGCTTTGAGCTGGGCACAAGAGACGTTGCTGCCACGGTGCTGGTGCTGCCGGGATGGCAGAATTCCGGCCCGCGGCACTGGCAGACGTTGTGGGAACAACAGAATCCCATTTTTCTGCGGGTGCAGCAACGGGACTGGGAGTATCCTCACCGCGACTGGTGGCTGGAACGGATTACCGCCGAAGTGAAGCAGTCGCCTGCGCCGATTGTTTTTGCGGCACATAGCCTGGGCTGTATCGCGCTGGCGCACTGGTGCAAAGCCGCGCCGTCAGAGGTCCACAAGATCAAAGGCGCATTGCTGGTGGCGCCGGCTGACGTTGATGGCAAAGACGCTCCCAAGCAGCTCAAGGATTTTGCGCCCGTCCCGCGTGACCTGCTTCCATTTCCTTCAATCGTTGTGGCCAGCAGCAGCGATCCCTACCTGACGATTGCCCGTGCCCGGGAATTTGCGCGTTCCTGGGGCAGCCGGTTTGTCGATATCGGCGCCGCCGGGCACATCAATGGAGAGTCCGGCCTGGGTGACTGGCCGGAAGGGAAACGGCTGTTAAGGCATTTGATTGAGGGAGAGTGAGCCGAGGCGAAAAGATTGCCATTTTGAAGGCATATGTTTACGTGTGGGCAGGATTGGCGATCCTTACTGTCTGGTTGGATCGCTGGACTGTTTCGCTCGGTTTTGGATTCATTTCCTGTGTTATCGGTGCAATGGCAGCGACCGCTCAAGTCGATCCTGAAGATCCAAAGCGAAAAGAATGGTAGCATGCTGCCATTGCGCTGATGGTGTTTGGTTGCGTGTTCAGTCTGATAGTGTTTATCGGCAAATTCATGCTCCCGTACTTTGTCCGCTGATTGCACCCGTCGCCACAGCTAGTTAAAATCATCTGTTTATGAATAAAGTCGTTACCAGCGCTGATGAGGCCGTCCGCGACGTAAAAGACGGTTCAATGATCATGGTGGGTGGTTTCGGGCTGTGCGGAATTCCTGCCGATCTTATCGATGCCCTTGTCCGCAAGGGCGTAAAGGACCTGACCACGGTTTCCAACAATGCCGGGGTGGACGAGTTTGGCCTGGGCAAACTTTTGCAGACGGGCCAGATCAAGAAGCATATTGGCTCCTACGTCGGCGAGAACAAGTTGTTTGAAAAACTTGTTCTTACCGGCAAACTGGTGCTGGAGTTGAATCCGCAGGGCACACTGGCGGAGCGCATACGTGCTGGCGGTGCGGGTATTCCAGCGTTTTTTACTCCCACCGGTGCTGGCACCGTGGTTTCAGAAGGCAAAGAGATAAGAGAATTCGACGGTCGTCCGTATGTGATGGAACGCGGGTTGAAGGCCGACTTCGCGCTTATCAAGGCATGGAAAGCCGACCGTTGGGGCAATTTGATCTTTCGCAAAACCGCGCGAAACTTCAATCCTGTTATGGCCACGGCGGCGCGGGTCACAATTGTCGAGGTGGAAGAAATCGTGGAGCCTGGGCAGCTTGATCCAGATGGCGTTCACCTGGCCAGCGTTTATGTGAAGCGGATCGTGTTGAGCACCGGACAGGAAAAGCGCATTGAAAAGCGCACCGTAAGAAAGCGGGCGTGAAGCGTCAGGTAACGACTGCGCATTGCTCGAACGATACTGTTAACGTAGAGACGTAGCATGCTACGTCTCTACACAGAGCCCATCGCGATTGCAGGGGACCATTATGGCGACAACACCAGTCAATAAAGTGGACAAGCAAAAAGACGTGGAGAAGCGCGAGCGGATCGTGAAACGAATCGCGCGAGAGATGCAGGATGGCTTCTATGTGAACCTGGGGATTGGCATGCCAACGCTGGTGGCCAACTACATTGCTCCAGGCGTTGAAGTAATTCTGCAAAGCGAGAATGGCATGCTGGGGGTCGGGCCATTTCCTTTTGAAGGCGAAGAGAATCCTGACCTGATCAATGCCAGCAAAGAAACTGTGACGGAAGTACCGGGTACGGCGTATTTTTCCAGCGCCGACTCATTCGCCATGATCCGCGGCGGCCACATTGACCTGAGCGTGCTGGGCGCCATGGAAGTGGACGAACAAGGGAACCTGGCGAACTGGATGATTCCGGGAAAAATGGTGAAGGGCATGGGCGGCGCCATGGACCTGGTGGCGGGCGCGCGGCGCGTGATCATCGCCATGGAGCATACGACGAAAGACGGCACGTCCAAAATCCTACCCAAGTGCACTCTTCCCTTAACGGGAATGAAAGTTGTGGACACCATTGTGACCGAGATGTCTTATATCAATGTCACGCCCAAAGGCCTACTATTAGAGGAGGTGGCACCGGGGTTGACGGCGGAAGACGTGCAAAAAGCCACCGCGGCCCGATTGATCGTGAGCCCGAATTTGAAGACAATGGAGTTTTAAGAACCAACCAAAATCGGGTTTAGGCAATCGGAAAAAGGTAGTTACAACGGAGGCAAGCAAATGCGTGCAGATCATGCTGAAGTTTCCTGGGATTCCGAAAAGTCAAAGTGGATGGTACGAATTTCCGTTGGCGAAGAGGTAATTCGCCGCTATTGCAGTCTCCCCCAGACCGCAAGTGAAACTGACCTTCGCGCGGCGGCGCAAACAACCTTGAAAGACGAAGGCTATGAGCTGGATGGCGCGGCCATCACAATCCAGAAACAGACACACGCAGCTTAAGCTGTTCTCGGCAGTCGCCGGGTCACGGCGACGCGAATGAACAATACTGAGATCGGATATGCGCTCATCGGAGTGCCAGTCATAAAAAACGGGCGGCCACAAGAGCCGCCCGAGTCCGCAATCCTCAATTCTTAAGGAAGCGGTTGTATGGGGAAGTAGATGTGGCTGAGCCCACTGTCCGCGCTTATGCCCAACATGCCGTTAGCTGATCCCAGGTCGTCGTGGCAGCTGAAGCAGTTCGAGGTGCCCTGCACATAGGTTTCCATGGTGGAGTTGGCCAGTACATTGGTGCCAACCTGAGTGCCGCTTGACGGAGGCTGGCCGCCCGCGGTCCAGGTTGCTCCAAGCATGAAGTAGTTCTTGCGCATGTCTCCTGACACCAACTGCGAAATAACACTGTTGTTAATAGAGACAATTTGCGTGTTCGAACTCACGCTAGCCGCCGCCGTGCCCGGCAGTCCCCATGGGTTCGTCCGGAGGGTATTGCTGGGAGTGATGGACGGGGACCCGACGATGTTGTTTCCGGATAGCTGCGCGTGCGACTGGTTGAATGTACTGCCGGTCGGGCAGTTCGGGATACAGAACAGCCAGTTTCCGGCGCTGTCCTGCGGGATGGTCTTATTTCCCGTGGTTGAGGCGTAGGTATAGGCCGCATTGGGCGTGTTGCCGAAGTGCTCAAAGGTGGCCCAGATCATTTCCGGATGCCCGGCGGTCGTAGCTACGAAGTGCACACCCACCAGAGCCAGCGTGATGTTCTTCGTTCCAGTGGGAACCCATTGGCTGGGATTCGAAGTGTTATACGTCGGCACGGTCCCCTTCACAGTGATGTAGTTACCTGGGTTGGAAATAGTGGACGCGTCTACCCACGACATCTTGACTTCGACAGCCAGAGCATTGGGATCAGGAAAAGTTACACCTTTCGACGAAGCGAAGGTCGTGACCTTGGCCAGGTCGGCAGCGGTGGTTGGAAACTCCGATGCCGCCGGCGTGATGCCACCGGTCTTGTTGCCGGTCAGGAAGTAAGCATATACGTCGTTAACCACGATTGTGTAGTAAACGAGCGATGGTCCCTGTGACAAGAGCGCATCGAACGTCGCCTGACCTTCTTCTGGGTCTACTGGGGTCACCAGCCCGCCAAAAGGATTGATGAAGATTTTCCGGCCGTTGATAGTAAACCGCTGCGCGATCTGCGGCTTTACTGCTTGCGGTGCGGCGGATTTCCGCATCACCTTGGTGATAGCTCGCGGAGCAGCCTTCGGAGCAGGCTTCAGCGGCGCTACCGGCTTGAGCAACTCGGGACGGAGGATCGGCTTGGGCGTCGCAATCACCTTGCCCGCTGGGTCCTTAAAGACCACTTTGCCTTGTGTAATGGCAGCACTCCCAACTTCCACTTCCTTGCCTAAGCCATTCCGGATGAGCTGCTTGCCGCTGGGCGCAACCTTTGCGGGCTCTACCTCGAACAGGCGGTGATTCCGGTCCATGATCATCGGCAAGCCGTGCGGTCCGGGGATAGGGACGCGCACCCCAATGATGGGAAACCGGCCAGAGACGTGTTTGGTCATCGTGCGCTGGTCGCTCGAGTTGAGAGGGGACACGTCATAGAAGGTGGGAGAATCGAAGATGTGAGCGCCGCCGCCATAACTCGATGGGGCCGGAGAGAGCAGCCAAAGGAACATCTGTTCCGACCACTGATAGAAGGCGCACAGGCTGGAACCCGTGAAGGTCAAGCTGTTGGCCGGATTTACTATGCCGTTCACCGAGGGCGTTCCGGATTGAAACCAGCCGTTGAAGGTTGCCGCAGAAACCGGACAGCCGCCGGAGGCGTTCGTGGGAATGGTTTGAGCATTCACTGGCGATGGTTGGACCAACAGGATCGTCAACCCCAGCGCCGCTCCCGCAATCAACAATACCAGCCCGACCAGATAGGTCCGGCGCGAGTTCCTATACTTATGCGGAGGGCGTCCCATGGCGTCAGCCTGCGACGCTAAACGGTTGACCACTCCTCCACAGACGGTAGCATTATTCATAGTTCAAAGCCTCCACGCTTTCTTTGTAGAAACAGAGCAATTGCACGATCCGCACCACGGGCCCAATCCGTTCGTATTAGTCGTTGAGAATCCAAAGATCATGTTGGATATCGTCCAAATCGGAACCCTAAGAACTTGATGCTCCAGATGCAATTGTTTTGGTAGGTAGTGAGGAGAACTTGCAAAACGTTACGGATATTGCAAGTAAGAATGCGCAAAATGTTCCGGAACAGACAACAAACCCTGCTGGGTCTTGTTTTTTAGTTTAGGACGGAAGCTTGCGGGCACAGATTGGTGAAGAGCCGATCCATTGTTTGATTGCCTGGACCCGCGGGAACAGTGGGCAATGACTTGGGAATCCATGCCATCTTAGAAACAGAGGGTGAATGCGCTTAGACTAGGCCTTAACCGCTTCCATTGCTGCCAGTTCGCGCAAAGTTTCTACAAAAGGCGGCTTGGCGATTCCCCGCTCGGTGACAATGGCCGCCACGTACTTGCTCGGCGTTACGTCAAAGGCGGGATTCTCCACCAGCACGCCATCCGGAGCAACTTGTTTACCGGCGTGATGCGTAACTTCCCGGGCTGAGCGTTGCTCGATGGGAATTCCTTCACCGTCGGGCATGTTCATGTCCACGGTGGACCACGGCGCAGCAACATAAAAAGGAATGCCATGCTCTTTGGCCAGAACAGCCACGCTGTAAGTGCCAATCTTGTTGGCCACGTCGCCGTTGGCCGCAATGCGGTCCGCGCCCACGATCACAGCCTTGATCTTGCCCTGGCGCATCATGGCGCCGGCCATATTGTCCGCGATGAGCGTGGTCGGGATGCCATCTTTCATCAACTCCCATGCGGTAAGGCGCGAACCCTGCAGAAATGGGCGTGTTTCATCGGCAAAGACATGCAGTTTTTTGCCTGAATCAATGGCGGACCGGATGACGCCGAGCGCAGTGCCGTAACCGCACGTGGCCAGCGCGCCCGCATTGCAGTGGGTGAGCACTCCGCCGGACGAAGGCATAAGTGCGGCGCCATGGCGTCCCATGGCTTGATTCGCGGCAATATCTTCCAGCAGCAGCTTTTGTGCTTCTTCCACAAGGTTGATCTTCACCTGGTGAACACCCTGCGGGGCCGCAGCTTCAAACGCCTGCTGCATACGGCGGATGGCCCAGAAAAGATTTACGGCTGTAGGCCGTGTTTCTCCCATGATCCGGCAGATCTGGCCGAATTCCGTACGCAGGGTGGCGATATCCGGGGCAGCGGAATGTTTGATGCCGAGCGCGATGCCCATGGCCGCAGCCACGCCAATGGCGGGCGCACCACGAACAATCATGTCGCGGATGGCGGTTGCAACTTCCTGATACGTGCCACAGGTTACAAAAACTTCTTCCATGGGCAACCGCGTCTGATCAATAAGGCGGATTCCCTGGCTGGTCCATTCAAGTGAGCGAATCATCTACAAGATTGTAATTGGAGAGGTGAAGGCGCGCATCTTCCGCAAATCCCGAAATGGGAAATCTCAAGCGCGCAAACTGGACTAATCCGCTGGGGGCGGCTAGTTCATCATGAATCGAACTTCGGCCTAGTTGGGCCGCCGCGGCACCACTTGTTCATCAATAATCACGAACTGCGCCGGGCAGGTGCTTGATCCGCAAATTACGGGCACCACGCCGCGCATCTGTCTGCGGGTGATCAAACCCAGCGTGCCGCATTCCGGACAAGAGAGCACGGCCCAGTAAGGATCTTCCTGGTCGCCGACCTCGCCCGCGTTTTCCAACACAAAGATTGTTCCCGGCTCCATTTGTTCCGGAAGCCATTCCGTCACGATGTTCAGCTCTGCCACCATGGTCACCTCCGCCACTCTGTTTCTCCCCTTTTTTAGGACCTGCATTCAAGCACGCGCAGCCGGCTGATTACGAACTTCGCCTTCTGCCCGCGTTTCGCGCCGCCTGCTTCTGCGCTGGACGACGGTTGAATATTTCAGCCCGGACTTCCTTCACAGCGTCACTCAGGCAAATCCCCAGCAACGGCTGGCGCGAGTTCTTGAGAATGTCGATTACCTGGCGCTCTGAGTTTTCCAGGTAAATGCGTTTTCCATCGGTCAAGAGGTGATACTCCGATCCGTTGCTCACCGCTTCCGCCAGCCGCCTGCCGAATTCCTTTTGCAGGAATTTCATGATGCGGCGGACGCGCTGCAGCGGAAAACCCTTGCGGCGGAGAGCGCAAATCACCGCGATCTCCGTGAGGTCATCGAACGAGTACAGCCGGATGCGGCCTTTGCGCTGCGGCTGCACAATGCCTCGCTCATCCCACCACTGAAGCTGCCGCGGCGTGATGCCCGTAAGTTTCACCACTTGCGCCGATGTAAAACGCTGGTCCATTGCGTATAGGAAATGTTTAAAACATTTCTTCCTATAAATGTTTGATTCATTTTAGGAGCAGTATCTAGAAAGTCAACAGGAAAGTCCAAGGCAGAGCTGCTCAAGACAAATAGAGGGCGGTGAGGAAGAGTACGAAGCGGTAGAAGTCCAAAACGTAGTGGAATGAAACAACGAGAACGAGCGCCTTAGCGAATGACCAGAAGACCGATTCGCGATATGCAGCGCGCAGGGCAAGAGAACTGTAGATAAGCAATACCAGGAGCGCGACAGGAAAAATAAGCATGTCCCAGTTCACGGAAGGAAGATGGACGCCGCGCTTCAGGACGAATCGCAAGACCAGCGTTACGCCAGGGTAGAGCGCGACGAAAATCGCCATTAGCCAGAACGCCGTGAAATGCAGGCTGAAAACCAGATGCTGGCCGAAAAATTGTTTCTTGCGCCATTGCAGAAGGGCCAGAAGCATGGCATAGAGCAGGACCATAACGACCACGAGGGAGCGGGCCTGTACGTCAACAACGTGGTTAAAAGACTGAGAGAACTGGGTGAGAGTGATGCCTTTGGCGGCCAATCTCTGCGCCACCAATCGCGACGCGAGATTGCTGTATGACATCCCGTGCATCTGAATGTCGAGCGTGGTGCGCAGGCCGGACCATCCGATGTAGGGCTGCACGAAAAAATAAATCAGGTTCGAGACAAAGAACAGTTGAAAAGGATGCAGGTAAGGCTTGCGGCAGCCGCGTAGATACTCAGCGGTGAGGAATCCTGGCCTGGTGAAAAGTAGTCTGAAGCTGCGGAATATCTTCGAGTCAAAATGAAAGAACTCGCCCAGAGCGTGGGTAAAAAAATGTCCGATGGACAAATCATTGGTGCTAAACCTTTTCTCGCCACAGGCGGAGCAGAACCTGCCGGAAACGAATTTCCCGCATGCAGGACACTGCCATTGGTTTTCGGCGGGCGGCTCTGACGAGTCGTGTTCCTTTGATTGTACGGATTCAGCGGGACTGACCGTTCCGCCCCCAACAAAGTGAACGACTTCCAGTTTGTCTCCATTCTTGAGCGCAGTCGCGTCCCACTGTGTCCGTGGCACGATCTCCATGTTTAACTCCACGGCCACGCGGTCGGGTTTCATGCCGAGGTGTACCACCAGCGCAGCGACGGTCAGGCCGTCAGGAAAGTCGCGTTGTTCGCCATTGATGTGGAGAAGCATAGGGAGTACTTAGCAATTAGCAACTGGCAATTAGCCAAACCTTTTTACCGCAGAGGACGCGAAGAACGCAACGATACGAAGATTCCGAATCACATCCTCTCTGGATCTCCACGTTTGGACGGTTGGTTCTTTAAGGTTGAGCGCTGACTGCGAATAGCCGAGTTTCCGGCTAACTGCTATTTGCCAGTTGCCAATTGCTTTGTCAATATCCTCTTCCCTTGTCCACTTCGTTCAGCAATGGCTGGCCCGCCAGAAAGCGTTTCATGTTGTCCACGATCAAGCGGTAGTGGCGCTCCCACAGGCGTTCAGTGACCGCTGCTGTGTGCGGCGTGATCAAAATATTGTCAAGCGACCAGAAAGGCGAGCTCGCCGGCAATGGCTCTTCATTGAAGACATCGAGCGCAGCCCCGGCGATGCGACGTTTCTGCAAGGCGTCGAGCAAAGCGGGTTCATCGATCAGCGGACCGCGAGCGACATTGATCAGGTAGGCGTCGGGCTTCATTTTGCTGAGGCGTGCGGCGTTCATAAGTCCCATGGTGGATGGGGTGACCGGCGTGCAGAGCAGGACGTAGTCGGCCTGGGGCAAAACCTCGTCGATCTGCGCAGAACCGTAGACGGCATTCGCGCCGTCAAGGCCTTTGGCAGGATTTTCCCGGATGGCCACGATTTTCAGGCCCAGCGCTTTGGCTCGCACAGCAAACTCGCGTCCAATGCTGCCCATGCCGACGATGAGCACCGTAGAGCCGGCCACCTCTCGCGGGCGGGGTTTGTCATGCCAGAGCTGATCTTGCGACCACGCATGCTTTGCCTGATATTGCATCGCCTGAGGCAGCCGCTTGGCCAACGCCAGCAGAACGGCAATAGCGTGCTCGGCGACTACGGGGCCATGGATTCCAGTTGAGTTGGTGACAACCACGTTGCTTCGAACCATTTCTGGATACATGAGTTGGTGCACCGCTGCCGCAGGAGAATGTATCCAACGAAGTTTTTTGGCGTCGGCGAATTGCTCAGGCCGCAATGACCAGCCGATGAAGACATCAGTGTCGCCAATTTCCTGCGGCACACGGTCATAGTTCTGGAGCTGGACGACTGTATGGCCCGGAAAATCCTGCTGGAGGCGTTCGCGTATCCATGAGGGCGCATGCCAGAGTTCAAAGGAGTGGTAGTGGACGATTAATATTTTCATGGTGAGCAAATAGCAATTAGCCGGATGCTTGATTTTGCAGGGGCTAAAGCCCAATCTTTTTTAGGCTGCTGACGGCACGAGTAAACTCGTGCCCTGACACTTGTCTTCCTTTAGGACACATCTGTTTCTTAAGCATGCTTTACTACCCGCAGGTCTTTCCCGGTCATTTCTTTTGGTTGATCAAAGCCCAGCATGCCGAGCACCGTGGGAGAAATATCCTGCAATGAACCTTCCGATCGCAGCGCCAGTTTTTTTGCATCTTCACTGACCACGATGAACGGCACGGGATTCGTGGTATGCGCGGTATGCGGCCCGCCGGTTGCCGGGTCAATCATCTGCTCGGCGTTGCCGTGGTCGGCCGTAATGAGCATGGCGCCACCGCGCGCGCGGACAGCCTTATAAATTTCTCCCAGGCAGTGATCGACCGTTTCAACGGCCTGCACCGTTGGCGGAATTTTACCGGAGTGGCCGACCATGTCGGCATTGGCGAAGTTGACGATCACTACATCAAAGGCAGAATCGTTAGCAGCCTTGATCACGGCATCGGCAATTCCCTGGGCAGACATTTCCGGTTTGAGATCATAGGTTGCGACTTTCTGCGAAGGAACCAGAACGCGGTCTTCACCGGGGAAAGGCTTTTCCACTCCGCCATTGAAGAAGTAGGTCACGTGGGCGTACTTTTCGGTTTCGGCCACGCGCAGGTTGCGCAGGTTGTGTTCGGCCATCACGTTGGCCAGGATATTTTTGAGCGAGTCCGGCTGCACGACAAAGGGCAGAGTGAACTGCTTGTCATACTGCGTCATGCATATGTATTTCAGATTCTTGGGAACGCGGCTGCGAGGGATGGCAGCGTCGAGCGCTTCAGCGTCAGGCAGATCGCGTCCGCCCTGGGCGGTGAGTCCGCTTTCACGAGCCAGGCAGCGGGTGATCTGGCGAGCGCGGTCAGCGCGGAAATTGAAGTTGATGACCGAATCGTCATCGCGAATCGTCGCAACGGCTTGCCCGCGATTGTCGACGCAGGTGAATGGAATAATGAACTCGTCAGTGACGTCTCGGTTGTAGGAATCTTTCACGCCTTGCACCGGATCGACAAATTCTCCGCCTTCGGCTTTGCCCGCGACCATGGCGTCAAAGGCCTTGAGCTCGCGGTCCCACTTTTTGTCGCGGTCCATGGCATAGTAGCGGCCGCTCACACTGGCGATCTTGCCGCCAAGCTCGCGCATTTTCTGCTGCAATTGCTGCAGGTAAACAGCGCCGTTGGTGGGCAGAGTGTCGCGGCCATCCATAAAGCAATGAACAAAGATGCGATCAACGCCGTTCTGTTTGGCCATGCGCAACAGCGCATAGAGATGGTTCTGGTGGGAATGCACGCCGCCATCGGAAAGCAGCCCGCAAAGATGGAGCCGCCGTCCGCCACTGCGCGCATTTTTCATGGCTTCCATCAATACGGGATTGCTGTAGAAATCGCCCTTTTCGATCATGAGGTCGATCTTGGTGATGTCCATGTAAACAATGCGGCCCGCGCCAATATTCAGGTGGCCGACTTCACTATTACCCATCTGTCCCTGCGGAAGGCCGACAAAGGGTCCGCTGGTATGGATAAGCGTGTTGGGATATTCGGTGAGCAGGCGGTCATAGTTGGGCTTGTGCGCCAGCGCAATGGCATTGGCCTTGGAAGGCGGCGCATAACCCCAGCCATCGAGAATGATAAGGACAAGAGGACGGTTCATGGTGAACCAAAGATTTTAAATCAATCGCCGTAATCGCGCGGAATCGCCGAAATCGGAAGCCCCCACCGCGGAGGCGCGGAGACGCGGAGAAAAACAAAAACCCTTGAAACACGGAGGAACGGAGTAAGCGGAGGAAACACTTACTGATAGGCATGAGATTTACAAGGATCAGGAGATGCAATGATCGAGTGACAGCGACGCCCAAGTGATAGCATAAGCAGCGCAGTTGGAGAGGACTCATGAGGACGAAGGATCTGGTTGTGTTGTTGGTCTTACTGGCAGCCATGTTGCAAGCGATGTCAGCGCAGGGTGCGCAGGGCAAGGCGGACAAAAGCGCCACACAAGGTAAATCATCGCAAAGCAAAGACGTCCAAAACAAAGACGCCCAAGCGCAGGCGCAGGATGCGGCCAAAGACAAGACGGAGAAGCCGGACATCCATGAATTTGTCATCGCCAACTTCAAGACCGAAAGCGGCGTCACGTTGCCGCAGGCGCGTGTGGTCTATGGAACGTATGGCCACCTGAACGCGGCGCGGGACAACGTGGTCCTGCTGCCGTCGCATTACATGGCGGATTGCCACGGTTACGAATGGCTCATCGGGCCGGACCGCGCGCTGGATACTTCCAAGCTCTTTCTGGTTGCGACCGAGCTTTTCGGCAACGGGCATTCATCTTCGCCCAGCAACACGCCAGAGCCTTTTCATGGGCCGCGATTTCCGGTGACGACCATCCGAGACAACGTGGAAGCGGTGCATCGGTTGCTGACGGAAGAGCTGAAGATCAAGCATTTGCGCGCGATTGTCGGATTCTCGATGGGTGCGCAGCAGGCGTTTCAGTGGGCGGTTAGCTATCCGGATTTTGCGGACAAGATTGTGGCGACGGCAGGCACAGCAAAAACCTACCCTCATGGCGTTGTGCGGCTGGAAGGGCAGATTGCCGCGCTTACGGCGGACGCGGCATTTCAAAATGGAGACTACACCGCGCCGCCGACCAAAGGCCTGGAAGCGTTTGCCACGGTGTGGACGGCATGGCTGTTTTCTCAGGAATGGTGGCGCAAGGAGTTGTGGAAGGCTTCGTCGCCGCCGGGGACTACGTTTGAGCAGACGCTGCACGAGTTCCGGACGAACTTTATTCCCGGCGCGGACGCCAATAACTTAATCCTGCAATGCCGCACGTGGGAGAAGCACGACGTGGGAGCGACTCCGGGCTTCAACGGCGACGTGGAGAAGGCGCTGCGATCAATCAAGACGCCATTTCTTTATATGCCGTCGGAAACCGACCTGTATTTTCCGATCGGCGATGCGCGCTATGAAGCGGCGTTCATGAGCACGGTAACGCTGACACCGATTCCGTCGCTATGGGGACATACAGCCGGCGCGGGGCCAAATCCTGAGGACTTGAAGTTTTTGAACGAGAAGATTGGAGCGTTTTTGGGGCGGTAAAGGTGGCGTCTGGAATTTGAACACTTCAACATTATTGAATTCGCGTGGATGCCTTAAGATCGGCCCAGGGAGGCGCGGGCGCGATGCCGAGAATCCATCCTTCTATTTTGGCAATCTCGCGGTCGGCGGGCGAGAGGACGGGACAAAGGAAGTCTGAGAGTGTTCCCGCCGTGTCGTTACGGCGCAGCCACTCAGCAATAGCAAACGCGTCTTGTTGGTCACGGGTCCGCCCTTCTGAGGGGAAATCCTTGCTCCATAGCGCGGGGTAGGCCTCAGCGATCACGGAGGTGTTGGGTGGAACCTGCCAGCCGTCAAAAGGCCAGAAGTGCGTGCGACTACCGAGATGCTGACGGAGATAGCGCAGCCAGGGGATGCCCGCATGGGTGGATTTTGCCACCGAGCCGGGGACATCGAAATGAAAAACCGACTTGGCCGTGCGGGCGTGCAGCTCGGTAAGGCGTCGCCAACGGGAATCGCCCGAGCGCGCGGCTCCGTTTCCGCGTATGCCATCGCGGACAAAGTCGACGTAAGTATATTTGTCGTCGGTGGGCCAGTGTTGCTGAAAATCATCAAGGAATGCAGGCCAGTCAAGCGGCAGGCCATGCTTTTGAAAATAGCGGATTGGGAATGAGAATCCGTGATCAATGCCAACGATAGAGGGAGGGCCGGCGCTCAGCTCTGCCACAAGCCATTCAGCTATCTCGCGGCGCGTCCAATACCAGCGGGGGCTTTTTGGGGGAGCGACTTCGCGGGGAGGCGTGAGCCCGTCGCTCTCGTAGATGCGCAGACCTTTGAGGCTGGACGTAGGCACTTCAGCGCCAGAGTAATCAATGCCGATGTAACGGTCGAAGATCATTGTTCCGTCAATTTCGCGTGTTGTTGAAAGAATGTGTCTGTTGCAAACAGGGTTATACCACCCGCGTATGACCTTCCACCAACAGAGTGGCCGGACGGCTGGGCGGAGAAGGACAATTGACAATGAGTCGCATTGCCATTATTCGCAATTGATTCGCTCAGTGAAAGCGGCTATACTCCGGCAACGCCCCAGGGTGTGAGGTCTCCAAGAAGCTCTTTGAAAATATAGCAGTTAACAATTGGCAGCTGGCAGTTGGCAAAAGCCGGTACTTGGTTTTTGGTATTTGGTACTTGGTGAAAGCATTGCGACCCTCTGCCGACCGAACAGTTAGAAATGGAAAAAAGAGCTGAAATCGACCTGGATTCGAGCCCTGGAAAACGAAAAAAAGAGGCTTCGACCGTTCGGTGACCGCTCGGTCGAATTGCACTTTGGTTTTTGTTTTCAACAAAGCGTCTATGGGGGTGGGGGCTCTGGCTGAGGGACGCAGGCAGAGGGCTGTGGCGCGGAGCGCGCCTATCGCCGGAATCGCGTGATCGCCGAGATCGGAAGACCAAACCCTTAGCACGATTGACTCAGGAAGAAGGAAGGCTATTTGTCGTCATCGTCCTTGTCGTCGTCATCATCCAGGCCGCCGCTGGAAAGCAAGTTGCGCAGTGCGCCTTCTCCGGCTGCGCCGCGTTGTTCGCCAGCCACGTTGCCGTCACGGTCGATGACGACATAGATCGGATAGACCTTGGCCTCAAACATGGCTGCCAGGTTAGTGTCGTCAGTAAGGACAATGCGGGTGGACCGCGGGTGCTGCTCCAGATATTTCTTTACCGTCTTTTTGGATTCGCCTACGTTAATCGCCAGGATGACAAGCCCGTTGTTGGCGTATGCGTCATTGATGCGGTCGACGAAGCCGGCTTCCTGAAGGCAGTAACCGCACCATGTGGTCCAGAATTCCAGCAATACGACCTTGCCTTTAACGGAGTCGTTATTGAACTTCTCGCCGCGGGTGGTGGTGGCGCTGAAGCGTGGAGCCGGTTCTTTGGCCTTGGTCTTACCGGCGGCTGGTCCTGCCGCAGCGCAAAGCAAGGAGGAAACCAACAGACAGGTTATGGCAACGCGCAAGGTGCGAAGTTGAATTGGAGCTTTCATGCGGCGGTACTTTACCACAGAAAGGCATAGTTTCAGATGAGGTTCGTTGCAATGCCAATCAGCAGGAGGGTCTTACGATCGCGTAGCGAAGATGGGAGATCAAGATTGCGCCCAGCTCTGGCTGCTCAGTGGTGTCGACCAGCGGCGAAGTGATCGACTACTGAAGAGAGAAATTGCAGACGGCCAGCGTTGCTCCATCAGGAGCGTTTACAAGCAGTCCCCATCCGCCCAGAGTTGTTGCTCCGCGCTGGCCGGAAGGAACCTGCAGATCGGTTGCCAATGGAACCTCAGCGGCGCCCGGCGGCGTGACAAACAGGGAATAAGTGGTTGCCGGCAGGTTCGCTACCAGTCGGAACTGGAGTGTCTCACCGGCAGAGTAGGGAACAGCGGATGAAGTCAATGAATCGCCATTGCGTACCTGGATTATGCCGTCGGGACTGAAGTTGATCAGGCTGCTTAGTCTCGGTTGGCCGCTGGAAGAGCCGAAGAAGCCTAAAGCCGCGTCCATGGCCGATGAAGAAGGAGTAACGGAAAAGGTGGCGGTAAAGCCTTTGGCCAGCGACACAGGAAAGCTGACGCGTTGAGCGGTTGAGCCTGCCAGCGTACTTACGCATCCCGTTGGAGTGATAGCACTTTCAGCAGACATGAGTTGGCTGGCCGGCGACGCTGCGCTCTGGACAGAAGCAGTCAGGGAAATATTCTGGGAGACATTGTTCGCCGTGTCTGAAGCCGTAACGGTGATGGTGATATTTCCAACGGGAGTCCCGCTGGCGGTGGAAACCGTTAAGACCGCAGAGCCGGAGCCACCGGTGATGGAAGTGGTATCAAAGCTGGCAAGAACGTTTGAATTTGACGAGGAGGAACTGAGCGATACGGTCCCAGTGAAGCCATTGACGGCCTGGACAGTGATGGTAAAAGTGGTGGAGCCGCCCGCGGCAACCGACTGGCTAGTTGGATTCGCGGACAAAGTAAACTCTGAGTTGCTGCCGCCGCTCCCGGTGGTCGATCCAACGGTACGGCGCGGGGAAATCACGCAGCCATTTGCAACGATCAGTAGACTTGCCAGCAACAATGCCAACTTACGCATGGAAGAGTCTCTTTTCTCGGCCGGTCCCAATAAGAATGAGAGTAATAGATTTGGATTCTTATCAGAGGTCCAAGTGTTTGCCGCGAAAGCGTAAGAATTGGTAAAGAGTTGGGCTATTTTTGTAGTCTCGAATAGGCTTCTTTTTTATGGAAACCGCAGAGCCAGGGAGAATAGCGTTATGTTTCCTCAACTTGCCGAGTTTCAAGATGTTGCCATTCTGCTGCTGCGGCTAATGGTCGGAGCCATATTTGCCAGCAGCGGCTGGAGTCACCTGAAAGATCCGGAAGGCCGCGGCAAAAGCATCGGCATGAGCAAGGGCTTCACGGCGTTTCTTGGGGCGGCTGAGCTTGCCGGGGCGTTGGGCGTAACGTTGGGCGTGCTGACGCAACTTGCCGCCGCAGGCTTGATTCTGGTGATGCTCGGCGCTATCCAGAAGAAGGTTTTTGTATGGAAAACAGGCTTTTGGGGCAAGCACGGCACGGACGGCTGGCATTACGACCTGATGCTGGTAGTAATGAACCTGGCCATCATCACAACCAACGGCGGAAGGTTTGTCTTATGGATGTAGCGCGCCGATTCATTGCCTCAACGCCTAACGAGCAAAAGCTATTTAAGTTTTACGAGTCCCACAACATCTCCGCCATTCGGACCCACGGCATGCACCCACACGTTATTAAATCCGTCTTTCAATTCCGGATATTGCGCGATCATGGCATTGGCCAGGTTGCGCGCGTCGGCCTGCGTGCCGTTGAAATCCGCGGTGCTGGGGACGGAATATTTCATTGTGAGATCAAAGTTCTTGTCATTGCGGAAGAAGTTCATCTCAGTAATGTTGTAGGTTTTGCCGCCGGCGGTAAACGCCACCGGCTTGCCGCCCACAGGGATATCTTTTGGCTGGATGCTATTGGTTTCATCGGTAATCTTGCTGAGCATCTTTGTGTTCATGTATGTGGCGGGCTGCAGAAGATCGTAAGAGTTCAGATAGTAAAACCAGGCATTGTGGGTCTGGCCTTTGCTCTTATAATCGCGCGCCTGCAGCAGATACCACAGGCCGTCATGGCCGGCGGCGGAGCCGGGACGAATCTGATATCCGGCAATTTTCCAGCCACCAAGGTCCTGGAAAATGATGGAAAGAACGTATGGCCCCTTGTTGCCGATGAAATCCTGAATGGTGACTGCGTATTTGCCAACGGCAATTCCGGCAAGATCAAATTCTGCCGTATTCGGATTCATGCCGTTGGCGCCGAAAACACCGCAGTAGAAGGTGCCGTCCGGACCGGGATTCGTGCCGGTATCGAGAAAGTAGAGGTTGCGGAGTTGCGGCTTGGCGCCTACAAAAGCGTCCTTGTTATCGTTGACCGCGCCGGTGATGCCGGCAAAGTTCGATTGCAATGAAGGAACTGAGCTGGCCTGAAGGCCTTGTACGTTGCCGCTGGCGCTTTGATCGAATGCCTGCTGCGCTGCGGTCTCAATGGCCTTGCGCGCAGGCTCCGGGATTTCGTCCTTGTTCTGGCAGGTCTGGGCCCAAGCCGAAAAGCTTCCGGCTAGAACCAGTGTTGCTGTAAGAATCCTGAATGTAAGATGCTTCATAAAAGTGCGCTACTCCGGTTTATTTAGGATGCTTTGGACCGCTTTTCAGATGCACGACGTTTCCGGCTCAAGCCCGTAACTCATAGGTAAATATATCGCTTTGGCGGACAAGCAGGGAAGTGGAGTTAAGCATGGAAACTCATGAGGCCTAAGTGAAATTAGCGGGACAAGTTTGCCAACGCTGAACGTTCTTTATCCATAAGGAGTAAAATCTCCAGAACAAACAAATTAGGGGCAAAGGGCTCGGTCCGAACCAAATCTTATGGCACGTTTTTCTTCAATAACTTGTGGCGGTTTTGTTCTTTTCGGCGCATTGACGTTGCTTCAGGCGCAAACCATGCGTCCTACAGTGCCCGTGCAACGCCCCAATCCGCCCGGCAGCCTTGCTCCGCAAACGCCCCAACAAACGCCGCCCCCCCAATCCCCTATAGGCGTTCCATCTCCCGCCGCAACTATCGGCCAACCAGCCGTCCAGCCAGGTCCAATGGGACCGCCTGTGGCCCCTGTGGTCACGTATCGCGATGGCTTGCTCAGCGTGCAGGCGCTGAATTCAAACCTGAGCAGCGTGGTGACGGCCATCCGGAACAAGACAGGAATTGAATTTGAAGGCGCAGAAGGCATTTCAGAACGGGTAGCAATTGCCCTGGGCCCAGCGCCGGAAGGTGACGTTCTGGCTGCGATTTTTGCCGGCTCGAAGTATGACTTTCTTGCCATTGGAAGGGCAGACAGCCCGACCATTGTGCAGAAGGTCATTCTGACAGTGAAGAATAAACCCGGCGCAGCAGGAGAAGCGCAGGCGCAGCAGCAACCTCCTGCCGCGAACCAGGGCGAAGAAGAAGAAGCTCCGGAAGAACAGCCAAATGTCGGCGAGCCGCAGGATACGCCTGTTCAGCCTCCGGTGCCGCAACCACCTCCACAAGCTGAAACGCCGCCCAACCAGCAGCCGAAGACGCCAGAACAGTTGCTGCAAGAGCTACAGGAAATGCGGCGGCAAAAAGGTTCGCCGGAGGATCCAACGAACAATCCCAATCCGGCCCCACGGAAAGCGCCGCCGAGATAGAACAGTCGCTCGCTTGGAAGTCAAAAGCCTGTTGCTGCCTTTCAAAAGAATTGATTTGTGAGAAAGTGGTGACGGGAAATGGAATATCTGGTTGGCATCTTATTGTCGCTTGGGACAATAGTCCTCGCCGCTGTGATTGGCTTTGCCCGGGAAAGATCTTTTTATTCGACGGTGCTGATTGTTGTCGCCACCTATTACATTCTGTTCGCCATAATGGGAGCCTCAGGGCGAACCTTGGTGATTGAAATCGCAATCGCGGGTGGCTTCATTCTTTTTGCCCTGCTTGGCTTTAAAGGGAATTTTTGGCTGGTGGCGGTTGCATTGATGGGGCACGGGATATTTGATTTTCTTCGTCCCAGCGTGATTGCAAATCCCGGGGTGCCACACTGGTGGCCGGGTTTCTGCACGGCATTCGATGTGATTTTTGGCGGTTGGCTGGCGTTACAACTGTTGCAGCGGAGAAGTTTTCCGCATTCCGGGGCCGTGGATCGGCACGCCGGTTAGCTTTTATAGCAAAGCCCGGCAGACGCCGAAGAATAAGGCTTAGTGGCTGGACGCCGTAGTGGCAATCACCGCGGTTGTGGTGGCCTGAGGTTCAGTTTGTCTACGGGCAAAAGCGTGCAGGATCGCGCTGATAACAGCGTAGCCGCAGGCAATACCAAAGGCGAGTGAAAACAGAATGGTAAAGAGCACGGTGGAGGAAGCCAGAATGGGATTCATTGTCCAATCTCTTTGATGGTCCTTTTCTCGGGCCGGTTGGTTTCGCCGGCCATGTGCATTGTCGGCAATATTGGTTCAAATGTCTGCATTACCGCCGCTGCTGCACCCTTGATACCTCATCATGCCCTTTGGTCATACAGCCCGCAAATAACTGAAGTCATTAGGTTAAAGCCCGAGTTTTTTCGCGGCCAAGCGCGAAAATTGACCGATCTTAACCGCCAACGATAAGATACGGAGTAGAGCTGTGCGCTCACCTTCCGGGACCTTCCAGTGAAGGCCCCCGCAATTTTGTTGGGGTGGCGCCAATTTTTCGAACCAGGTTTAGAAGGTCCATGGCTATCAGCAACATCACTGTGCGCGGCGCTCGCCAGCACAATTTGAAAAACATTTCGGTTGAAATCCCGCGCAATACTTTAACGGTAATCACGGGGCTTAGCGGTTCGGGCAAATCGTCGCTCGCTTTTGACACTATTTATGCCGAAGGCCAGCGCCGCTATGTGGAAACGCTCTCCGCATACGCGCGCCAGTTTCTCGACCAGATGGAGCGTCCGGACGTGGATTCCATTGATGGCCTGAGTCCGGCAATCTCCATTGAGCAGAAGACTACCTCACGCAGCCCGCGCTCTACAGTCGGAACAATCACTGAGATTTACGATTATTTACGCCTGCTATACGCTTCGGTCGGCGTCCCGCATTGCCCAAAATGCGATAAGCCGATCAGTCGCCAGACGTCTGACCAGATTGTGCAACGCGTGATGCAGCTGAAAGCCGAAGATCGCGTGATGATCATGGCGCCGCTGGTTCGGGGACGCAAAGGCGAGTTTAAGGAAGAACTGGCAAAGCTGGCGCAACACGGATTCGTGCGTGCCCGCATTGATGGTGAGCTTCGCCACCTGGATGAAGAATTGGATGAGATCCAGCTCGACAAGCGCAAGAACCACACTATTGAAGTTGTGATTGACCGCTTGCTGGTGAAGTCTGGGATTGAAAAGCGCCTGGAACAATCCGTGGCTACGGCCATGAAGCTGGGTAAAGGACTGGTTCAGGTCGCGGTGGTGAATGGTGAAGAGCATCTTTATTCGGCGCGCATGGCCTGTCCCGATTGCGGCATCAATATTCCTTCACTGGAGCCACGCTCATTTTCTTTTAACAGCGTCTATGGCGCGTGCCCGGAATGTAACGGTCTGGGCAGCAAGTATGATTTTGATCCGGCCAAGATCATTGTGGACTGGTCCAAACCGCTGCTGGATGGCGCACTCGGTCCCGGATCGGGATCGTCTTATCTTCAGCGGATGGTCGATATTGTTGCCGCCGCGTACAAACTGGACATCGCGACACCGTTTGAGAAGTTTCCGCCGAAAATCCAAAGCCTGCTGCTGTACGGGCCGGATGAAAAAGAAGCTCCGCGCCTGGGCTTTCGCGGCGTGCTTGGTTTCCTGAAGCAGAACCTGGAAGAATCGACATCAGAAAGCTATCGCGAGTGGATGTTGAGTTACATGTCCGCGACAAAGTGCCCTGTCTGCCAGGGCAAGCGGCTGCGTCCGGAAAGCATTGGGGTAAAAGTAAATGGCTTGTCGATTTCAGACTTCACTGCCCTTCCGGTTTCGCGTTCAGTGGACGTGGCAGCCAAGATCACTCTGACTGACCGGGAACGGCTGATTGCCGGCCGTGTACTGCATGAGATCAGCGAGCGGCTCCAGTTTCTGCATGCCGTGGGGCTGGGGTATATATCGCTGGATCGCTCGGCGGCAACGCTTTCCGGCGGAGAAGGCCAGCGCATCCGGCTGGCGACACAGATTGGATCAAAGCTGCGCGGAGTGCTCTACGTTCTCGACGAGCCTTCCATCGGCCTGCACCATCGCGATAATAATCGGCTTTTGCAGGCGCTGGAGCATTTGCGCGATTTGGGAAACACAGTGCTGGTGGTGGAGCATGATGAAGAAACCATTCGTCGCGCTGATTACGTAATTGATCTTGGTCCGGGGGCCGGATTGCTGGGCGGAGGTGTAGTGGCTTCCGGCACTCCCGCGCAGATTATGGAGCAGGCTGGATCGCTTACAGGTCAGTACATCTCCGGACAAAAAAATATTGCTGCGCGTTTTGAGCCGCGGGCCACAAATGGCAAAGCCGTTACGGTACTGGGCGCCAAAGCCAATAATTTGCGCAGCGTTGATGTCACCTTTCCGCTGGGTGCAATCACGGTTGTCACCGGCGTTTCCGGGTCGGGAAAATCCACGCTGGTGAATGACATTCTTTATAAAGCGCTGGCCAAGGCCTTGTATCGATCGCGGGAGGAGCCCGGCGCGCACAAGGCAATCTCCGGCGCGGAGCACATTGATAAAGTCATCCGCATCGATCAATCGCCCATTGGCCGGACACCGCGTTCAAACCCTGCGACATATACCGGAGTGTTCACGCACATCCGCGATCTTTACGCGATGTTGCCGGAGTCGCGCGAACGCGGCTACAAGGCGGGACGTTTTTCTTTCAACGTCTCAGGCGGACGCTGCGAGCACTGCCAGGGTGAGGGCGAGCGCCGCATCGAGATGAACTTTATGCCGGACGTTTACGTCCTGTGCGAGGTCTGTGGCGGCCATCGCTATAACCATGAGACGCTGGCAGTGCGGTTCAAAGGAAAATCTATCGCCGATCTGCTGGAAACCGCTGTCTCAGACGCGCTGCCGATCTTGGAAGACATTCCGCAAATCCGGCAGAAATTGCAAACCCTGGTAGATGTGGGGCTCGGTTATATCAAGCTGGGTCAATCCGCTGTCACGCTTTCCGGCGGCGAAGCCCAGCGCATGAAGCTGGCCAAGGAGCTTTCCAAGCGGCAGACCGGGCGAACTCTCTATCTCCTGGACGAGCCAACCACCGGCCTGCATTTTGAAGATGTTAGCAAGCTCCTGGAAGTCATCCACCGCCTTACTGACCTGGGAAATTCGGTGGTGATCATTGAGCATAATCTTGATGTCATCCGTAATGCGGACTGGATCGTTGATCTGGGACCAGAGGGTGGAGAGGATGGTGGGCGAGTGGTGGCACAGGGAACGCCGGACCAAGTTTCCAGAATCAAGAAATCTTATACCGGTCAGGCCTTAACAGAATACGGAAACAGATCGCTTAAGTGATTGATTTTAAAAGTATTATATGATTCTGTTCCAGATTCGTAAACTAAACATAAAAGTTATCTCATGATTAATTTAATCAAGTAGAGTGCTTTCAACCTTCTCCTTATACCTGGGCACAATCGAGGGGTAGCGGCTTTGGCTTCCAATGTTCAAACGCTACCCCTTTAGTCTTTTCTGAGAAAACTCTCAATGGTGTACATTGGAATTTAAGGACTCATTCCTCAATCCTGTGCATTCATTCGATCCCATTTCGCAGGCCGACCCCATGCCGCCGTTGGCGATAGAGCCTTTGCAAGCTGCTGAACCGGCAAAAACAGAAATTGATCTTCTTGATGTCCTGCTGGTGGGCGTGGCCATGGCCGTCGCCTTTGTCGTTTTTGGCACTATGGCGGCGACCATTTTCCTTCTTACCCATCGGTCTCCCGGCCTGAACCCCAAAGTGCTGGAAGATGCCATGACCAGGAATGCATTTTTCATTGTGCCCACGCAATTTGTGATTTATGTGGCAATTATTGGCTTCATGGCGGTACTGGTCTGGGTACGCCATAAAAATTCACTAGCTGAAGCTGTCCACTGGAACTTGCCTGCGCGCAGACGCGTTTGGGGGCTTGCGCTGATAACAGGAACAGCCCTGGCTTTTATTTCTGACATTGGCGAAGTTGTGCTCCATCGCTGGATACCGGACTCACTGCCTATCACCGAGTTTTTCAAAGACCGTCCGTCAGCCTTGCTGCTGGGGGCATTTGGGATTCTGGTGGCGCCGCTTATGGAAGAACTGCTTTTTCGCGGCTTTTTGTATCCTGCGCTGGCCCGATGGACAGGCACAACTGCGTCACTCATTATTACCGCATCGGCATTTACCCTGCTTCATGGGGCACAGCTGGGCTATTCCTGGGCTCCGTTGCTGCTGATTTTTGTGGTTGGCTTCACGCTCACGCTCACCAGGATTCGGACCAACTCAGTGGCTACGTGCGTCATCGTCCATATGACTTATAATTTTGTCCTGTTGCTGCAAACCTATATTGCCACGCACGGATTCCGCCAGATGCAAGGAATCTAAGCCGGAAATAAGTTAATCTTAAAAACCTATGTCTTCTGCGCGCGACCAACTTCTTGAGTTGCTGGCTACAAACTCTTTCCGTCTGGGTGAATTCACGCTCTCTTCCGGCGCCAAGAGTGACTACTACATTGATTGCCGTACCACCACGCTTCATGCCCGCGGCGCGGAACTCACTGGGCGCGTCTTCCTTGATCTTATTCAGCAGCACGGCTGGAAACCGCAAGCCGTGGGCGGACTCACGATGGGCGCCGACCCAATTGTCGTGGCGACGTCAGTCATCAGCTCGCAGGCTGGCGCTCCGATCCATGGTTTTCTAGTGCGCAAAGCGGAGAAAGCGCACGGCATGGGACGCCGCATAGAGGGTTTTCAGGAAAAAGGCGCGCGCGTTGTCATTGTGGATGACGTCTGTACCACCGGCGGTTCCACGATCCAGGCGACTGAAGCCGCGCGCGAATTCGGCTTCAACGTCGTCGGCGTAGCTTGTCTGGTTGAACGCCTTGAAGCCGGCGGTCGGCCTGCGGTGGAGAAATCAGCCGCGCCGGCAAAATTCATTTCGATTTTCACTTCAGACGACGTGAAGGTCGAGCACCTTAAACTGAAATAAAACCTCGCCACTGATGACACGGATCACACTGATTTCCATGGATGATTCCGTTGCATGTACGGTCTCAACTGCGTATTCAATCCGTTAAATCCGTGTTTAGCCGTGGTAAGGTTTGTTTTTTTAGGATATCGCTAAACAGGTGCGCTCACTTTGTTGCGGACTTTAATGTCGGCACTGGCACCTGCTCAACAATTCTGATTCCAAAGCCTTCCAGCGCAGCCACGCGCTTGGGATGGTTGGTAAGCAGGCGGATGGAACGGATGTTCAGGCCGGAAAGAATCTGCGCTCCCACACCAATATCGCGCTGCGTTTTTCTCTGATGCGCTGGGGCAGAGCGCGGCTCACGATGGAACACCAGCCGTTTTTCCTCGTCCACGTTGAAGCCTTTGGAAGTCTGGTGCAGGTAGATCAGTGCCCCGGTCCCTTCGAGTGCAATCATTTCCAATGAGCGATCAAGGACCTGTTGGCAATCGCAAAGCGATCCGCCAAAAACATCTCCCGCCAGGCAATGCGAATGCATGCGCACCAGCACAGGGCCGGTGCCGCGTTCCACGTCGCCTTTTACCAGGGCAACGTGCGATTCGCCGTCGAGCTGGTTTTCAAACGCGATCATCCTGAACTCGCCGTGACGCGTCGGGAGCATGGCCTCGCCCACTCTGGCCACGTGGCTCTCCGTTTCCATGCGATAGCGAATCATCTCCGCCACCGTAAGCATTTTCAGGTTGTGCGTCTTGCAGAATTCAGTAAGATCAGGCACGCGCGCCATGGTGCCGTCTTCATTCATGATCTCGCAGATCACGCCCGCGGGAATCATTCCGGCCATACGCGCCAGATCGACAGAGGCTTCTGTCTGTCCGGCCCTAACGAGTACGCCGCCTTTGCGCGCCGCAAGAGGGAAGACGTGTCCCGGTCGCACCAGGTCAGCCGCCCGGCTTGCCGGATCAATGGCAACTTGAATCGTGCGTGCGCGATCATGGGCTGAAATTCCGGTCGTGACACCTTCACGCGCCTCGACACTTTCATAGAAGGCCGTTCCGTAGGGCGACGTATTTTCGCGCGTCATGGGCCCGATGCGCAGATAATCCAGCCGTTCCGGCGTCATGGCAAGGCAGATCAGTCCGCGCCCGAACTTGGCCATAAAGTTGATGGCTTCTGGGGTGATCTTCTCGGCCGCCATGGTGAGGTCGCCTTCATTTTCGCGGTCTTCATCGTCCACAACCACGATCATCCGCCCGGCGCGGATCTCTTCGATAGCCGTGGGAACATCGGTAAATGCGGCGGAAAAAGGCATGGGAACTATAGCCAAATTGTAGCAAACTCGAAATTGTTCCGGACTTGGCAAACATGTTCCGATTTGGAATCGGATGACCTTCAATTTTGGCAATCTTTGGCAATTTCGGCGATTTTGGCAATGGCCCGAATGGGCTTACAATCTTGTTATGGCAAAGGCAAAATCCACGCCCGAACCCTTTGAAGTTGCTTGCCCCTGCTGCAACGCCGTACTGAAGGTCGATCCTGACACCAAGGCCGTGATATCGCACGTTGCCGCCGTGAAGCCCAAAACGTTCAATGATTTTGAGGCTGCCGCCAAAGCCATGCGTGAGCAGGAAGGCCGCAAGGAATCCATCTTCCGCCAGGCCGTAGATGCGCAGAAGAACAATGCCAGCCTGCTGGAAAAGAAATTCCAGGAAGCCGTGAAGAAGGCCAAAGAGACGCCCGACGAAGGCCGCCCGCTGCGCGACTTTGACCTGGACTAGCTGACAGCTTTGCCCGCCAAACTCTTACTGCTCGGACATCGCGGCGCCCGGCTTTACGCACCGGAAAACACCATACCCGCTTTCGACCTCTGCCTCAAGCATGGCGCAGATGGTTTTGAGTTCGATGTCCGCTGCACCCGCAACAAAGAGTCCATTATTTGCCATGATAGAAAATTCAACCGCATTGCGGTGCGCACGCGGACACTCGAACAGATCCATGCAAAATGCTCGGTCGATGGCAGGCCGCCGTGTCTTGAAGACGTTCTTGAACTCTACTCTCGCAAGGCCTTCCTGAATATTGAAGTGAAGGTGCGCGGCATGGAGCAGGTAGTGCTTGACGCGGTCAAGCGCTTTCCTCCGCAGCGTGGATACTTTATCTCCTCGTTCCTACCCAGCGTCGTGCGCAAGCTCCATGCGCTGGATCGTTCGCTGGTTCTGGGAGCGATTTCCAAGTCTTATTGGCACCTGCGGCGGTGGAAGGGGCTGCCCGTCAGCTATGTGGTGCCCCACTACACATTGCTCACCCCAAAGCTGGTAGACGAGCTGCACGCCGCCAGCAAAACCGTGGTCACCTGGACCGTCAATGATCCGCGAAAAATGTTGCAAGCCGCTGAGATGGGAGTGGACGGAATCATCTCAGACGATACCAAGTTGCTCGTAGAGACATTCATAAGAAAATCTGTGCGTTGATCTACAAACCGGCTCATCGTACGCATTAAATAAATGGCGGCGAGGCCGACTTGCGCGCCGAGCCGCTGCTTCAGGAGCCGAAGCAGAGTCGCGGTACAGAATGAGCTGGAGCGGTTTGGAGCGGAGCGACATAGAAAAGCAGCGACCATAAAAAAATACCTTCCTGCCGGGCCACGACAGGAAGGCCAAGTCACCTCAATGGATACAACTAAGCAGCAGGCTTAAGAGCAGGCGCAGCTGCAGGCTCAATGAATTGCTCCGTCTCCGTCGATCCCTCCATTGCCGTTGTGGACGACTGTCCACTGGCAATGGTTTGGGCAACTTCGTCAAAATATCCGGTGCCGACAAATCTCTGGTGCCGGACCGCCGTATAACCTTTATCCGCGCTCTTGAATTCTTTTTCCTGGAGCCGCGAATAGGCCGTCATGCCTTCACGCGCGTAGCCATGCGCAAGTTCAAACATGCTGTAATTCAAAGCGTGGAAGCCGGCCAGCGTAACGAACTGGAACTTGTATCCCATCGCGGCCAGCTCAGTCTGGAATTTGGCAATGGTGGCTTCGTCCAGCTTCTTCTTCCAGTGGAAAGAAGGCGAGCAGTTGTACGCCAGCAGCTTGCCGGGGAACTTTTCATGGATGGCTTCAGCAAATCGCCGCGCTTCTTCAATGTTCGGCTCTGATGTTTCACACCAGATCATGTCAGCATAGGGCGCGTAGATCAGGCCGCGGGCAATCGCCGCGTCAATCCCGCCCTTGAAGCCAAGGTACCCTTCAGGAGTGCGTTCGCCTGTCAGGAATTCCACGTCGCGCAGGTCGCTGTCTGAAGTGATCAATTTTGCGCCATTCGCGTCTGTGCGGGCGATCAGGATCGTCGGTACGCCCTGAATATCGGCCGCCAGCCGTGCTGCCACCAACTTCTGCACGAACTCCTGTGCGGGAACGAGCACCTTGCCGCCCATGTGTCCACATTTTTTTGCCGATGCCAACTGGTCTTCAAAATGGACCGCTGCCGCGCCTGCCTCGATCATCGACTTCATCAGTTCAAACGCGTTCAGGTTGCCGCCAAATCCCGCTTCCGCGTCGGCCACGATCGGCGCAAACCAGTACATTCCGTTCTTGCCTTCGGCATGATGCATTTGGTCAGCGCGCAGGAAAGCATTGTTAATCTCTTTCACCACGTTGGGAACGCTGTTGCAGGGATACAGGCTCTGGTCGGGATACATTTGCCCAGCCAGATTGGCGTCGCCTGCCACCTGCCAGCCGCTCAGGTAGATGGCTTTTAGCCCGGCAAGCACTTGCTGCACGGCCTGATTGCCGGTCATTGCGCCCAGCGCTTTTATGTAAGGTTCTGAGTGGAGCATGTCCCAGAGGCGCAGCGATCCCAGACATGCGAGCGTGTGTTCAATCTGCACGGTTCCGCGCAGCCGCACTACGTCTTTGGCCGAGTAAGGCCGTTCAATGCCCGTCCAGCGGGGATCTTGTATCCATCTTTCCTGTAAGCGTTGTTCTGGGGTCTGTCTCACGGTGAAGCCTCCGAATTGTCTGTCTATAATGGCGCGGCAGAAAAGAAAACTTTCTTTCCGCCGCACCCATTAGATGCGGGTGCAGCCCGGGTTGCAAACCAACTCGTCCGATTCGGACGACCTGGACAAAAAAGTGCTATCATTCTCAACACTGTGGCCACATCCCGGCTCAACAAAAAGCAGAATTCTGGCGTGCCCCGCCAGCTTCTCCAGGACTTGAAACACAACCTGGTGATGCGCCACGTATCCAGCGGTATTGAATTGCTGGACCGCCATGAGCACCTCTTTGCTGCTGTTGGCCCGGATATGCCGAATGCCGCCGCTTTTGTCGGCTGTCTTGCTCAGTGGGTTGATATCGGCTATGGCGAGCCTGCTTTGATTGAGCAAGTTCTTGCGCGGTTTCCGCGGGAAAAGCGCGCACATCTCTCCGTTAGCGACTATCTTCAACTTCGCATGGCGGAAGGACTGCTCGCGCTTCTGCGTGACAATCCTGATGATGCGTTGCGGCAGTTCGACCTGGTGCTTTCCATGCAGGACGAGATTGAAGACAAAGAAGTGGTGGCAATCGCCCACTTCTGGAATGCGCGCTGCCACCGCAAGAAGGGCGAGTATGATGAGGCGCTGAAGCGCGCCGGAGTCGGACGCGAACTGGCACAGGTGCTGGGTTTCCCTAATATGGCAGCCGTCATGCGCGTCCTGGAAAGCTGGCTGTTATTCCAGAAAGGGCAATTTCGCGAAGCTTCGCGCATTTTGGACCAGGCCGAAGCAGCGCTCCGCAACAGCGACGATCACATCACGCTGGGCAATATTTATTCCGCGCATGGCCGCATGGTGCGGCGCCAGGGACATTATCAGGAAGCGCTGAAATTCTTTTCCCGCGCCATTGAGCATTTCCAGAAAACAAATCCTCACCACAGGAATTTGGCTCGCACACTTACGAACATCGCATATGTGCAGAGACTGGTGGCGGTGCAGATGGGCAAGCAGATTGATGCGGAAAGAGAACGCCGCCAGGGCACAAAGACAGTCGCCAGCCGCGACCAGAAGCAGACTCTCTTGCGTCAACATCAGGAGCTACGCACCAAAGCTTTTGCCAATCTGGAGTTGGCAGAAGATATTTATCGCCACCACAATCATCATCATGGGATCGGCAGCGTGCTGGAAAATCGCGGGCTGCTCTATCTGGATGTGGGCGACCTTGATAATGCCAGCGCCCAGGCCGCGCAGGCATTTGAGCTGGGCAAGCAGGTCAATGATTCAATCCTGATGGCGCGCGCGCGGCTTTTGCAGTGCGAAGTGGAAAACGGGAAACTGGAAGAAGAGATTGAAGGCAGCACGCACACATGGGAGCATGCGCAGGCCGCCCGCGACTATGCCCGCGAAGCCGTGGAAGCCGCCAAGCACACGCAAAACCATCGTTTGCTGGCGCGCGCCTATATCTGGCGCGGCCTCACAGCTTGCCATCCTGCAATTCACGATACAGAGGACGCCAAGCGCTGCTGCGAACTCGCCAGCTCCTTTCTGAAAGCCGTGGATTATGACGATCTCTGGGAAGAACTTCAGATGCTCAAACAGAAAGTCATGCCTAAGGGCAGCATCGATCCATTGTTGCGTGCATGGTCACAGGGAATTACCGGCGAGGAAACTTTCCAGGAATTGACTGAGCAGTTTGCGGAGATCGTGATTCCCAAAGTCTGGGAAAAAGAAGATAGAAAAGTTGCGCGCGTAGCCAAAAGACTGTCGGTGTCGCCCAAGAAGGTACGCCGGATATTGGCGCGGGCAGGGAAGAGAAAAAAGTAGATTCCGCTCATGCGTCTCTATTCAGAAGAGCAAATCCGCAATGCAGTCAAAGTAAATGAAGTGATTGCAGCAATCCACGAAGCATTTGCCCGCGGCTTCGATACTGTCACCATGCCAGTACGGACTGTGCTGAATATGGATGACGCCGTTTTGCTGGTCATGCCTTGTTATGATTCCGCGCTGGGCGCGGCAGGAGTCAAACTTGTAAGCGTGAGCGCCAAAGCAGGCGTTCAGGCGGCTTATGAATTGCTTGATCCGCAGACTGGTATCGCCGTGGCGCGGATGGAGGCAAACTATCTTACTGACGTTCGAACCGCTGCGACCTCCGCAGTCGCCACTGATCTGTTGGCGCGGACGGATGTAGAGACGCTTGGTATCTTTGGCAGCGGGCGACTGGCAAGGGCACATCTGGCGGCGCTTCCACGAGTGCGGAAGTTCAAGCGCTTTCTGGTGTGCGGATCCGGAAGATCTGACGTCGCGGCATTCTGCTGCAAAATTAAAAATGAGTTGGGCCTGAATGTTGAGACGATCAATGCTGAAACGGTGGCGCGAGAATCCGACGTGATCTGCACCTGCACTACCGCGCATAAGCCGCTGTTTGACGGCAATTGGCTGCGTCCTGGCACACACCTGAACCTGGTAGGGGCGTTTCAGCCGGAGACTCGCGAGGTGGATGACATCACGGTGAAGCGCGCTCGGGTAGTAGTGGATACTTATGACGGTGCGCTGCAGGAAGCCGGCGACTTGCTGATACCAATCAAGAATGGAACCATCGACCGTTCACATATCATTGCCGATCTGCATGAGATTGCTTCAGGCAAGAAACCAGCGCGGACCAGCGCGGAGTCAATTACATTGTTTAAGAGCGTGGGATGCGCATTGGAAGACCTGGTAGCGGCGCAACTGATTTATCAGCGTACCGATCGAAAATTGTCGTGAATAACAAAACATACGATTTCGCAGTGGTCGGTGCGGGCGTTTTTGGCGCGTGGACGGCGCACTTTTTACGCCAGAGCGGCGCATCTGTCGCATTGCTGGATGCCCACGGACCAGCGAACAGCCGCGCGAGTTCCGGCGGTGAAACGCGGGTGATTCGCATGGGCTACGGCCCGGACGAGCTTTACACACGCTGGGCCATGCGATCATTGCCGCTGTGGCGTGAGTTTGCCGCTCGCACCGGACATGAAATTTTCCGCCGGACCGGAGTGCTCTGGCTGAGCAATGACGCCGACGCTTATTTGAAAAGTCTGTGCAGCGTGCTGGCGCAGGCGGGAGTCAAGCACGAAGAACTTGAGGCCGGAGAGATTGTGCGAAGGTGGCCTCAACTTCGTTTCCACGATGTGACCTGGGGTGTGCTGGAACCGGATAGCGGCCTTCTGCTTGCGCGCGATGCGGTGCAGACACTGGTGAAAGGACTGGCAGCAAACGGCATCGATTACATTCAATCTTCCGCCAAGGCGCCTTCAGGCGGAAGCGATCTGAAGACGATTCATACCAGCGCGGGCGAATCTATTTCTGCAGGAACGTTTATCTTCTGCTGTGGTCCGTGGCTGCCAAAATTTTTTCCTGAATTATTGTCGGAGCGGATATTTGTAACCAGGCAGGAAGTGTTCTTTCTTGGCGCTGCGGCAGGCAGTGCTGACTTCCGTCCGCCTAAAATGCCTGTATGGCTGCATCGCACACATGTTGGGCTACCTTACGCTCTGCCGGATATCGAGGGACGAGGATTCAAAATCGCTTTTGACCGTCACGGAGATCGTTTCGATCCCGATACCGATATGCGAGTAGTAGGGGAATCCTCTATAACCCAATTGCGAGAATATCTGCGGCAACACATCCCATCGCTGGAGCACGCGCCCGTGCTTGAGACGCGCGTGTGCCAGTATGAAAACACCTGGAACGGGGATTTCCTAATCGACCGTCATCCAGAAATGGAAAATGTATGGATCGCCGGCGGAGGTTCCGGGCATGGCTTCAAGCATGGTCCTGCGCTGGGCGAATATCTGAGTGCGCGAATCCTGCATGGAGCACTGGGCGAACCGCGCTTTTCACTGGCCGCAAAACAGACTGCGCAAAGTCGGTCCGTTTATTGAAGCTGATGCGGCCCGCTATCGGCTGCCGAGAGTCCGGTTTGAGTGAATTCAGCGGGGTTGTTATAATCGAAAACGTTCCGTACGCACAAAGTCTTCAGCCGTCCCACCGAAGATGCACGTATGTAACTCACCCGAAATGGCCAGGTAGCTCAGTTGGTAGAGCGCAGCCCTGAAAAGGCTGGCGTCGGCGGTTCGATTCCGTCCCTGGCCACCATTTTAACGGCTCTGAAATCAATAAGTTAGCGACAGGCTCTCGGCCGTGTACCTCCTATGTACCGCCGACCCATTTTTTCTACACCGAAAATTGCCCTTCCGCGAAGCCGATTTGCGCGAATTTTGCTTCGCCTCTACGCTCGGCGCTAATTCAGAAATTCTGAAGGAAGCGGCAAAATGCTCCACGTTTACACTCGCCATCTGGTCAACTGCGCACATTCGGGTGATGCTCACTGGCGGCGCTGTCACTGTCCCAAATGGATTCGCGGCGTTCTCCTCAACGGCACCAAGATCCGCCGTTCGACGCAGTCCGGCAACTGGGAGGCGGCAGAGAAACTGGCCCGTGAACTTGAGACCGAGATCGATCCGGAACGAGAAAAGATTGAAGCACGCCGCGAGTTCACGCTGCGCGAAGTCGTTGAAACATTTCTGGGCGACCAGAAGGCTCGTGGCTTGGGCAAAGAGACGCAGAAAAAATATCGCGGCTTCCTCGAACGCCAGTTTCTGGCCTGGGCCGATTCTCGAAGAATAAAATTTCTGGCCAAGGTCAACTCCGCGGAATTGACTAAGTTCCGTACCAGTTGGACCAACGGCGAGACCACCACCCATCGCAAGCATGAAATGCTGGCATCATTCTTCAGGTTTTGCCAGCGGAACGAACTCATCGGAAAAAATCCCATGGACGCACTGAAGAAGCCCAAGACCCCGGACGTGGTTCCCACAGACTATTTTCGTCGCGACGAGATCGAGAAGATCGTTGCAGCGACCATCAAGTACGAATTCGGCGGAGGGAATGATTGCCAGTTTCGTGGACTGCGACTGCGCGCGATGTCACTCTTAATGCGATGGGGCGGATTGTCAATCCTGGACGCAACTAAATTGGAGCGAGAGCACCTTTCCAAGGATGACCAGGGAGACGATCAGATATTCCTGTATCGCGCCAAAACCGGCGTTCCGGTGTCGGTCGTCATTCCACCTGATGTCGCTGATCTCTTGCGGTCTGTGCCCAACGACAATCCACGCTACTTCTTCTGGTCCGGCAATGGCGATCCCAGGAGCGCGAGAAAAGCCTTTCAGCGTTCGTTCTGGAAATTGTTCAGGCTCGCCAACATTCGCCGGGAGGATGGATCGCCAAAACGGTGCCATCCCCACATGTTCCGGGACACCTTTGCCGTGGAACTCCTGCTGGCCGGCAACCCGATCGATCAGGTATCGCTGCTGATGGGGCATTCGTCCGTGAAAATCACTGAGCGGCACTACGCTCCATTCTGCAAGGCACGCCAGCAACAACTCACGGCTGCGGTGAAGCGGAGCTGGCGAATACGCGAGCCCCGAGCAGGATCCACTAAGCAATCGGAAGCAGGTCCGATGAGCCCGCCCACGACGCTGATCCAGTAGCGTAGGGTCTTCCCCTTGCTCAGGCGGACTTTGATAGCCGCTGGTGGACTCTGCGTGCGACACTCTCAGGAATCCTCAGAGTCACGTAAGCGCGCTTGTGGCGCACATCGTTGTCTCCGATCCTTACGATGTCAGGCTCGTCCTCGAACAGCCTTCTTATCGTCTGTTTGCTCAAGTTCCACAGAGCTGCCAACTCGTTCACCGAATAGTGTTTTTCTTCGCAAGGGTTCTCTTCTTTCGATTCTGCCCGGATGAAACTGCCATTTGGCTGGATTGCTCTCAACATGCCTGCAAGTTACCCCAGGTGCGTTTTTCGGTCAAAAATCGGTGCGATTCATAATTCGAGGAGGAAATTTGACCGAGTTTCGGTTCGGCCTTAAGGTTCGGTCTCCAGAACCTCCTGGTGAGGAAAGGCAGGAAAAGCACGGTGTTTTCATCTTCCAAAGATGCCCTGAGTGCATTGGCCGCGGCTGGCTATCTCACGGACGAGATAACCGCCACGGTCGTATTCCTGGCGGGCAGACTGAACAAGCCTGTCCTCCTTGAGGGACCTCCGGGTAGTGGCAAGACCGAATTAGCCTATTCGGTCGCGAAGGCGGCCAATACCGAAGTTGAACGGTTGCAATGCTTTGAGGGGATCAACGAAGAAAAGGCTATCGGTAAGTTTGACGAGGCATTGCAACGGTTGGCGGTGGAGCTGCGCTCGAAGTCTGGCCCAGTGGAATGGGAGCCGCTCAAGCAGGATCTCCACAGCCTGAAGTTTTTCAGCGCCGGGCCATTACTGCGATCTCTGCAATATCCCAAGCGGTGCGTCTTGCTGATTGATGAGCTGGACAAAGTATCCCAAGCGTTCGAGGCAATGTTGCTGGAACTGCTCTCGGTGTGGCGGTTGAGCATCCCGAAGTTAGGGTTGGTAAAGGCGGAGACAATCCCATTTGTTGTCCTAACCTCCAACGAGGAAAGAAGGATCGGAGATCCACTGCGGCGCCGGAGCTTTTATTTGCGGATTGAACACCCCACGCCACAAAGAGAAGCCAGGATTCTTCAGTTGCGAACGCCAAGCCAGAGCGCTGAGTTTCATCGCGGAATGGCGGGACTCGCGAAGGCATTGCGCGGTTGGAGCCTGGAAAAGCCACCATCCATTTCAGAAATGCTTGATTTGTCACAGGCACTGGAAGTACTTGGAGAAGCCCGGATCACTCCCGAAATGAGAGACATTTTGTTGCCACTGCTGGCAAAGACAGAAGCCGATCGGAAAAAACTACTGCTGCGGGATGGTTGGGCCAGCCTGGTCTACGATGCTCAGCAGTACAGCGCAGAGGCGATTGAGCAATGAGGTGGAGCACATTATTACTGTGTCTGATTGCTTCGCACTTCCCCTGCGCAGGACAAACCGCGGAGCAAAGACGCGAAGCGGAATACTACGTTGCCGTCTACGCCCAGCATTACAACGTGCCAGTGGAATTCGTTCGCGCTGTGGTTGAGCAGGAGTCGGGATGGAAGAGATGCCCAGTATCGTCGAAAGGAGCAGCGGGCCTAATGCAGCTCATGCCGGGTACCGCCGCACGCCTGAATGTGCGGAATTGCTGCGACATCAACCAAAACGTCTCTGGCGGAGTGCGGTATCTGGCTTGGTTGATGGACAAGTTTCATGGAGATCTGCGGTTGGTCGCAGCCGCATATTACGCCGGCGAAAACATTGTCGAGCGGCGCGGCCTCGGATATTCCAACCAGGATGTGCTGTCGTATGTGGCCAGCGTGCGCGAGCGCTTTGTCCGACAGAAGTTTGGGAGCGCAAATATTCCACGCGCTCCAGGGAGAACACGATGAGAGTGCATTTGATTTTTATTATTTATCTAACCACGGGAATTGGCATGGGACAAACGCAGGAAGATCAAATCATTCCTACGGTTACTAGTGCGCGCGTTGAAGACGGCGCGGTAACTGTCCTGCACCTTGCGCCCGGCTACACCACCTCGGTCAGACTTCCTGAAGAAATCAGCTCCGTTGTCATTGGCAATCCAGCAGGCTTCAAGGCCGAGCATTCCGAAGCTGAACCACGACTGGTCTTCTTCAAACCGACGACCAGCCAACCGAGTGAAAGCAACGCCCTGATTACGACAAAATCCGGGCAGGAGATCAGCCTGCATCTGGTAAGCGCCGGCAAGGACGCCGCGAAGTCGCGAGTGGATTTCCTGGTCGAATATCGGCCAGCGCAGAGCGTGCTGATCAGTCCTGACGAGCAAAGCTTTCTCATTGCCGATACACATCCGGTCTCATCAGTAACTCCGGTCGATCCCCCTGCTCAATCGGACAAACCGGATTCGGTTGCGAAGCAACTTGAGACACAAAAAAGCCTTTCTTCTCCGGCGTGGCAAGGCAAGGAGGTGCGTGCGGCTTTGGGCGACTCCCTAGAAACCAACCATCAGACGATTCTGAGTTTCTCAATTCTGAACGACTCGAAACGAGTGATCGAATTGCTTCCGCCGCAGCTTGAATTGACTGGCACAGCACACGGAAAAGGAGGCAAGCGGATCAAAGGCGATCCGGTTGCAGTCTCCGATTATCGGATGACCGCCAGAAGGTTGCAGCCGGGGCAGCGGGCCGATGGAGTGGTCGTGTTTGAGCGTCCGGCGTTCAAGGAGTCATCCGAAAAACTACAGCTGAAGTTGGCGGAGGCGGAGCAGGTGGATCGTCCCATCCTGCTGCCCGTTTCATTTACAGCCAATAGTCAGGGAGGTGGGCAATGAAGACGAGCGATCAAAACGGATTCGGTAGTTCGCAGGTTTTGGAAGAAGTGCCGCAGCAACTCTCTACGAGTACTCCGCCTCCGAGCTTGAACGGGAAGGAGCCCTTCATACCGGCAAAGGAGAAGCCAAGATCGGTTTTAAAGGAAAATGGCCGGCTCGTCTTCATAGGAGCGGGTATTGTACTCGTGCTTTTGCTTCTGGCGTTTAATGGCATTTCGCGCCACTCCATACCAGCACAGAAGAACTCTTCGACCGCCAAGCAGCAACAGCCAACAAAACCAGACAATTCTGTCCCGGCTACGAGCATGACACCGATACTTGATACAGGGCGCTCGCCAGCACAGGAGACAGATGGCAGCCTGGTAAACCCGGACCAGATCGGACGCACAGCGCTCAAGCAGCAGAAACCAAGCGCAGCAACGCTCGCCGACGTGAAGCCTTTTGATGGCAATCAGTGGCAGCCCGCGCCATATCAGCCAGGAACACAATCAGCCACGACCAGTAGCGACGTTCCTCCTTCGAGTGATGCTACCCAAACGCGGAGCGAACATGATGCACTAGACAAAACATCCCTGGTCTTCGTGAGAAACAGTGCTTCCCCTCCAGGAAATCAGAAACCGCCAGATGTCACTCCTGCCATTGATTGGGGCATTGGTTTGCCACCGGGTACCAGGCTGCGGGCCAGACTCGAATCCGCGGTAAATACGGCAGTTCGAACTCCTGTTGTGGCCGTTATCGAATACAACTACGAGCAAAATGGGGAAATTATCATTCCAGCGGGCGCGAAAGCCTTCGGGCACCTGGAATCTGCCGACCATTCTGGCTACATCGGCATCCGCTTTGAGTCCTTACTTATGCCAGATGGATCCTCGGTATCGCTCGAAGCAGCTGCTACGGATCTTCAGTTGCGGCCACTGCGAGGAAAAGTTGGGGGCAAGCACACTGGCAAAAACGTGCTCGTACGCTCGTTTGCAGGTGTGGGAGAGATCGCGGCGACCCTAGTTGGGCGAGGCAGTCTTAATCAATCGTTGAGCGAAGGCGACCTTTTACGTGAAAGAGTTGCGAATAACATTGGGCAAGCGTCCGATCAAACTGTCGCAAACCTGGCCCTGACGGAGCGAATTGTGGTCTCGGTTCCTGCGGACACGGAGATTTACGTCATCTTGCAGAAGGCGGCAAAAGAAAATAGTCAAACCTCACGTGTCCAATTGCCATCACAAGCGGCAACTCAGCCCAGCATCGAGGAATTGCGGCAACTGATGCAGCTTCAACAGGAATTAAACCAGGGAATGACCAAACCACCGGAATGAGGCCAGAGTCATTGGGTAAAAACCCAAACATTGTGCCGATGACTTATTGTTGTAATAGAGGGTGCCTAGCTTGGCAGCCGAAGGGTCCGAACGGGCTGGTATGCGCCCGGCCAACTGGAACTAGATTGCTTCCGTGTTGGCAACCGTACGCACGGAGCTCATCTCGACATCGGCGCAAGCTCTGAAGGTCGTCCTAATCGACCACCCGGTCCCCGCCGACTTGGCATTAGCCTAGCTATGGCGAAGACCGATGGTGTATGAAGTCGCTGGATCAATCAGCGTATCTGTGGTGGCTTCTTGCAACACTATTTATTGCAACTCTCGTTGACCATCTTGACATCGGTCACGGTCATGTGACCGTGCTCCTTGGCGTTTTTGTCCATGCCGTGCTCTTTGGCTTCTTCCTTGGCGTCTTCTTTCACGCCGTGCATGGCGGCATTGGAGACCACGCCGGTCACTGTCACCGTATGGCCCACATGCGGCGCCAGATCAACCCCGTCGCTCTTGACCTCCCAGGTAGCTCCTTCGCCGGTGACCAAATTGAATTCTTTCGCGTCATCGGATTTCTGCAAGCAGCCGGTGAGCGCCCGCGTTTTCTGATGGGTGGGTTTCTTGGTTTCCTGCGCCTTTGCTAATCCGGCAATGCCGGCAAAGACAAACAACGTAAGGACAGCCATTGTGAGTTTAACTTTCATTCTTGCCTCCAGAGGGATCGACGTGAGAATCTGCACGGCAGGTTATTCACAGACGATGCCATAGACCGCTCGTCGACCGCTGTGTCTTTAGATGCAGGAGCTTAGCCTCGCGGCAGCCCCCAAGCTCTCGTAGAGGCGCATTCCAGACCGCGACCAGACTGTCGCCTGCTCACGATTTCTTGTTCCAAACCCTCCGCTTGTCGGCTCTTTGTGATCCCCATGCCTTTCTACTAATAAAGGGTGTATCGCAGCATCTCGCCCAATTTCACAATGTGCCGATCCAATTCCGGTCAGATCACCGCGTCCACGGAAGTAATGAGCTCTTAACGGCGTGGTGTAATCGAGTCCCTGGGTAAAAATCCGAACATCGTGCCAATGACTTGCTGTGGGTTTTGGAGGGCGAGAGGGTGTTGGTACGCCGTCGAGGACGCACGTTCCGCGGAAATGGCCTGCAGCGTCATTGGATAAAAACCCAAACATTGTGCCAACGACTTACCGTTGAGTCAGAGTGCACAAGGCAGGAGGGCCAACACTCCTAAACGTTGTCCTTTTCAGTGCGTCATCCCAGTCTTTCGATTTGGCCTCTTCACAAACGACGTCGACGCCCGCCCAGGAACCGCAGCTCCGTCCTCCTTAAATTTGCGCGAGTTCCAAACCAGCCCTATGTTCTCTTTGCGAACGAGATGAACTGACGTTCGCTGGAGAGGGCGGTATGCAGTTTCTGAAGTCCAAAGAGTTTCCGCAGCGAATTGCGCCACTGTTTCTTTTACTAATAATTCTCCTTCAACTATCCCCAGTGCTCTTGCAGGCCCAGAACCTTGGCGGCGCACCCGCGACCAACAAGGCTGTGCAGGGACAGACAGCGGCCCAACCCGAGGGCGCGTTCTTGAATATTGTGAACTGGGTCGGGAATGTGATTTGTCCGGTCGGTGCTGCGCTCTGTGTGGTCATGGCGATCATCAATTACACGCATGGGCGCGGTGTAGCCCGTTGGGCCATCGCTGCTGTCGGCTTGTTGATGGTCTCGGGGCTGACACGGCTGCTCGAATTTTGGATTCAGCAGGGCCAGGCGGGAGTCCAGTAGCGCCACGAAGGATGGTGTCTTGGGGATGAGTCATGACGGTACCTCAGTTATTGGTCGACTTGCTGCAACTGCTGTTTGACATGGCAATGCCGGCGGCAATGTGCACGCTAGTGCTGGCTGGGCTGGCATTGCGCCAGGAAAGCGGTGTCAATTTCGAGGTCGGCGGCCGGTTCCAGAGATGGATGTTGTGGTCCGTGATTCTCCTGACTCTGCCGCAATTTCTGTCGTGGTTTGCAGCGCAAGGGATCAACGTACCGCCTCAGAGTGCCGGAATCAGTGGCCCTTGGCTACGCGGAATGGAGACGAGCTTCATGAGCTTCATCTCCGATGTGGTTGTCGGCAAGCTCGTTCCTGTGTTGGCAGCTTTCTTCGTTCTCAAAGCTGCCCTTGATGCCTCGCAAGGAGCGAGTCCGCTCGGTTCGGTGGTAGCGGCGATCTTTCTGCTCAGCATTTCTGGGACAGCAAAACTCATGCAGGGTTTCAACAGCGGAGGCACACTGGCCACCGTTGATATGTTGGCCTCTCTTTGGAACTACCTCGCTGGAACGATCCTGCCGGAAGCCGCAGGCCTGGCGGTCGTTGGCGCTGTCATTAACTATTCACGCAAAAAACCATTCATGCCGCTGGTGTTCTCAGCATTGGCATTTTTAAGCGTCACTGGGCTGTGGAAGCTTGTCCAGGCGATGGTCGGGTGAAGCGGAGATCGGAGGTGATCCATGTTTGAAAACGGACTGCTGAACATGACCAACTGGGCCGGCAATGTGATCATGCCGACTCTCGCGGGATTGTTCTTTGCCGCGGCGATCTACCGCTTCAGCAAGGCGCACCCCTACTCGCACTTGTCATGGGCCGGCTTCGCCGCGCTGATGTGCTCAGGACTGCTAAGGGCGCTTGAGGCATTCGCGCAGCAAGCAGGCCCAAACGATCCAGACCGCTACTGGATCTCGATTCTGACGCTCGTCAATTGGGTTGGCAACGTAATGCTGCCGCTATATGGAGTTATCCAGGTCGTGATGATGGTACTGCATTCAGCGGGCGTGCTCGAGCGCATGACCATCGGCGAAGCCTGGGTCAGGAATTTCGTCGCGGCCATGATGTGCTTCGGACTATCGGGACTGCTACGGCTGGCGGAATTTTGGATTCAGAACGGCACGGCGGGAGTGAGGTAACAGCCATGGCTTTAGATGTGACACCGGTGAATCGCAACCTGCACACACGCGTGACCTTCATGGCACTTGAATTTGAAGATCTGTTTGTTGTTCTGGGACTGGCCGCAGTGATGAATGTCATCAGCCGCTTTGTCGGCGGTCAGATGAGCGCCTATCTGCAGTATGGGGTGCCCCTGGCGGTCGTTCCGCTGCTGATGGTCTTCAAGTACGGCAAACCGCGCGGCTACCTGAGAGATCTGCTGAATTGGTACACGAAGCCAAGGGCGTATTGCGCGGTAGCCCGCGACCGGCAAATGCAACGCAGCTACATGAAAGAGGAGCAGTAGCGATGCCCGTGACATCACCACTAACCCGGGAACAGCACGAAAAGCGGCTTGATGATCCGGCGCTGTGCGAACAGCTGTCCATCCGTGATTACTTGGACAACGTACTCGTGCGCACCAACGGGGCGCTGGTTGCGGGCTACGAATTGCGTGGAATCACTTCCTATTTCGCGAGCGACGAGGAACGGGACCGCGCCAAGGTCATGCTCGGCGCTCTGCTCAAGTCCATTCCTGAGCAGAGCATGAGAGTCCAGGTTCGCTATGAGATGGTCGAAGATGTGGGTAACCTGTTTGAGGTTTACACGGCGCAGGACCGTTTTGGAAGCGAAATTGGGCGGACGCTCGATGCTGTGAGGCTCGAGGCCTGGCAGCAAAAGGCTGAAGCCGGCCACTATCTCCGGCCCGTGCTTCACCTATACCTCATCTGGGACCCGGCGATACACCACCGCGTCACAGGCAAGGCGACCAGACGCAGCACAAGTTGGAGCCTTTCTGCCAAGGCCTCAATTGAGCGGAGCCGGCGCGAGCACGAGGAACTCTTGGCGGAGTTTGAAAGTCTGCTGGTTGGCATCGAGACGACGATGCAGGCGGCAGAATTGGGGCCACGCAGACTCAATGAACAGGAGTTATTCCTTGAAGCCAGGCGTGCGCTGAATCCGCTTGATTCCGACACACGGCCCTACACTCCAGCCGAGGGCCATCTTGAATACCGCAGTGCCCGCCAGCAGTTAGCCAATGCCAGCATCGTCGATGAAACCGACACGTATCTCAACATAAACGGAATTCTGTATTCGTTCGTAAGCCTCAAGGAACTGCCGGATGCGACGTTTCCCGGAATCCTGCGGGAGCTGGTCGCGCTTGATTTTCCGATTGTTGTGAATGCGCAGCTAACGATTCCAGATCAGACCAAGGTCCTAAAGGGCTACAAAACGCGACTCAGGAAGATGCAGGCCGCCCAGCGGGACACACATGGCGGATTCCGCGTCAATGTCGAAGCACAGGTTGCGGAGTCCCAGCTCTTCAAAGTGCAGCAGGAGATCATTGCCAGCTCGATCAAGACAGTAAAGCTGAGTCTGGTGATTGCCACCAGGACATCAAAGCCGGCCATCACGCGCGGCGAGTTCGAGGAGGCCGAGCGGCTCATCAGCAACCGGCGCCAGCAGCTTCTCTATTCGGTTGCCCGAATGAACGGCGCTAAAGCGATTACCGAGACTTTGGCGAAAAGGCGGCTGTTCTTTAGTTCGCTGCCTGGCATGGCGGATGCCGACAAACGCGAACAGGATATGTTGACGACGAATGCAGCCGACCTGCTCCCAGTGGAAGCCCCATGGCAGGGCACCCCACGGTCGCCACTGTTCCTGCTCGAAACGCCATATCGGCAGCTCATTCCATTCTCGCCATTTGATCCCGCTCTGAGCGATGCAAACGTTCTGATCATGGCCAAGAGCGGCGGCGGGAAAACCTTCATGGTGCAGCAACTGCTTTCCATGGCCTCTCGCGCCAATCCTCTGGTATCGATCATCGAACGTGGCGACTCTTACAGGCCGCTGGTGGAATTGATGGGCGGTCGCATGATCACGATGTCGCTCGACGCCGACCAGACGATCAATCCATGGGACCTGCCACAGGGTGAGCGGCAGCCAAGCAAGGACCAGGTTGCGTTTCTTAAGAACCTGACGCGCCACATGCTGGGAGAGAACCCAGCGGAGGATACAGAGCTTCTCGACAATTTGATCACCGAAGCAATTTTGCGAACTTACAAGCGTGCGGCGATCCGGCCATCCAATCCGATTCCAACGTTCACGGATTTGCGCGATGAACTCGCGCAGTGGCGCGACGAAGAGAAAAACCAGCGCGTGATGGATGAGGCCCATCTGGCGGCGATCAAGCTGCGCAGCTGGACAGGAGAGAAAGGGATTTACTCCCGCCTGTTCGACCACGCGACCACAATCTCCCTCGACAACCCCTGGCTGTTCTTCAATGTTGAGCAACTCGCCGACGATCCGCGCCTTGAGACCGCTATGAGTCTGTTAATTGCTCATTCCACCGCGCAGAGGGCTTCCGGCAAGACCGGGCAGCCGAGCATCACGGTGCTCGATGAGTGCTGGTTTTTGCTCGATTCGCCTGTGCTGGCGCCTGAAGTAGTCCAGCTGTTCAGAACGGCCCGGAAGCGTAATGCGAGCGTGTGGGGCATCAGCCAGACAGCGGAGGACTTTGTTGGCTCGGAAGCCAAGCCAAGAGTACATGGCGCCGGAATCGTCAAGAATTCGAGCACGAAGATCGTGGGCCAGCAACCGGGTGACATGACCGCCTTGAGGGACCACCTGCACCTGAACGAGACCGCACTTCACCAGATCAAGCACTTCAGCGCTCCCCGAAAAGGTCGCAGTGCCGATGCTTTGATTGTGATCGGCGAGAAAGCTGATACCACGCACACCATTCGCATGGTGCCTACGCCGCTCGACTATTGGATTACGACCACCTACGCGCGAGAACGACTGTACCGGGCCTGGTGGATTTCACAACACAAGAATATGCCGCTCATCGAAGCTTATCGCCAGCTTGCCAGGAAATTTCCGTTCGGTCTGGCGGATGTCGAACCGCTCCCAGAGGAGCAATCGATGGAAGTGGCAAAGGGAGCACACAAATGACGAATCGATTCTTTAAAAAGAGGGCACTTGCGCTCGGCGTGATCCTCCTGCTGGCCTTGATGCCTGTGGCAGCCAAAGCCGGCGTTGCCGACATCATCTTGCTACTGACCACGATCACAAGCACCTTGCAGAATGGCGTCGGCCAGGTCCTAAGCGGGATTCAGTCGATCAATACCACGGTCAGGAACTTCGAGCAGCAAGTGGTGTGGCCGGTCACGCTCATCAATCAGACTCGGGCTGAGGTGTCGCAGGTGCGCTCTCAATTCACCAGCCTAGCCGGGCAAATTCAGAGCATTCCGACCAACAGCGCGAGCCTGGTGAACCCGAAACAATTGGAAACCCTGCTGCGCAGCCAACAATCTGGCAATCTCGGTCAAATCAGCGGGTCCTATACACAGGTCTATCAGGCGCTGCCACAGGCGAACCAGGCGACGGCGACACAGAGAAACCTGATGGATGTCGATGACGCGCTCGCGCTTGGCGCGCTTAAGACTACGACCATCTCCGACCAGGCCAGCCAGCGAATGTTGAATGTGGCCGATGGGCTTGAGCAACAGGCTGCGTTATCCGCGCCTGGAAGCGCGTCAATTTTGACCGCTCAAGCCCAGGCCGCCAATCTTCAAAGCCAGGCGATGCTGCAGCGCATGCTTGCGGCTGAATTGCGCCAAGAAGCTGCTCGCCTGGCCCATACAAATGCGTTGCGGAAACAGAGCGCAGACGCAAACCGGACTCTGCGCAACAACTTGCTGCAGATCTTGAGCAGGTAGAGGTGAACTTATGAAGATGCAAACAGTCAAAGCATTTACCAAACGAGTTTGGCCGGCGATGAAGTGGAAACTGATCTTCACCTCTGCGCTGGCGGTTGTTCTAGCCCTGGTTCCGCTCGGAGCCAGAGGACAGCTTGGGCTTGATCCGTGCTGCGCCATTATCACTGCCGGCCTCAATACGATATCGAGTCTCCTGACGAATGTTGTTGCCAAACCGCTGTCGCAGATCCAGCAGATCCAACAGCAGGCGGCAAATTTTCAGCAGCAGGTGATTTACCCCACTACGGCAATCAACAATGCCCGCGGACTCGCCTCGCAACTCCAAGGCCAGCTGCGCCAGATCAATCAGCTGTATCGGCTGCCCATCAACAGCGCCACTCTGCCAACGCCGCAACAATTTGAGCAAGCCCTGCTGTCGCACAACCCTCAAGCCCTGGGACAGGTAAGCCAAAACTATGCTGCCGTATACGGCACGGTTATGGCGCCGTCGGATGCGCCACAGCCGGTTCGCGATCTCGTCGATATGAGCGATGCCGAAGCGCAGGCGGCGCTCAAGAAGGCCGTGGAGTTGGATGCCTTGGCAGATGTTGAACTGGCAGCGGCCGATCAGATCAACCAGCAAATCCAGAATGCGGCTCCAGGAAGCGCACCGATCCTTGAAGCCCAGGCCTCTGCATGGCTGGTCCGCGCAAATGCTTATACGCAATCGGCGATGGCCGAACTGATACGCGTGCGCTCGATTGATCTCGCCAACTCCGGGGCACAACTGAAATTCAGCGCTACGGATGTGAACAACCTGCGCAATAACACCGGTCAAGTCTTAGGGCGGGGAGCGCAGTAATCATGTTCTATTTCCAGCAATTGCTCCAGCAAGGGCTGAACGGGATCGATCGGACGGCGATGATACCGACCGTGGTCGGCATCGGGTACACGATCTTGTTAATCGGATTCCTGATCGGACTCTATCAGGCTGCCATGCGGGGCGGCGATGTGCAGTCGTTGGCGATCACCGGGATCAAGTATCTGGTCATCGCCATCATTCTTGCTAACTGGTCCACCGTTTTTCGCGAGGTCAACGACTCGTTCAATCAGGTGGCGCAATTCATTGATAACAGTTCTGGCGCCGGCGATATGTTCCTGAGCTGGTTCGATCAGCTGAAACAACAGTTCGCGAACAACGGCGTAAACTCCATCCTGCCGTCGATAACAGCGAGCTTTGCGGCCATCACGACGGCCCTGATGGTCCTGCTGGCCTACATCATTTACGCAATGATGGTGGTGATCTTCGCTTTCTTCTATGTGCTCTACGGGTGCGTCCTTTATGTGCTGGGGCCTTTGGTGTTGGCTCTTCTCCCAATGGCCGGAGTTGGTCAACTGGCTAAGAGTTATGCGACGAACCTGATGATCTGGAACGCCTGGGGCATTCTTTACGCAATCTTCGGTTCCCTTATCACAGCCATCCAATTTAATCGTGTCGACGAGGTGATGAACCAGGGTTTCCTGCAGGGATTCTTCCGGGGATCATCCGACGCCACCGTTCTGGGCATGGTCAGCATTTTCTATGCGCTGGCTCTTGGCCTGATTCCATTTATTGCGAAGAAGTTGATTTCCGGGGATGTTGGAGCGACAGCAGGTTCGCTGGTAAAAGCTGCAGCGACAGCGGCCGGCGCGCTGATCTCGGCGGGCGCTGGCTTCTCAGCCGGCGTTGGAGCGGCATCAGAAGCTGCACCAGCGATGGCCTCTGCGGGCACCGGCGCATCGGCGGGCGCAGGGACCAGCGCCGCGGCATCCTCTTCTGCACCGCCTCCGCAACCGAGCCTTGCGCAGACGATTCGCGCGGGCGTCATGAGTGCGGTGCAAGGGACCGCACCAACAGCTCCGTCGTCAAATGGGGACGGGAGCGCACAGCAAGCCGCAGCGGCTAGTTCAGGCGCTTCCAGTGGAGGCAGCTCGCCACGCAGGTCCCAGTCTTCCAGCGGATTTCGGCCAGTGGGCGTCACTCAGACAGTGGCGTTCCATGCCGGAAGAATCGCCGGCGGGATCGTGAGCGGCAACGGCAAGAAAGGCGATGGGGCTCAAGAGAATGCGTGAGCTGGAAAGGAAGGTTAGCAATGCTGCCATGGTATCGCGGTCCGATTTACGAGCCCAAGGACAGCCGCTTTCGTCCGTGGAATATCAGCACGCTGATTGCATTTTTCATCGGCAGATTGTTCGGCCGTCTGTTTCGAAGCAGGAGAAAAGGTCATGTGGTTAAAGAAGACAGATCCTAAAGAGAAGGAGCAAGCGCCGGAAAAACTTCGCTACAGCCGGTACTACGAACACGACGGCGCATTGCGTGCGTATGCCAACCGCGCGATGGTGTTGGCGTTCATTTGCGTGCCGACAACCCTATTGGCCGTTGCCATGGCCGCGTATGTCCGTCTACAGCCGCCTACTGTAATTCGGGTCGATTCGAGTGGCTCCGCAAGCGTCCTCAGTGACAGGCCGGGAGTTGCAAGGCCAGTGCTGTTGTCTCAGGGCGTAAACGCGGAACCCAACGACTTTGAGAAGAACGCTTATGTGCGGCTTTTCCTGGACCGCTACTTAAGCTTCTCGCCCGACAGCGTGAACCGAAACTGGGCTGACGGTCTGAATATGATGACCACCAACTTACGGCGGGCCACCCTGGCCACAATTGAAAAGAACAATGTGGTCGGAAAGATTCAGGACGAGCAGATTACATCGGTTTTTCACCTGCGATCCCTGGAACCGGCAAAGGATGACCCCCTGAGCTTCACGGTCTTTGGCGTGAAAGAAGTTCATCGCGTCCGCGACCACCAGGAAACCACCGACAAGCTCGTCGGCGAAATTCATATTCGGCTGATTACCGAGCGGCGCTCAGAGGCAAACCCCAGTGGCTTGCTTATCGCTGAATACGGGGAGCGGCTGATCGAGGGAGAGCGCAAGGACGCGATCGTCCGCGACACGTCCCTTAGCAGTTCGAATTGAGGACCATCATGGACGGAACAAAAACCACAAATGACGGCGCGGCCGGAACTCCTGAAAGGAACGGCCGCCGCAGGCGCTGGGAGATGACCAGTGAGAACGTTCGCTATTTCCTTCCCAAAGCGGGAAATTCGGGGGAGAAGCCGGAACTGGGGCAGGAGATGGCGAGCGAAGGCGAAGCGTTAGTGCAGGCATTTAAATCCGGCCAGGTGTTCTACACGCTGGTCGCATGGAAGGCGGTGCCGGAGATTAACGGAAACGAACCGAAAATTGTGAAACAGGTTTTGTCCCGAAGCTGAAAAGCGGAAGGACTCGAGTTGGCACGAGTTTTCAAAAGAGACCAACAAGCTCGTCGAGCTTACGGTCCTTTGAAGACCCTACACGTTTCATGTAGGGAGATGTGCTGACCCGGCTCTAGTCGGTTGCCTGGCCAGAAACCCAAAACCAGGGAGGCCAGGCAGACAGAGTGTCCGGGGAAAGCAAGAAAGCCCCTTAGTCAATGCCGGGTTTCCCGCAGCAAAAACTAAGGAGCTTTATCAATCATGGAAAAGTATAGCAACAAGACGAATAAGTTTTCAATCGAGCAGGTTGTTACGCTTGACATCGATTCAACAGGAAGTGTGACCCAACGGCTCACAAACCTGGAGACGACGCTCGAGAACACCCTTCTCAATGCGCTGTATCCCGGAATCAAAGTCGCTGTTGTGAACGTACCGAACGAGCCTCTGGATGCTTACGAGGAATCGCAGGTCGAAAACGCAATGGCGAACCTCAAGTTCAAAAACACTCCTTACAAATTAGTAGGGGCAAGTGGTTCGTCCAAGGACGGCAAGTTTTACTTCGTGGACAAGGACCACAGCCAATCGATTGCGGAACGCTTCCAGCATTGGCCGCAGGCAGCCATCGTCTACTTCGGCATCCTGGTCTCCTCCTGCAAGGTGGTAATCGAGGAGCCGGACGTGTCGGTGCTGGTGGTTGAAGATCACGTATTGGGAACCAATGATTGCCGTGGTTGGATTCGGCGGTCACTGTTTTCAAAACTTCAACTGCCGGGAAACTGCTTCTACCAGTTCCGGCTGGCATTTGAAAGAACACAAGCGAAGGGATCCTTCAAGGTCATGGAGGATGAGGCGGCGCAGCTGCTCGACGCCGATATTGTTCTCCCAGAAAGCGCGGTGAAACCAGGCCTGAAGGTGCCAGTCATGATGTATTCGGTTTTCGGCAAGGGCCGCAGGTTCCGTGGGCCGGTAGTGTTGGGGATTCGCGAATTCTCGCGCAAGCTTGAATTCGAGTCCAGCTACACCCTCATCGAACACGCGCCTGATGATTCGATCCAGCTTGAGATCCTGCCCGAGGCCCTCGGTCAGGTGCGCAGGCTGAATGATTCGATCAGCGAAGGCCGGTACACGGAACTGCTTGAGCTCCTGGGTCTTGACGATTCCGAGAAAAGCCAGGACGAGGAGGTCAGGACTGTGGAAGCGGCGCTGCTGGCCGATACCAGTGGTCATATCGTCCGCTACCCCTACATCAACAATCAACTCAACCGTCTGCTCGCGCGTTGGGCTTTCAAAGCGGCGACCGGTGGAGGGTTCCGTCTGCCGGCTTATGCTCTTGCCGACGATGGCTATCTGGTCGTTCACGATGGACGGCTGTATGCGGGGTCCGACTGGATCTCAAAACAGCAAGCCATTGTGGCGCTTGAGTCCAAACGTGGTCTGTGTGTCCGTTATCCCATCCGCATGTGTGAGGACTTGTTGCCGATAGAACATATAGGCTCATCAGAACTCGTCATGCAGCTCAATCGCAGTCTGGATGAGCAGGGATGCCGAACGTCGCATGACCTGGCTGGGCAGATTGCCGCACAGCAGTTGCTTCTGGAAGGCACGTATGTTCTTCATTCAGAAGCAGCCAAGAAAAACGGCGGCGATTTCGATTTTGACTGGATCTGCATCCTGGAAGAAAGCCGGTTCCCGCGCTTTGTGCGGAAACGGTTTTCGCTGACCAACGAATTCCATCAGCAGAAGATGAAGCTCCGTAAGGCCAAATCTCCCTGGTGGAACCTCGAACATGTGGCGATCAAGGCCCGAGGAAACCAGATCGGCATGATTACCGACCTGAAGACCTCGTGTCTGGCTGCCGGCAGGAGCGATCTTGCTTACCAGCTCGTCACTGAATTGCAGAAGGCGCTCGACAGTCTCAAGCACGAAGTCGAGCCCGATGCCAAGGTCATCGCCGACATACGCCAACAGGTAAATCCGGCGCCGTGGCTCAAGTACAAGAATGAGTCGCGAATTTCGGGTTTGCCAATTCATCTCGATGTGGACGAGAACGACCGCATCGGAAAACTCTATAACCACGTTCGCAAGGAGATTGAAGACCTGCTTACGGCCAAGCTGCCCATAGAGGAATTCAAAGGACTGGTCTCGGGAGAAGAGGTGACCCGGCCCATGTTCGATGAATGCCGCTATGTCAACAGCGTCTACGCCGCGGTCGTTGGTCGGATCTCCGAGCGGCAGGACAAACTTAAAGCTGATCTCGACAAGGCGCAGGCAGAATGGGAGGCTGTGCGCAAGGGCTCCGACAAGGAACTGCGGAAGCAAAAGTTGCAGGCGCGCCGCAAGGCCTATTCCGCTCACTACCACGGTGAAGAACGGGCCAAGCAGGAGATGAAAGCGATCATCTCTTACGTGCGTGTCTGGGCAGCGAGCAAGACCGACAATCGGATGGGATGGTGCCAGGCCTTGAACCGGGTGGTATGCAATGGCCAGGGTAGTGGCTCGATCCTCTTCCATGCTTTCCCGCAGGAACTCGTCGCGAAACTTGCAGAGCAGACGGGCGGCAAAACCGTCCGCGTTGTTGTGCCGGAGGTGTCCGGGATGTCGATTTTCCGCGACTCCGAAGGGCGTAGCTTCCTGGTCGAGAAGATTGAAGGCGGAGAAAAACAGACCTTCCTGTTTCAGTACAAGGACGGCCTGTTCTTCTTCGGATGAGTCAACGATCAACCCAGAATGGAGCCGGAGAAATCCGGTTCCGTTCGTTAAGAATTCGAAGGTCATCATGAAGCGCGCACTGATATTTCTGTTGACGATGTATGCAGTCTTCACTGCTGCTGACGAGCTGAAGGTGAGTCAACCGGCCCCCAGGCGAGGTGATCCATGTTGCGACCGCACTCGACCACCTGACCGTGCTTGAGTTCGGAGAACCCGTCACCATGGCCGCCGCCGGCAGCCCGGCATTCCAGATCGAGCGTCACGAAGACAAGGTCTTCATCAAGCCCTTGAAGCCTGGCGTCTCGACCGACCTCTTTGTCTGGACCGCTTCACGGCGCTTCGCCTACGAGCTAGAGCCCCCAGGGGAGGTAAAGAACATGAATTTCGCATTTGACAGCCGCATTCCAACACCTAAACCGGCGCCAGACAGCAGCGCACATCTGGAAGAAATCGCCGACATGATGTTCACGCGTGCATTTCTTGGAGCCGAGCGCGTGGACTCGACCAGCATCAGGGATGCCAAAGACCGCATCACCGTCCGCATCGAGCATGTATTTCAGTCCCGAAACACTCTCTACATTCACTATTCAATTCGCAATCAGTCACCCCGGCCATACCGGGTGACCACACCGGCAATTGCCGAGGCCCTTGCGCCGCAGGCCACCATCTCGGTCATGTCGTTTCATCACGTCCAACTCGACGATCAAATGCTGCGCAGGCTTGGAGAACTTAGAGAACGTCCTTTGTCGCCAGCGCGGGCGGAGGTCGAAAAGCAGGACCTGCAACCAGGCGAGGAAACGCAAGGAGTGATCGCCATCCGGGAACAAGTTGTCGCGCCAACCATCTTTCAACTGACTTTTGGTTCACTCGGTCCTCGAAAAGTGCAAGCCACGATGGTGTTCTAGCATGTCAGGGCGGTACATCGCGGAAACCGAGATGCGGAGGCTTCTCCGCGACGCTTATGCGCAGGATCCTGAAAAGAGCTTCCTCGGACAAATAGGCCGAAATGCATCTGATCCGGCCATGCTGCGGGATGCGAATAACCGCCCACGCATTCATCCCCTGTGGCTGACGCTTGGTTTGGTCATCCTGTTTGCAATGGTGGTCTTCTTCTATTTCAGTTTTGTCAAATGATCAATCACAACAGCTACGAGTATGGCCGGCGCGAGTATCAACGTACGCACGAAGATAATGCCGCGCTCGCTCTCGTTGTGTTGGCAGTCGTTGTGCTCGGAGTCGGGTTTTATCTTCTCGTTTCGCGCTTTCATATCCGCACCTACCAAATCGTCGAGCTGAGCTTCTATCTGATCGCGCTGATTGGAGCCCTGGTCAGCGCAGCCTGGTACCTTAAAACGCGAAAGAGGCGCATCGAGAACGCCTGGCCCCATCCGGCGGTGTTTGTTCCGATGCTCAAAGATCGCCGCTATGTTGAACGGGCTTTTGATCAGAACGCCATCATTCCCGGCTACGACATCTATGTGCGCCCCTGGTATTGGTCGGACGACGCCCGGCGGATGCAAACGGTGGTGGTTGGTCAGTCAGGTTCCGGCAAGACGACTTTGCTTCACAACATTGCCAGTCAGGACATTCGCCGGACTTTTAACAGCCGGCACTTGCCAGTAATCATTTTTGACGGGAAGGGCGACCAGGAATTCCTGAATGACCTGCTGCCGGAGATTGCCGCTGCCGGCCGGCTCCATCAATTGCGCGTCCTTGATCCATTCCGCCCCGACATCTCCGTGCGCTTTAATCCGCTCTATAACAAGGGGGGCTCAAGCCAGGAACTTGTTAACGCCTTCTTCGATTCCTTTCTGCAGAGGCAGGACTTCTTCAGAGGACACCAGGCGGCGTATTTGAGCGACGTTTGCCGCGTGCTCGACTACACCGGAAAGATCTACAACATCCCGGATGTTTTGGTCATGGCCAGGGATGAACATGTGCTGAAAGAACAAATTGCCAGGGCCTCGCGCAGCATAAGCGATCAGTCCAACGTATCTCAGCAGCGGCGCCAGAACTTCGAAATGTCTGCAAAGAACTTGCTGCAATCGCTCGAAGACCGCGAGCGTTTGCAAAAGATCCAGGGTTTGCTGAACGAGCTTGGGACGTTCACCGAAGACGACCTTTCGGTCATTACCAACGCCTATGACGATCTGCTGACCCTCGACGAGATCGTGGATCAGGAACTCATTCTTTTCGTCTCGTTGAACACGAACAAGAACGCCAGAGCGGTCACGGCTCTTGGTCGAATGCTGCTCCAGAATCTTCAACTCATGGTAGGTAAACGCTACCTGAACGAGCAGGACAGACGCCGTGAGAACCGCCCGATGGTCAGCGTGATCCTGGATGAATTTGCCCCGTTTGCCTATCCCAATTTTGCGCAAATCCTGCAAACTGCACGCGGCAGCAACATCGCCCTGCTGTTTTCGCTGCAATCGATTCCACAGCTGCGGAGCGTCAGCCGCAGCTTTGGCGATGACGTTTCATCCGCTCCAAACACGATCATGCTCCTGCGAACCCGCGATGAGGAAACCGCCCGATATTTCCTCAACGCTTCGGCCAGAGTGACTGGTGAAAGACGCACTATGACGGTCGAAAAGAAAGGTGTTCTGGATGAACATTACGAGGAGATTGGATTCGGAAGCATTACCGAAATCGAAAAGACTAGAGCGGTGGATTTTCAAATCAAGAACCTGCCTGTGGGACAGATGCAGGTCTTAACGACCGATAACCGGTTGGGTACGCTGCACATGCACGTGCATGTGCGTCGGCCACAGAGGTGGTTCCTTTCCAGCTTTGAGGCCGTGCTATATCCACGGTTGCAGCAGGTTAACGCAGACACTAACGGCGCAAATCTGAGGTTCAGAAACCCGGATCTGGCCCGTCGCATGAATCGGATATTCGGCAAGAATAGGGTCGCCTCGGTATGAAGTACTGCATCATCAGTCTGCTGATTTTGTTGTCATGGCTGCCGGCCTGGAGTCAGCGATCTTCCTATGATCCTGCGACCAAGCAGCCTGCCAAACAGGGTGACGGCTTTGTCGATTTTGCGTTCAAGCAGGTCAATTCCCACGACAAGGATTATGGTTGCCAGATTGATGATGCGCGCAAACTTCTGGTCGATGAGACGATCAAGAGCGTTACTTCCTGGGCAGCGTTGGTTGCGCTCTCGTTTCTCGTCCTGTCTTTCTTCCTGCTGCTTCACCAGCACAGGGAGCGTAAACGTCGCGAGATCATCGCCGCGGGCCTTTTGGCCCAGTATCACAACGCCTTGGCAGACGCCCGTAGCCAAGCCGATCAGGCAATACGCCGGTACAACGCACTCGTGAACAGGACCAACACGGCTGCCGAAGCCGCGCTTCGGACCGCATCGCAGCCGCCTGAGCGCGCGCAAGCGATGGCTTCAGCGACGCATTCAGCCCGGGATGTAAAGCAACCCAAGCCGACTTCGGCTCCCCCGCCAAAAGATAGAATCAAGACCGATGAAAATGGTGCTGGCCGAACTGAAGCCGCGCCACAAAACCGTGAGCCTGAAGGCGACATGATTGCCCAGATCAGCACCTTGCAGCAACAATTGCATGACTCTCACGAGCGAGAGAAAAACCTCCAGAAGGAACTCATGAAAATGCAGCGTCGCATGGAAGCGGCGCAGCCAAAAGATGCAAATATTGTGGGCTGACCGGCAGCCCGTTCTCGGAAAGGAGCCGGACAAAATGGCAGACGATACCCCGCAGAAAGAACTGCTCCAGGAGATGGCACGGCTGTTCAAACGCTTCGAGAAAGGCGGCGATCTTGCGCCAATCGAAGATCGAAATGAGTGGGACAAACTGGTCGAATCGAAACCGCCCGAAGAGCGTGAACTTATCAAAGAGCTCGCCCGGTTTGCCGACCTCTGGCGGTACTTTCAGGAACGCAACGAGAAATTAGGCCCCGAAGTTGTTAACGCCATCAGCGAGGTGCACAAACTGCCGGTCCCGGAGCGCACCGCACGGCTGAAGGAAATCAATCAGAGACTTATGGAGCGGGTCGGAGATGCTGGTCCAGGTGCTCAGTTTCGGCACTAATTGGTGGGCTCGGTTCGGACGTAACGTTGACGATCCCCACCGTTTTACGCGCCACGCTGCCTACTACAACTCGACCGGAGTGCGTTGCGGCAGCAAAGTCAGGCGTCACTGGATTATCTCAGGATTGATCCGCTTTAACGGCGTCGGCGACTTCAATCCGAACCTGCCAGATCGCGCCGTCGGACGTACTTTTGTCTGCTCTGATCTTACCCAGGCGTTTGGTGGTAACCGCCTCCTTTTTCAAAGCAGGGCGCCAAAATCTGCCGCTCCCGATTGTTATCTGGTTGTCATTTCCAGTGATGTACATGGGCAGGTCGACTTCACTTCCGGTGTCTGGAAATCGGTCTTCAGCCAGGTCATCGCAGCGAGCCACTTGCGCGATAAACAAGAGGCCATGTTGCTGATGAAACCCGGCGACTGGCTACAGACCAACACCGGCTTTTGGCAGTTAAGCGCCGACAGAGGTTCTGGTGAACGAGCGATGTTGGCGCAGCTTGGAGGAAAGATTTCAAGCTAATGCGGTACCCCAAAGGCAGCGTCGTTGTTACTCGCGCGGGAGACATTCCCCTGCTCAAATTGGTGCGGAATTGTCGCTTCATCGGCCACCAGCAGTTGTTCGAGCTGTTACAGCACGACGCAGTCGAATCATCGCGTGGTAGTTTCAATTGGCGCGTGCGGCGCCTGCTTAAGGCCGGCCGAATTGAGCGCGTGAAAGATGTGCTCTGTGACGGGTATTCCGTTTATACGATTAATCAAAATGGGCTCATCGAACTCGAAAGCCAACACGAATTTGCGATAGCACTACATTCGGGAACGCGCCAGATGCCGGATCGGGCACAGGTATTTCACGCTCTGGAGCTGAACGCAATTCGGTTATCACTCGTGCGCAGCGCGTTGCTGGTTAGCTGGCAATCTGAAATCGAAATCAGCTCATGGAATATGGTTTCGCCGGCTCCCTATCAGAAGGATTACGACGCTATTGTGAAAGTCTGGTTGGGCGATGAGGTGCGCGAATTCGCCCTGGAATACGAGCATTCCCTGAAGAACACGAAACAGTATGAAAGAGTTCGAGCGGCTCTGGAAGCTGAACGCAAGGTGGGTTCCGTTTTGTACCTGACGGTGGATCCAGACCTCTTGATGGCACTCTTGTATCATCTGACTCCAGTCTCCACGCGTCTGGGTTTCCTGACCTCAAGATCGTTCCGCCAGCAGCTGTTGCAAGCGTTGGTCACAACAGACAACAATCGAGCTATGGTCACGCTTGAAGAATTTCTGCATTACTCGCATCCTTTATATACAGGTGCTTCGATGAACGTGTGAGCTTTGCCCACTGATGCCTTAGTTTTCACCTGCATATGAGCTGTTCTTGCCCTCGCTTTGCCCTCTCGGTACGCCTCGAACCCTCTCTGGGTCAGCAGGTTGCAGCTGACTATCCCCTGAAATATGTTCTTTTGAGCGTGAAAACGGCATTCTCAACCGTTGGGTGACTTGCGTCGTTGCCAGAATCCCCGACGCTTACGTGCGAGTCTGTTCCCCTGTTTTCTTGATGCCCATCTCCGCAATGCGCTCCGCCAACTGCTGCGGCACATCTGCAGGGACTTCCAACCATGAATCTGCATCTGCAAGTGTTCTTCCATGATGCGCTTGGTGCAGCTCGAGAATCTTGGCGGAAGGACAGTTCCTTCGAACAGTGGACGCAATCACCTTCTTGCTCTCTGGTGAAACGGACTGACCTATGACTGCAACATCGAACACATGTTGTTTGCACGCAAGAATCACCTGCTCAATGTTTAAGGCAGAAACCACAGTGTGACCAGCTTGCTGGAGAATCAGCCGGCGAGTTTCGAGCAATACGGGATCTGGACCAGTGCAAAGAACCAGGGCCATAGCCTTGTTCCTGTGGTTGTACGGTCAAAAGAAAACAACAATTGTACAGGCGTGAACAGGCCAGCTAAAGCGCTATTTTGCGCCAGCGGCTCTTCCGGAACATGCTTGATTGCGAGCCCGTGGCGCTTATCCGACCCAAACGTCAATTTCTCGATGAACTTAGCAAGAAAGGAGACCGATGTCGTTTAGCAGAGGAACCATAACCCCCCACCGTCTATTCAGCGTGAAAGACATGGCAGTAGGCAATCCTGAGCCTCATGTCGAACGCGTAATCAACGAATTTCTCCACATTGGTGATGCAGTAGCTGCCCGTTGGATCCAGATGCCAAAGGCAATCCTGTTGCTGCAAATGGCCCCCGAGAACCCGGCTTCCGGGGCAATTTACGTCTATGACCGCCTGCGCCAGGAGTTCTTCTTGCTCTCGTTCGAAGGCGCAGAAGATGACCTTACGGTGGACGAGTTCTCCGAACTTCTGCCCGAATACAACCTGCTTCGATACGCCGAGCAACCGGCACTATTGCAAGTCCCATTCCAAACTGCCGGAAACGCCTAGTCACACCCGTCAAGGCAAATCAGAGGAAATTTGACCGAGTCTCGGAACCGGGGTACCAACATCCTGGAAGGTGAACTATGCAATCCCGACTCTTGGCTTCCGATGAGACCGTAGCTCGATATTTTGAGCTGTTCGTTAACCGCGGAGCCTACACAGTCCAGTCTTCCACTCCGGATTCCGGGACTCGCCGCTGTCACTATTACCGGCCGAAAGGCCGGCTTTCTTTGTCCCGAGATACCGTCCGGCGACATCTCGAAGGACAAGTCACCATTGGCCTTTATGCCATCAACCCTGCCACTCAGCGTTGCAAGTGGGTCGCGATCGATGCCGATTATCCAGACGCTTTGGAAGACCTGCTGAAGTTGCAATGGGAGCTACGGCAGGATGGAGTTGAAGCAGCTTTGGAGAAGTCTCGCCGCGGCGGACATCTCTGGGTCTTTGCAGCCCAGCCGCTGCTCGCCCGTGATTGCAGGTTATATATTCACAGCCTGGCGCGACGCCTGAAAGTGCCGGTCAAAGGCGCCCGCCGAGACCAGACTTCTGCAGATGCATGCGGCCCCTTGGCTGACGGAATCGAGGTTTTCCCCAAACAAGATGAAGTGCATGCCGATGAATTCGGCAACGCGATTCGTGGGCCTCTCGGGATTCACCGGGGCGTAGGCAAGCGGTTCTGGTTTTACGGCGCCGATTACACGCTGAGCGCGCAGATGTCTTATCTCACTCGTGTAACGCGCATCACCGAGGACGAGATGCGCCAGTTCGTGGCCGGCATTGAAATACCGCCCGAGCCTGAACCGGCGCGCAAGCAATTCGCGCGGCCACAGACGTTGACCGGGAACAATCGAAAAGAGTTTTTGATCCTGGAACATATAACCGGAAGAAAGCGCAGGATTGGTAGGAATTACTTCACGCGCTGTCCATCCTGTGCCCGACAGGGACGAGATAGGACGGGCGATAACCTGGCCATCTGTATCGCCGACCCGCGAAAGTACAAATGTTGGGCAGGCTGTGGCAAAGCGGAGATTCGTGCAGCACTTGGCTCGCCAATTCGGTATGGCACCGGGGCAAGCCGATGAAGGGGCTGAGCAAAGTTGAGGTGCTTGCTCTTCGCGGCTTGCGGCTGCCCCCGATAGCCCTCAAAGGACTGCGACGGGCTGGAATTTGCTGTGAGCCTTCGATCTCAATTGAGTTCCAGCAGCAGGCACGATGCTATGTTATCCGAGGCATTGAATCTGGTGGCGCTGTTCCACAATTGGGCATGTACTGTGCCTTCGCAGATGTTCGCGGCGGTCCGCTGACTACGGTTCAATCAGTCGCCACAGTGGGGGTCAATGGCTTTCATGCAGCCATCCTCTCCGCGGAATTCGTCAGGATCCAGATCTTCCGTTCCGACCACCACTGCGAACTGCTGTTGACTCAGCACACCTTGGTTTCAAAGGAAGGCAAAGTTCGGCCGGCGCTCTCGAATTCAGTGATGTTCCACAGCGCACATGGCCGGCTCGAATGGGAGTTATGGGGCAAAGACAGTCGCCTGCAGAACATGGTTGCTCCCACCTTTTACAGCAAAAGTGGTGAGCAGGTGCTACCGCCTGACTGCCTCCATGATGCAGTTCTGCGCGTCACTGCTGGCGCCTGTTGTGTCGGGTGTCGTCACGCCCACGTTGCTAGTTCAACCAGACAAGTCGACGGAGAGCAACCGCTATGACAGGCGAGCAGCAAGAACATGAACTGCCAACAATTGAAGAGGTTCTGCGCGATCCGTCGGCGTCATTCTGGTTGAAAGCGGCGCTCCGCTCTGCATTGGGCCGCGATCCTGTTGATGCCGCCAATGATGCAGAAGTATTGGCGCGCTTGCTCGATCAAAGATGCCGGTCGATGCTTCGTGAAACGTGAAGACCTGTTCGAAGTTTTGGGTGGGCACGGCGTGTGCTCGCGGGAACTTCGCAAATTTCTGCATAATTCTGCCCCGTACGGGGTATAATTAATCTTATGGAAACCCGAGAATACACCCCGGCGCAAGCTTCGGTACTGGCAAATCTCCCCCTTCCAGCGGTCCACAAAGTCATAGAGCGCCGCCTCATTAGGCCGCGACGCCTTCGCACAGGGCGTTCTGTTCAAAGAATGCTTAACTGGCAGCAAGTGCTCTATTTGCGTCTCGAGGCTGAGGGTGTGCGCCTCCTACCGGTATCCGCGCGCAGAGCTATCGCAAAGCAAATCGAGGCTTTTCCTGGAAAAGACATTGTGGTTCCCGGCGGCGGATCCGCTCTTGTAATTCAAGTGAAATCAGTGCGACAAGAGCTCGATGCAGACCTGAAAAGACTTGAACGGGCGGCGGAGATGGCGGTTTCCGACCCCGAGGTCATGCATGGAACTCCCGTCTATCGGGGAACCCGTATCCCTATCGAACTCATTGCTAATATGGTCCGACAGGGCGCCAAAATTGACGAAATTCTGGAAGGTTATCCAGCGTTAGACCTAGAGAAGGTCGAACTCGCCCCTCTCTACGTGCAAGCCTTCCCGCGCCGCGGCCGTCCAGCTAGTCGCCCCTGGGCCAAGAGAAGACCCGTACGTGTGACGCGTGAGATCCGCAACCTTGTCGTTCGACAATGAAGCTCCTCTTCGATGAATGCCTGCACACGTCCTTGGTTGAACTGGCGCACGCAGCAGGGCACGCGGCGGATCATGTCAATTATCTGGCGCTGGGTGGGTACAAAGACTGGCAGCTCATGGCCATCATCCGTGAACGGGAATACACGTTTGTGACCAACAATCGCGTGGATTTTCTACGACTTCATGCCAACGAGCCACTTCATGCTGGAGTGATCGTTATTGTCCCGAATGTGCCACCGGCTGACCAGAGAGCGCTGTTTAGTGCGGCGCTCAAGCATATCGCTGCCCGAGACCTCACCAACACTATCGTTGAGGTTCGATATGCAGGCAACCAGATTACCTGTTCTCAGTACCTTCTACCGGAAAGAAGCGAGTAAGCCAGGAACTCTGAACCCACTAAATTCTTCTTTGGAGATGCCCTATGAGTCCACCAAATGGACACGCAAACGGCTCGCCTGGGAGCCAGGACCAGCATTCCATAGCGCCAGTTCTGTCGCCCGCTTGGAATACTGCGACTCATTACACAGCAGAGCAGATCAAAGAATTCGTCGCTCTCCTGGAAGTGCCTTTCGATCCAAGGGTTATTGAATGGAGGGTCACCAACACCACCAAAGGGAACAGGCAGTCACGAGGGCAGGTCATTCCTTACGCTGATCAAAGGGCTTACACAGACCGTCTCAACGCCCTCTTCAGTCCCGCAGGCTGGACGCGCAAGTACTCAGTCCACACCAGCGCAAACTTCCAACGGGCCAAGGACCAAAAGACTACTGCCAAGGTGTTTGTCACCTGCGATCTGACCATCTTTGGTATTGGCTCCCATTCGGCCACGGGCGAAGAATGGGCCGATGATGAAAATGCTGGGACCGCAGCGGAAGCCCAGGCCTTCAAGCGAAGCTGCGCCTGTTTTGGTCTTGGCCGGTACCTCTACCATTTCACCGGGACTTGGGTTGATCTAGATGACCGCAAACGGCCGAAAACGATTCCGAAATTGGCCGGCTGGGCCACTCCTGAAGGCTGGCGGCAGGGCTTGCGACCCGGTCAAACACCAAATCCACAGCACTCGATGGCACAAAAGGGCAACCAGACCCACCGAAACGGCCCCACCCAGGGCGAACAGCGTGAACTCGTTCAACGGATCGAGGGAATGGCGGACGTGCTAGGTAAGGGACTTTATCGGGGCCTGCTGAAGACGATAGCGACGGCGTGGAAACCCAGCGATGTCACGGATAATGTCGTACTCGAAAAGGTACTGACCCACATGCAGGCAGCGCAGCGGGGACTGAAGAGACTCGAAGCCGCTTTGGACAGAACAGGCCCTGAGCCTTTGGCTACCATTCTGCGGTCGTTCAATCTGAACTCCCTTGACAGAGTTGAGAGCCTGGACACCCTACACAAGATCGTGCTGGCGCTCGAATCGAGAGCCGTCTCGCCTACCCAGTAGCAACCTTCCTCAACTCTCCCGTCTCAACTGTCTGTCTTCCCTGACCGCATAGCCCATCGCGCATTTGCCGCTTTGCGGTCGTTTTCCAACAAACAACCTGCATTCTCTCTCCACCGGTCTTTTTGGTTCACAGGACGGGAGGGGAGACGTTTGCCCGAAAGACGAAATGAAAAGAAGGAAAGACCCTCCTGGTTACCCTGGTGATGAAGCCGTCCTGAAAGCCTTGGGAGACGCCTTGCGCGACATTCGCATTGAGAAGGGCATGTCTCTTGAACAGGCTGATGCAGCTTTTAAAGAAACCTTGAAACAAGATTTATACCCGCGGCTGCCGCGAGCGTTGGGAATCGTCGTGCGGCGGCTGCGCGAAAAACAGAACATGTCACGGGCGCAATTGAGCGGCGCGTCTGGCTTGTCTGCACGCTTCCTCAGCAGCCTTGAACGTGGCAAGGCCAGCAATGCAACAGTCACACAAATCGTGCGGCTCTCCTTCGGATTGAACTGTCCGGTTACGGATTTGGTCAATGAAGTCGTGGCGATGGAGGAGCAATTGAGGTCAGAGTAGCTGGCAAACAGGAGCCGTGAAGATTCTCTAATCGGCCCGATGCGATGCCGCCACCTGCACCTCTCAAATGATCTCCCACACGGTCAAGGACCCGAAACTGACATGAATGAAAATGACCAGATTATTTCCCGCTACACGCGCGCTCAGGCCATTGAGGACGGTGTCCTGGTCGATGTAACTGAACAGGCCAAAGAGACCGGGTTACTCTTACCCACCGTCATTACCGATCACGTGCACCACGTACTGGAAGACATTCCAAAAGAGAGCTTAGGCCAGGATTATCGTGGCCGGCTTCACGATGTTCTCTGGATGGCGTATCTCAAGCTGCGGGGCCTCAAGAGCAAAGGAATCAAAGAGAACGATTTTCCTGCCGAATTCCAGGTCATCATCAACGCCCAGACGCATTCGCTGTGGATTGACGCAGACGGTGACGGTTTCACCATCATGTACCCAGAGGACTACTGACGCGCACCATGATGCGCTCATTAAGTGCACCTTACGGTGCCACCATCAGCCTTGATTTTCGGAAGCAATTCGGTGATCGCGTCGAATTGGATTGTTTCCAGTTCGTAATCCCTCCGGTTGAGTTTCGTTTGGTTAGGAACACCAGGCCACTCCAGGAATGGCAAGCGGCCAACACCGACATGTACGACCTGCAGCACGGGCCAGGAGTGCGGCGATGGGCACGTGACGATCACTGGTTCATCAACGACCTCGTGCATCGGCACGACGTCATGACCTGCGGGTTGTTATCCAAGAACGTGATGATGGAGACACGGGGCCTTGGATTTGACTTTCGTCTGCTGATTTGGCTCCGCGAGGGTACGTGGCGTGTCCAACAGAAGGAGCCGGCTGAATATCGCGTACAAATTGTGCGCGTGCCGTGAAGTCTCCAGCGTTCTTTGCATCGTCAAATCCTGAATTCCAAGGAACACCGAATGTCCTTAAGCATTTCCCCCAACCTGGCGAATCTCTCCGAGTGTGATGTTCGGCTAGTGGTAGAAGCTCAGTGCAGTTGCTGCGGCCCAATTCACGGGGATACGACACCGGGCCTGGAAAGTGTACAGGCCGCGGCGAGACACACTGCTGAAACCGGGCATGTAGTTATCCTCAACGGAACAGTAGATCGCCCGGAGATCGACGATTGAGATGCTTCCGAGTAATTCCAAATAGGCGGCTATGCGCATCGGCGATTGCCGTCGACTAGATCAAGGAGTGAGATGAAGACAGGTTGGCCACGATCTCTCGATCGGCCACCACTCTAACAGACATCCGCTCCCGAATCCCTGTCCTTTCCATCCTTCGAAACATTACGCCCACCCGCACTACCCCGGACGCCACACCTCTGCGCCCGCAAGTCCCTTCTTATGTCATGTCCCCTTGATGCCGTACAGCACGTTAAGAGAATGCGAGGAGGATCGCAATCGCACCTTCTCCGCGCCTCCGATGGAGGCTTCTATGTCACCAAATTCTCCAACAACCCCCAGCACGTCCGCGTACTCGCCAACGAGATGCTGGCATCGCGGCTAGGCCGTTGGCTTGGCCTGCCGATGCCTGAAGTGGCTGTCATCGAAGTGTCGGATTGGCTGGTCCAGCACACGCCTGAGCTGTGTTTCGACACCGCCGGTCTGAGGGCCAAATGCAACAGTGGCCGCCAGCTTGGTTCACGGTATCCATGCGATCCTCTGGAAGACGTGCTCTTTGACTATCTTCCCGAAAGCATGTTCACCAGAGTCAGAAACGCCGCTGACTTCGCGCGTGTACTCGTGCTGGATAAATGGACAGCCAATTGCGATGGGCGACAGGTGGTGTTCAGCAAGAGAGCGAAGCAACGCCTCTATACCGCGACCTTCATTGATCAGGGTTATTGCTTCAATGCCGGTGAATGGAACTTTCCGGACAGCCCTTTGCGTGGCGTCTACTCCCGGAACTGTGTCTATGCGGGCGTGACCGGCTGGGACGCGTTTGAGCCCGCTCTTACGAAAGCCGAACAGGCTGAACCGCTCGACCTCTGGCGCTGCGCCGATCCGATCCCGCCAGAATGGTACGGCCGTGACTTCAGTGCCTTACAGCAGCTTGTGGAAACGCTGCATCAGCAACGACTCAAACTCCGCGACTTGATCACTGCCTTTAGGGATTCAAGCCGCCAGCCGTTTCCGAACTGGAAGAATTAGACCTCTCACCTCTTCATCTCCAGCAAGACCGCGAAGAATCAGTTCGCGCAAAAACGCCACGAAAACGCGTGGAACAACACTAAGGTGAACCTGTGAAACGTGAAGATCTCTATTTTGCTCTGAACGAGACCAATCATGCTCTGAGGTTTGCGGAATCCGCCGCCAAGCGCTTCGCAACCAATGTTGATGAACTCGAAGCCGGATCGCAAGTGGCAGTATCGGTTGCTTTTATCCAGAACCGGCTTTCCGATGCCCAGGAATCCCTTCTTGCGGCGGAAGGAGAAATTGGCCGAGTCATTCACGAAGGCAGGATCGAGCAGCCATAGCAAGACCACCAATGTTCCGTCTCATCCAGGACAACCTGCCCGAAGAGTCATATGAGAAACCAGGGAAAAATCAAACTTGGCTTTTACCCCTTGCCCGTAGCCGAAGCCAGACGCCTGAAGAATTGTCTTCTCTTCAGGGAGCAGATCTCAGCAGTTGATCCGTGCATCGGCGACGGTGTTGCCTTTTGCGCGCTCTTGGGAGGCGTCTCGGCCCATCGGTATGGAATTGAGATTGACGCCCATCGCGCAGAACAGGCCAAAGGCCTGGGAATCAGCACCGTTCAGGCAAACGCGCTCGATGTGCGCTGTCCGGCGGAGAGCATTTCACTGCTTTACCTGAACCCGCCTTACGACTTCGAGGCCGGCACAAGCGGCAATCAGCGGCTGGAGAGGGTGTTTCTGGAACATACTTACCGTTGGCTGAAGCCTGCGGGAGTGCTGGTCTTTGTGATTCCACAACCGCAGTTGCAGCCCTGCGCACGGCTGTTGGCTGAGCACTTTACCAATCTCCGAATTTACCGGCTTACTGATCCGGCCTGTCTCCAATATAGGCAAATTGCGGTGCTGGGAGTGCGCCGTAAACGCAATGAGCGCACAAGCGATACGGCGCTGCTTGACGCGTCCCGATACCTCGAAGGTCTGTCGGCCAAGAACGATCTCGGCGCGCTGACCGATGAGCCCGATGGACGATATGAGGTGCCCGGTTCTCAACCCATCGTTCTGACGAACACCGGTATTCCGCTCGATGAGGTAGAAGACCTTCTGCCCGCATCTGCGGCTTACCGACAGGCCAGCCGGATCCTGCTGCGCGAACAAGGCAGTGTGTGCGGCAGGCCTTTGACTCCTCTTCATGGCGGCCATGTCGGCCTGCTCTGCACGGCAGGTATGCTCAATGGAGTATTTGGGGAAGGCGAAGAACGTCATATCGCGCACTGGCGTTCCGTCAAGTTTACCGACCACTGGGAAGAAGAAGAGCCGGACGGCACCGTTCTCATTCACGATCGCGAGCGCTTCTCGCATGAACTGACGCTCATCTTTTGCTGCGGCAAGACCCAAATCCTTACTCACGAAAAGCAGAACCCATCATGAAGAACGCTCACCTTCGCTTTGGCTGGCTTACCTACATGAAGATGACGGAAAAGAGCACTACCCACTTCAAGGTGCGCCTGGACCGCTTTATTGGCGAGGTGCTGCCCGATCCGCCGCGGCAGGCCAAAGCGCACTTCCTCTCCGTCTTCGGGACAGACACCCAGGTTGCAGCGATCGGTGCGGCAATCTCCTTGGGCGACAAGTTCATGATTGAAGGCCCGAACCTTGCTTCAATTCGAGTGGGTTTCGATAAGAAAGCCGAATGTTACAACGGCGCCCTTCAGCTGGCAGATAGAAAGAAGCCGGTCCGGCATCTCATTGGTATTTCAGAGGAGTTCGCCGCCAATTCGAGCGCCAATGCCGGGCGGACCTTGCTCGCCGGTGGCAGCCCATCCTTTATATGGGCCTCGCTCGCCCAATTACATGGTCTTCCCGGCATTCCGGATTGGGGCGAGTGGTTTGTAGAGCAGCTGGAAAATCATCAGGCGATCACACCATTGCTGGGCCTGGGATGTAATCCAGTATTGGTGAAGGGCAACAAGCAGCAGTTCCTGTCATGGCTGGCAAGGGGAGTAAAGACCGGCCAATTAGGGTTTCCGGAAGAGGCAGGGCCGACACACTGGCCAGGCCTGAGTTTGGAAAAGACTTTCCTGGCACAGCCGGCTGCCTAGGCTCTCCTTCGTCTAGCCCCCAACGCACGCTTAATCATTTCTGAATTTCTCTTTCAATCACATTTCTTCCAAGGCTTCCTATGGCTGAACTGTCAACCATTTACGACTACATGCGTTCCTATGCCCCACTTCTGGGTGAACGCATACTTCAGGAATATCCAGCCCTGCAGCAATTCGAGGACCCGGTCTCGCCACGGCTAGAGCGGCTGCTCCGCAAGCCCAAGCCGGCTCAGAACGTTGCCATCATGGGCGTGGTCAAACGCTGGCAGCGGGCCAGAACTGCGATGTTTGTGGCTGAATGCGGCACCGGTAAAACGTTGATGTCGCTGGCTGCTGTTCACGTCCATAGTGCCGGCAAACCCTACACGGCCTTGGCCATGGTGCCGCCACACTTGGTGGAAAAATGGGCGCGCGAGGCGTTTCTCACCATTCCCGGAATCCGGGTATTTCTCATCGACGATCTGCGCAATGGGGGTGATGACAAGACACCGCATGGCATTAACGAAGTCCGTCTAAAGAGCGGCCGCATAGTCCGAGAAGGCCTACAGACCACGCTGAGCGACATGCGGTTGAAGAAGCAATACAAAAGCTCGCGCAAACGATGGGCCTCGATCTGTTCCAGACCAGCATTGTTCATTGTCGGGCGCGAACGAGCCAAGCTCGGCTATTTCTGGCGGCACGCCTACAGGGTCCCCCGTTCAGGGCCCAGCCTCGGCTGTGTGGTCAATTCCGATACAGGCAGCCCAGTAATTGTTGATGGGGGCCGTCTCACGGTTGCCGATTTTCGCAAGGCCAAGATTGCGGAAGTCATCGAAGCTCGCGACGAGAAACCATGCAAGCAGGCCTACAGTCCGATGTGGCAGGCCGACCCGGAAAAGATCCACCGCATGGCGCCTATTGAGTTTATCGGGCGATATATGCCCGGCTGGTTCGATTACGCCATCTGCGATGAGATTCACCAACTCGCGGGCGACACAGCCCAAGGCAATGCTCTCGGGACGCTCGCTGCCTGCACGGACAAGATCGTAGGACTCACCGGCACGCTGCTCGGCGGCTACGCCGACGATCTGTTCAACACGCTGTTTCGTCTGGAAGCCGCCAAGATGAAGCAACGCGGCTACGAGTTCGGCGCTGCGGGCCGCAGCGCTTTTGCGCAGGACTACGGAGTCCTTGAAACCATCACGAAGATTGAGCCGGCTGAGAACGCCTGCTCGAAGGCCAAGGCCACCACCATGGTACGGCGCAAGCCGGGAGCTTCACCGCTTCTGTTTGGCGAATTTCTGATGGACCTCTGTGCCTTCGTCTTTCTTGAAGACATCTCGGGTGAACTCCCGCCCTATGAGGAAACTTGTGTCAGCGTGCCTATGGAACCGCTGATGCGAGCGGCCTACGGCGAACTGGAAGACGCGATTCGGACAGCATTGAAGGAGCACCGCGGCAATCGTTCCGTTCTGAGCATCATGCTCCACACCTTGCTCTTGTACCCTGATCATCCGTATGGCCTGGGTTCTCTATACGGGACAGAATTCGATCCCCAGCTTCAGCGCAAGATCAAGTTTCTGATTGCGCACACCCGCGATCTTCCCCAGGACCGGCTTCACGCAAAGGAACGCCGGCTGCTGGAAGAGATCAAACGGGAGCTGGCCGAGGGGCGCCGCTGCCAGGTCTTTGCCGTCTACACGCAGAAACATGATGTTACCGCCCGCCTGCGACAGATTTTAGAGAACGAGGGCATTCGGACCGCTGTTCTAAAAGCAAGTGTCGACACGTCAAAGCGCGAGGCCTGGTATGTCAAACAAGTCAAAGAAGGTGTGCAGGTAGTCATCGGTCATCCCAAGCTGGTTGAAACCGGGCTGGACCTGCTCGATTTTCCCACCATCATCTTCTATGAGTCCGGCTATTCACTGCACACGCTCCGGCAGGCCAGCCGCAGATCGTGGCGCATCGGTCAAGCGCGGCCAGTACGGGTGAAATTCCTGTGCTACGAGAGCACGATGCAGGGGTCTTGCCTGCGCTTAATGGGCAGGAAACTGCTGGTCGCACTCACCATGGAAGGCAAGTTCGCTGGAGAGGGCCTGCAGAGCATGGATGAAGACGACGACATGCTCTCCGCGATGGCGCGGGAACTGGTAGAGAAGAACGGGATTGGAGACACTGCCGACGCTGTCTGGCGCTCGCTCAATGAAGAACATCAGAAGCTGTTTCCGGCAGTGCACAGCGCAATGGAAACCGAGGATGCTTCCGTGCTGATGCCTACCAGCGAAGACTCGCAAGCGACAGAGCTGATCGAGTCCGCAATCACCAGCGGCCCGGTGCTGGTGTTCGGGCAGAGCTCGGACGCACTACGTTCTTCCAGGCGCCGTCCGCGCACCAACTCAGTTCCAGAGCAACCCTCATTGTTCAACTGGAATTAGCAGGTCTGTTCGACAACACCTCTTTAAGAAAGGAGAACAACACCAACATGAGTGGAACCCTTGTAGCCAGCGGGCTGTCCAAAATTGGCCGGCCTGAGTTGGCGCAGATTGCAGTTCCTGAAGCAACCTCAACCCACAAACCCGTGCCTCATCACACCATCGTCGAGGCGCTGGTTGAAACCCTCAGCTTTCGCCACATCGGAGTTGTCCAGGAGGAATACGCTGTCTCTCCCGATGGCATGAAGATGTTTGGCGTGCTTGATCTGGAAACGCAAATGGAAGGATGCCGTTTCTCCATCGGCATTCGTAACTCCCACGACAAATCGATTCGTCTGGGACTCACCGCCGGCCTGCGGGTCTTTGTCTGCTCCAATATGGCATTCAGCGGCGATTTCACACCTGTGACAATGTTGCATAGTCAGGCCTGAGATAGCAGTTCTCTTCGTCGTTACCAGGCACAAGACCGAAATCCAGCCTCTGGCACTGGGCAAATTTATCCCGCATCTCCATCACAAATGTGAAGCCCAAGAGCGCAGCTAAGGCCGTGGCACACTGATCACGATGGAGTCATCAGCAAACCCACGATCATTCTGCGTTAAGCGGAAAATGACGTTGATCATCTCTGTGTTTATGTCGATTTGCTGTATAAGGGTCCGGATAATCTCTCGTCTACGATGCCAGTCAGCGTTGGTGAGGTCGGCACCCATGGCAGTCGACAAATCGCGCACGCGTTGCACGGCCCATCGGAGGTTGTCTAAACGACTGACATCGCCTGTATCAGCCTTGATTTTGGCATCCAGATCAGTGATCCGTTCCTTGGTTCTATCCATCCGTAGTGTGAACTGTTCCTTGTCAATCAGCCCCGCGGTGAAGCCGTCGATCAAGCGCTCCACGGCGTGCTGCAGCTTGAGGCGCTGTGCTTTGAGACTCTCAAGGCGTTCCAAGGGAGCGCCGGAGTCACGACCTTTATACTCTTGCTCTAATCTTCGAGGATTCGTTAGCAGTTCGCAGACCTGCTGCCACACAGCTGTTTCTAGGAACTTGCCCTCGACTTGCCTATTGCGGCAAATTGGTTCGCCGCCAAATCGATAGCCGTCGGACCCGCTGCATCGGTAATAAATGAAATCTTTCATCTGGCGCCCCGCGCCTAATTGGCGAATCGTTTTGCCGTAGTATGCATATCCGCACAACGCGCAGCAGGTAAGCCCCTGCAGGAGATAGCCTGGCCTGCGTCGTCCTTGTCGCGCTCGGCTGCGATTCTCATCTAATTGGGCGTGCGCAGCGCGAAACAGCCCTGCGTCGACTAAGGCTGGAACGGAAATATACACCCACTCCTGTGGGCCAGCTTCGACTGGCCTGTTGCTTCGGTGTGGTTTCGATGGACGCCCACGCGCCGCTCGCGGACGGGCCTGCTTTCCGCGTGGCATCATGTGTGTTTTCCCGTATGCGGCCTGTCCCCGATAAGCTGGGTTCTGGAGAACGTGCCACACAGCCTGTCTCGACCAGATTGGCTTCCTGGTAGCAGTGAGTTCACCTGCTTTCTCAAGCCGACGGCAAACCTCTGACAGACTGCAACGATCCTCAGCCACCCAAGCGAAAATCTGTTTGACGACCCGCGCCTGCCCGTCAACTGGCTCAAATCGTGCTTGGCCACCTCCCTCTTGAACAGACACATAGCGGTATCCGAAGGGAGCGCCGGACATCACGTTGACCGATCCTCCTTGCGCAGCGTGCTTCTTGCCACGTCGACTCCGCTCCATGATCTTGGCTCGCTCATATTCCGCGACGATTCCTTGCACCTGCAGCAGCAAATCATCTTCTGGGCTCTTGCCGAGTGGCCGATTTAGAAAAACGACTTCGATCCCTCGCCGCTGCCACTCGTCGAGAAGCAGGACCTGGTAGGCGTAGTTGCGTGCCAGTCGGTCTGGTGAGTGGACATAGATCCGATCGATAGCGCCAACGCTAACAAGATCGCGCAACCGATCCAAGGCTGGGCGAATAAGCGTGGCGCCGCTATACCCGTCATCGACAAACCGCCGCTCCGGCGGTACGGGTGTGCCGTCATTGCTAGCGCGCTCGCTGAGTACGGCAATCTGGCTTTCGATGGTGTGCGCGGCTGCCTGTTGTTCGCCGGAGACGCGCGCGTAGAACGCAGTTCGAATCGTGGTCATAGAAGCCTCCACAGAGAGGCTGAGAGAGCGCCGTGGCTGTGATCAAGTGCGAGGTCTGTGTTGGCAGTGAACTTAACTTGAAAGGAGAATGAATCAAATGTTAGAAACAAGCACGCTTATTTCATGCACGGGCAAAATCACTCGGGCGGAACTGGCTAATCTGCCAACGCCGCCGGCAACAGCAACTCATATCCCAATCCCGCATGCCGCGGTTGTGCAGAGCCTAGTCGAAACCTTGAGCCACCGCCAGATCGGTGTGGTCGGCGAAGAGTTTGCTGTATCGAGCGGTGCAATGGAGATGTTCGGCGTGCTCGACCTGGAAACCAGTTTCGAGGGATGCCGATTTGCAATTGGGATTCGGAACGCGAACAACAAGCGATTCCGGCTGGCATGCACCGTCGGATTGCGAGTATTCGTCTGCCACAACCTCGTGTTTCGAGGTGACTACACTCCCGTCTTGGCGAAACACTCGAAGCGCTTCTCGCTCGAAGATGCGCTCTCCATTGGCGTGGACAGGATGCAGAGGAATTTCGATCCGATGCGGCAGCAGGTCGAACGTTGGCGAGCGCTGCAGCTGTCTGCAGAGACTGCAAAGCTGACGATCTACCGGGCTTTCGTCGAAGGCGATCTAGACGTCCCGAAACACCTCGCCCGAAGAGTACACGAACTCTATTTCAATCCCCAGCATCAGGAGTTCGAACCTCGAACGACGTGGAGCTTGTCAAACGCGTTCACCTCGGCATTCCAGGAACTAGACCCGATTCCGCGGTTTAAGGCCACTGCCAAGTTGGGTGGGTTCCTGGAGGCGCGGTTCTCCGGGTTGTTCTAGCGCATGGAGCGGTATTGGCCGACCGCTTCTTGTTTAACCCAACTCATGAGTTATGGATGGGTCGTTTTGGCGTTTGAGCGTTTTTAAAGAGGAGAGCTTTGCGTAGGTGGAATAAACGCTGCGTCAACTTAAACTTTTCTGCGGGCAAGAAAATCAAGAATGGTGCGGGAGAATAAATTTGAACCTCCGCTCCTCCTGGTCCCGAAATCGCCAACATCGAATGAAAGCAAACTACTTGCAGTTTTTAGAGTGGTGCTTCAGTCGGTAAGGGCGTTCTCTTTTGGTCGGGGTTCTCATTCAGAGATGAATGGGACCCCCTGAGTGGCAACCCCAGAGGAATGTTTCCTCCCACCCGATGTTGGGTTTATCTTGTAGCAACTTCGATCGAAGCCAACTGATCCTGTCAGCGTTGGCCTTCGGTGTTCCGCAAAGGAATACTCTTAGCTCCCTCGCATGATCTGCCCGAAAAATCTATCCCCTCTCCCGTAGGCTCAAGCTTTCGCAAAGACAGTTCATTTGCATGGATCCAATCCTTCCATAATTGAACTTGGCGGAGCAATTCCTGATTATCGAGCTTCGGATCTGCCAGGTTCAGAGGTGGATTCGGAACGACCTTTGGAAGCTGCGCCAAGCTCCAGATACGCGGTTCTGATAAGAGCTTGGAATCCTGGCCAGGCTTGGTTTTTGCTCGATAGTATCGAATACGCGCTCCTGGTGACAGCAACTCTCGATACATCTGGATGGCATACCAGCCGCCTATATTCGGCAATTCCTCCAGTGCCATTGATTGCATCTTCTGTTTGTCCGCACCAAGCAACTCGCAGACAAACTGCTGCTGCTCCGCTTTGTCTCCTAGTTTCGCGCGCGCCGTTCTGGATTTCAGCTTGTCCTCAGCAGAGAAAATTAATCCGACAGGACGAAATTCCAGCTTGTTACTGGAGAGGCCAACTGCGAGCAAGCTGCCTCGTCCTGCCAATGTCTTCGCCAGCGGTCTGCGGGAATGTTGTGCATCAACTGTCGGAATCGCATTTCGTATCTCCGGCGAGGAAGTTATTAGAGCTAAGAGTAGAAAAGTTGTCACCATTTGGTTACCCCAAATCTCATTCACCGAACTCTCTTCAAGCCCGGCAGCATTGGAGCGGACGCTGCTGTGTGCCGTAACTCCGGGTTTTCAATTATCTTCTGAATCACTCTGAATACATGGAAGGTGGAGATGTGCGATGTAGTCTTGAGCCACCCGCAGCCTGGCCTGCTGCTCACTCGTAATGTTGGGTGCGGCTGCTTCCGACTCCAATTGGGCAACTACATCTTCTTCGCAAGTCCTGTGGATCAGGCCAAGCGCGTGAGCCGCATTCATTCTAATCAAATCGTTGTCACTTTCTTTGACCGTCCCGATCAGATATGAAACCGCCGGCTTTCCTATGACGGCTAGTGCGCCTATGGCAGGATACTGGATTTCCCTTGTCCCTAATTCATCCCCTTCAAAATCGAGCAGTCCAACCAGCGCGCCGGCGTAAGAACTGTCGCGGGACAGCGCGTAAAATGCCTTCTTGATTCTTGCGGGCTCGGCTTGGGTCCCAAATCTCTTCGCATCAAGTAAGAACTGCAATGCAGCCCGGCTGTACTCGGTATCCCTTGCTAGGGATATGTTTAGCACGGCCTCCCGGCCGCTCTCGAGCCGTATCTTTTGGCACTCTTGAAAATACCCAACCTCCTTGGCACAGACGCGGTATGGTCCGGGGGGGATGGTCTCTGCAATGGTTCCTTCGTCATGGGTTGTCAGAGTAAAGCGCAAACCACCCTCCTCATTGGGCTTCGCTCTGGCTGTGTCCCATTCCACTTCGAAACGCGCATTAGCGATCGGATTTCCATTGCTATCTAAGACTTTTCCGCTCAACAAAGGTTCTGGAGGGCAGTCCTGGTAGGAATAACTGCCCGCCGGTTTAAGTTTCATGAGTTCCTGCTCGTGATCCTCAATCCATTGTTGCCATTTCGATGCATCTTCCTGGTATGTCAGCAGGCCGCCGAACGACAAACCCTCGGGCTCCTTGGGTGCCGGACCATCAGGAAAAAGCCGGCGCAATTCTGAGACAGCATACCGCCTTAAATTGGGGTAGACGACGTCAGACCGGCTCCAGCCTATTTGGTTTTCCGGGTGCTCCGAAAGAGCAGAACCTAGGATATTGGTCCGAAACCACCCCCCAATATAAGGCAACTCAATCTCCGTAGCATATAAATGAATATCGATGTTCTTGCTGTAAACATCGCAAAAGACCTTTTGCTGTTGCTCCTTGTCTCCCAATTTCGCCAAGGCCAACCGGGCCGCGCCCGCAATAGATTCTTTATCTAAACCCCTGAGTTCATAGTCAGCAGGGAGTGGCTTTTCCTTGTTCTCTTGTCGGCGCACGATTTCTTGTAAGATTGGAATAAACCGCTGATCACCCGTTCCGCCTGCTTCGTAAATTGAGCTTCGATCTCCTCCTGCGAGCTTGCTCGCGAGAACTTGGTAGTTGTCAGACTGAAGCGATTGGCCGGCCATGCTACAGATAAAGAAGTAACATGCGAGCCAAAGAATAATAATCTTGTTCATTGCGAAGTTCCTGGCGGGTTCATCCTGTCCCATTCGCGTTTACGAATCCGGCACGGATCGGGATGATCAGCCGCAGCTTGTCCAAACATCAACTCATTCGTCTTATCCGCATCTACGATGTCAGGTGAGCCGAGGTAATGTCCCAGTTCGTGAGCCGTAACATTTTGCCTCGAATTGTGAATAAAAATTACATGCGGATCCTGACTGACTTCAGGATCGCGAACCAGAGTTGGCCCGTTGATAGTAGCATGTCCAGATTCTGACAGTTTGGGATTACGAAAGGTGAACCCATCCGGGTGGGTGGGAGGCGTTTGATCAAAGGCGTGCACATAAAAAACTAAGAGTTGATTGAGCGCGAAGTCTGCCACTGTGGCTTTTACAATCTCCTGCTCTTCGTCTTGTTTCTGTTCGCTATCAGGAAATGTCAGAGCCTTACTGCCGGCTGCTGCGTTGAGGTTGTAGTGCACCGATATAGCCTTAATCGGAGATACAGTAAGAGTAATCCCCGTCTGTTTGGGGAAGATGCGAGTCAGTTCATTTTGCAGTACTCCCTGTGTCGGTACGCTAGTCGGCTTCAATTTGCCATTCAGTTCGCTTACGCTATAAGGCGCAACGGCAAATTTTTTGTTCTGCTTAACATCTACTAAGACACGTCCAACCTCCGTCTGGGTCACACGGTTGATGAACTTTAGCCAACGAGGAGCAGAGGGAACGTCAATCGTTCCGTCCGGCTTAAACGTCGTCATTTCGGGCAGACCAACGGATTCGAACGTGACGTCGGTATCGACACCAGTCAAATGATCCGGGGTTATGGTGAAAACTGCGATATCGTTGCTTTTCAGGTCAATATTTTTCCAGTCGGGATAGTGCATCCTGACGACTTTCTGCGAATCAGTCCTTTCCTGAGTAGTCCGTTGCGCGCCGGCAGTCGCTGCGAACGGAAGTACCAACGCGGTGGGCTGTAGGCTGTCGTCATAACCCGAACAAGCATCCGCCTGCACGGGCTTGAATTCAGGTTGTTTTTGCTGGCCCGAATTTCCATCGAAATCGACTGGAAAGCCTGCACTGATTTCATCGTCCAAGGATGTGCCCGCCAGCGAGGTATCGACCACCTGCCTGGACCCAAAATCCCCCTCGACTAGGAACAAGCTCGGGTCGAGATACGAGTCAGGGTACACTCCCTCAACTGTTGGTGATGGCGTACCATTCATATCTACGAACTGAGTCCCTTGTGCATTCACATGAATGATGCCACCGTTGTCTGTCGCCGCAAGCGCAGCTAAGCTGCTCGTGCTCCACTTCGGGATACCACTTGCGACATCCACAGCTGTAATGCTCAGCCCTCGGCTGGTTATAAAAGCCGTGCCTTGGTCATTGCTTGAAATCTCGCCGTCGGCCGGTAGCGGCACTGTATACACCGGGCTGCCATCCAAAAGCCGAGACAGAACGAGTTGCTGCGGATCATTCGCGGTCGATGATCTCCCACCCCAGGCAAGCAATAGCCCTCCGTTGCTATCGGGAGCGATCCTTCTGAAGAAAGCCTGGGGCAGCTGTGACGCGCCCTTGTCAAAACCCCAACCGCCGACAAAGCCGCCTAAAGTGGCTTCACCGCTCCAGGATACGCTATTCACCGGGAGGTGTTGTACTGCGCCGGCGGGGGTGATTTGGGCTATACCCACACTTGCACTGTACTGCATTTGACCGTCAAGGGCGCTCACGAAGTAAGCAGGATCTGCGGGCGGCGCTCCTGGTGGGACAAAAATTTTAGTGAGCGCGCAGTGTGAGTAGCTATAGGCGACATTCTCTCCTGTCTCCATGACATATAAATTACCATCTGTTCCGACAATAGGCTGAATTGAATTCTCGCCAGCACCTCCCACCGGTAACGGAACATTGATTGGCCTCGCAGCGGAAAAATAAGCTGCACAAGGCTGCCACGGATTCGTAGAGGTGACGGCGGTGCCGTCAGGGTTCGTGGTGTCTGGCTGCTCCGAAGAGATTACGCTCCGCGAGGAGGGCAATCCGCCACGATACCTGAACTTTTCTGTACCTGTGCCATCGTCGAGCGCGATGAGAGGAGAATCGTGATTGTTTGTGTCGTCTCCCTCTGACCAGAAGTATATCGTACCGTCGGGTCCGATCGTCGGCTCGAATGTGACATTAGTTGGTGTTGTGTATGTCCACTTGGGCTTGCCATCGGGCCCATATCGATACAAGGTATTGAAATTGTCGTTGTCGCCGCAGCACTCACCCATCATCGTCAGAATGCCGCCGTCGTTAGTGCCGGCGGAGACAATGGGAAAGATAAAGTCATTTCCTGGGTGCGGATTGAGGGTCACTTTCCACTTCGAGTGGCCGCTTTCGTCAAGTGCATCCACGATTGCCGTGGCGGTCTCGAATGATGTGAAGTAAAGATAAGGATCGTCCGGGGTATTCCGTCTTGCCTTTATTCCATCGGCAAAACCACCATTTTGTGTCTGCGGATAAAAGCTCCAAGCGGGCGTCCCCACGGGCGTGCTACCAGGCAAATAGATCATCGCCTTTGCCTGAGCAGTGCCCAGAGCAGACGTCGCGGTAATGGTCACTTCGCCCGGTTGCAGTGCCTGAAGGATAGCTGCTCCCGGAGTGGTATCTGAAGTGATTGTAGCGATCGTGGACTCGTCAACGCTCCAGGTTGCATCAGTGACGACATTGCCCGCCGCGTCTGATACGCTGAGCTTGGCAGATGCTGCGACCACCAGACTAGTTTCGTCTGGCGTGACATAGATCGCCTGGGCCGCGAACCGAATGGCTGGGGTAAATGTGAATTGGACTCCATTACTCGGACCGCTGGCGGTTGTAACGACTACGGGACCGGAATGCACTCCTGCGGGAGCCGGAACAACGATCTGCGTGTCACTCCAGAAACTCGGAGTGGCCGCGAGGCCATTGAACGTTACTGTGCTGTTGTTTTGCGAAGAGACGAAATTCGACCCGAAAATGGTGACAACACTACCAGCGACCCCGGCACTGGGACTGATGAATGAAATCACCGGCGGGGGCGGCAAGATGACCACGAAAGCAACGCCGTTGCTATTCGCTAGGCCGCGTGAGACCACAACGGGCCCGCTTTGGACCAGAGGAATGACAGCCGTGATGGAACTGTCGCTCCAGGAGATTACGTTCATGGCAACGCCGTTCAGTGAAATCGCAGCATTGCCCTGTGCGCCTCCGAAGTTGGTGCCAGTCACAACGATTTGGCTACCGGGTGCGGAAGTGATGGGCTGGCCGCCAGGTGGAACCGTGATGGGAGTGACAGAATCTATGTGCGGCGCATTCTGATCGAGGACGGATACGGATTCTAGCGCCACATAGGCAAAGCCATCATCACGCGTTACTTGATCGGTAAGTGTAATTTTTTGACCTGAAGAGGCGGCCTGGAACTGGATGGTGTACCCCTTTTCACTGAAATTATTGGGGGTTGAAAAGGCTTGCACGAAAGGCGCAGCACTGCCATCGCTCAAACTGACCCGCAAGGTGGATTCCCCATATCCCGACGCCAGATATAGCTTCAATGTGCGAAGGGTGGTATCCGCAGGAATTGTCAGGGTAAATCCGTTCTTAAAAGCCTGCATCTTCATCTGGGTGGCGGTTCCAATTTGGGAATCCGTGGGAACACCGGAACTCCAACTGTAATTGACACCGCCGAGGCTGGCCGCGTCAATAGAGTGGGCAGAACCGTCGGCCAGTGTCTTAAAGTCACTGATTTCCGGGTTGATTCCTGCCTTACGGTCTGGAATTGAGCTTCCCCAATGCACCCAATCGGATGCGCCTGCACTCAGATCAACACTGGCGGGAGAATCGACGGAAGCGGTCAAGAAGCCACCTGTGCCGACCTCAGTTATCAAGACCGGGGCCGACGTGGTACTCAGACCCTGACTGTTGGTTGCAGTCGCCGTTAGTAGATGGTCGCCTGGCGATGGGCTCGCGAGGGTGAAGTTGTAGGGAGTGGTGGCCGCATCGAAAACGTCCTGACCGTCACTGAGGAACGAAACGGAGCTGATGGCCCCGCCGATCTGAGACGCGCTGACAGTCACCGGCACGTCTGAAGGAGAAGTGAGGGTTTGCCCGTTTGTTGGAGAAGTTAGAGCCACTGATGCCTGTGCAGGCAGTAGAACTGCGGATTGCAATGACACATAGCCTGCCAGCCCAGAGGCTGCACCGTGATCCGTTTCCAAGATGTAATCAATGTTTAAAGTTTGGCCTGGCTGGGTAGCTTGGAACGTCAGCGTGTACGTGCCGTTCGTATGATGATCGCCATTCGCTGCCACGATATCAACCGAAGAGTCAACGAAGGATGGAGCGCTGTTGTCACTCAGCGATGCGGTGAGTTGGCCTTGCGCTTCCCAATCTCCGACGTAAAGGAGCAAGGTCTGAGGAACCACATCCGCAGGAATGCTGAGATGAAATCCGTTGCCGGCGCCAGTAACCGATACACCGGTCGTCGTGCGGTTAGCCACGCCGAGTTGGAAGCCATCAGTCCAGCTGTATTCGATCTCGCCGTCGCTGAACTGAATTGGGGTAGTTGCCCCGATGAGACTGAAATCCGAAAGAAATCCAACACTTGTCACTAGAGGAAAGTCGGACGATGTACCCCAATGTGCCCAGTCAATTGCATTAGGCGAGGTTAGGGTGACCGATGTGACTGTCGGAGAAACAGTTCCTGACAAAAAACCGCCAATTGTGAACGGAAGCCCGTTGCTGGCCTGCCCGCCCACCGTCACAACCACATTGCCCGATGTGGCTCCGGGCGGTACTGACGCACTAATACTTGTGTCTGTCCAGCTTGCCACCGTTGCAGTGACACCGTTAAATGTCAACGTGTTGGTACCCTGGATTGAGCCAAATCCGGAGCCGATAATTGTCACCTGTGTTCCCGTAGGACCGCTTGCGGGCGACATGGTTGTGATTGTAGGAGATGCTTGCGAGTTGACGGTAAAGTTTTCAGTTGCCGCAACGGAGTCCACAAAAAGCCAAATCGTCTGCTGCCCTGGAGTGGCGCCTTGCGGGACATTGAATACGATCTGCGTGTCCGACCAGGTGGTGATGGTCGCCGCCGGGCCGAGGCTCAACGTGCTGCTGCCCTGCGTTGCCCCGAAGTTCGCTCCCGTAAGTGTCACCTGAGTTCCGACGGTTCCGCTTGCTGGACTGATGCTGTTGATCGTTGGTGGTGAGGTGACCGTGAAGTTAAAATTATTGCTCGCTCCTCCAGCCGTCGTGACCTGAAGGGTTGCCAGACCAGGCGTTGTTGTCGTGGGTATGGTGACATTCAACTGCGAATCAGTCCAATACCAGGGAACAATCTGTGTTCCATTCAGAGTCAGTGTGCTGTTGCCCTGAGCATTCCCGAAGCCGGTTCCATTGATGATTTGTCCCCCGCCCACAGGCATGCTGCTATGGGCAACCGAAATGATTTGCGGTGCCGCTTGAGCTTGTGCATCCAGGTGGGTCATCAAAATGCCTAGAAGGGAGAGAGCTGCCATCAAGCCTTGAATGAAACGCCGCATTGTAGTTCCTCTTTTGTAATTCATCGTTGGTGGAATTCCGTGCACGACTACCGTGCGAATGCTCAAGTTCGTGATCCGGGTCTTCGCTCTTTGGTGACAATTTGTTTCGGCTTACCCGTCCGACATACTGTGCTTCGCCTGTATTTTTCAAAACCAGAACCGCTGATAGTCAGGGATGAACCGAGCGGGACTGACTAGATCTAGGGTGGGTGAAATGCTGGAGATGGCCCCCGGCAAAGGTAGTGGAGCCGAACAGGAAGTTCTCGCATCAGCAGAACAGCCCTAAGGAACCGCACGTTTTTTACCATGGTAATCTATTATCTCGAAGCAGTTGATTACCTTTTCTTCTATCGTAGGGCGCAATTGCTGTTGCAAGTTGGACGAGTGTATAGAGTAGAAATGCGTTTTGCAAGATATTTTTTCTACTCCATATTAACCATCAAATTAGTATGTACCTGGCGTGAGGTATCAAGTACGGGGCTCTCCCTATATCTTTTATCGTTACTGAGGTGGCGCGTTATTCTAATAAGGTGATCCGCCGAGCTGAAAGAGTACTGGCAAATTCCCATAATGGAATTCACGAAGGTCTTATTTCCGTTTTAGGAAAAATAAAATTACTTGCCAGCTAATTACATGTATCTCGAGCGCCATTGACCCATGAAAGGCGGGTCGTCCTTATCCTGGTTCTTTTCACATTCAAGATTTTGCATGGACAAGCAAGACACGGGCAATCGGGCTGATCTGCTCGGAGTCCACTCACCGTAACAGCGACCGTTGATCTTCGTTGTGGTTGATCATGAAGCCACCGAGGCTCACACCAAGGGATCACCGGATTCACCGAGATTCCTCGTCGGCTCTGGGAAGTCAAGACTGACGGGAATTTGGAAACATTGTCTCAGGCGTGTTCACTCCTGTCCTGGCCAAGCACACCAAGAGCTTCAACCTGGTTGACACGCTCTCTGTCGGCGTGGACAGGATTCAACGGAACTTCGAGCCGCTGCAGCGCCAGGTTGAGACGTGGAGGAAGACGCAGATCACCGACGAGACAGCGAAGCTGATCTTCTACTCCGCATTCATTGATGGCAAGCTGGAAGCTCCCAGGAGCCTCCTGCCCGAGGTCCACCGGCTCTACTTCGAGCCGCAGTACCCGGAATTCTCGGCCCGGACCATGTGGAGCCTGTCGAACGCCTTCACCAGCGCCTTCAAGAAGCTTGATCCGGTGCCGCAGTTCAAAGCAACGGCCAAGCTGGGCGGCTTTCTCGCACAATTGCCGAATTAGCCCGTGATCTCCGCTTCAATCTTACGAGGCGGCGGAGATCACGGTTTCTTTTTACCTCGCCCTTTGCCGATTACCGCACAGACAAAAAAAGCCTCGTAAGGAGTCATCATGTTCAAAGAATTACAGCCTCTGCTCGCGAAGCGTTCGCTGACAATCACGGTCGCCGCGCTGGGTGAGGGGCAAATCAGGGTCAATGTTATCCCGCATTCGCGTCCTGAAGACACCAAAGTCAACGAACAGATCAAGTATTCACACAAAGATGAGGTCGCTGCGATTCCGGAGGCGGCCGTGAAAGCCCTGACAACGCCGATCTCGCTGACTGGAACGGCAGAAGAGATTGACGCGAGGCTCTCAGATGTACTGCTTCAATTCGTCGAGTCCCATAGCCAGCTTCAGGCCACCTTTGATCGGGCCAGTGCGGAAATCTCGGATGCCGTGAAAGCGATTGACGAACGCAATAAGAACAAGTCGAAGGCCAAAACCGCCGGCGCCAAGACCGAGCAGAAGCAAGATCCCAAGCCAAAGCCCGACGACGCCAAACCCAAAACTGAGGAGACTCTGCCGCTCTGGTGGACAGACAAATCAGTTGCGCCGCCCGGAGCCCCTGCGCCACAAAGCACGAACTCCCCAGCAGCACCGGCCAATGGTTCAGCGGCAAACAGCCAATCCACGAATGCACAGGAGGCAGGGTCTCTATGCCAGTAACAGTCACCACGATTGAGCGGGAGTTCGTATTTGACGGACATCCGCTCCCCGATCCAAATCCCAACATGTCGGTCGAACAGGTGCGCGAGATGTATATTCCCACGCACCCGGAAATCACTACTGCTACCGTGACCGGCCCTGAACCTATCGATGACAAGCTCCGTTATACGTTCAGCCGGGCTATCGGGCACAAGGGATAATATGCCACGGCGAAATCAGGAAAAACGCCTGCTTCGCGCGCTTCAACGAATCGCCGTCGAGGCGCAGTCCAAAGACGCACAAATGCTAAAAGAGATGGAAAAATGCCCGTCATCAAAGACCGCTTGCGCGATCTTCGCCGGCGCCCTGAATGCATCCCACTCCGGCGGAAATCGCGACGAACTCCTCAGACCGCATGCAAGCTGGATACATCCACTCGTCTGATTGCGCCTCCTCACACGCTTACTCTTCCGGCCCTAGAAGGCGTGAAGGAGCGATTCGAGTTTTCTCTTGGCTGCGACGCGGCGCTCCCGTTGGCACGCGCACTCATAGGGAGAGGACTGCTGCGAGAGGAGCATCTGCAGGCGGCCAAGTCGCCGGTTAGTGCTCTGGAAGCTGCATTGGCGGAAATTGTGAACAACAACTTCTGTGGCGCCCAGGATGAATTCAATATCGACCTTTGCATTTCGGACCGTCTTGAGGATTATCGAAAACTCGAAGACGTGTTGTTCTTCGTCTGGAACAATTCGATGGACCCGCAGTACATTCCCCTGCGTCCTGTTTTCGAGAAACTGGATGGGAATCCGTATCGTGAAACCCTAATGGCAAGCGTTTATCAGTGGCTTTATGGTGCGGCATCTCGGGTCTTTGATCCATTCGGGTTCGCCGAGGCGAAAAACGTATATGCCTGGCGCAAGGAGTGCTACACGGAGGCACGGGAAAACGGAGAAGATGTGGATATTGAAGGCGAGGTCGAGGCTTCCGATCCGGACAAAGTAGTCAGCTACATCCGCGATTCAGCGAAACTCGTCCTTAAAGCTAGGGAAGTGGCTGCTGTCGTCGAATCAATCACGGACGAGAAGCTCCGCGCGGCGTTCGTTAGTGCTCAACAGGTGTATGAGGTCTCACAGAAAATCAACTTACCCACCATGTCGGAAGACGGCCGGCGCATTCTGGATGACGCTGCTTACTACATGGACGCCTATCCAGTGCCCGGACTGGGCATAAGCCACTGGCGGGACGATCCCATCGTCGCCTGGTTTGATGAATTTTGCCAGGAGCAGTTCGAAAGCGGCTCGACCTGTCGTGCGCCAATCATTCTCTGTTTTCGCCCAAAGGACACGAAGTTCTTCTTACAAATTGTCGAAGCGCTTCCCGGATTAGTGCGGACAATAGCCGGCCTCAGTGAGTGGGTCCGTTTTGCCCAGGAGCTCGAAAATGCGTGTAACTACGGAGATCGGTAACAGGCACGAGTTTGTATTGAAACAAGCGTTACTGGTCTATGAGGACCAGCTTTCCAGGCGCGAACAGTTCGTCACAGTCCATGACGTTATTCGCGAAGGCTCGCCGCCGCACCAATCGCGGCTGGGCCCGGGCCGGCTCCTTACGACTGCCTTCCTGAAACAGCTGTGCCGCGGCCTGGAGCGCCGAGGACAAGCAATTATCCTGCCAGAGAATGTCCTGGCCTGCACGTCGGACCTGCTGGTGTGGTGGACACCTCAAAGGCAGCATCGCATGTTCTTTTCCGATGGCGCCGAAGACCGCCGTGAACTCAACGGCAGGGCCTGCCCCCATCCAGCCCTGGTCTGGTTGGTGAGGCACGGGCGCCTCTCCCTACGGGCGCTGGACCAGTCCATTCGACCTAAACCCGCGACTCCTCTGATGATTGCTCCTTACTGGAATACTGAGCCTTTGCGCGGGGACGTTTGCGAGGGTGACATGCGGCGGCCACGTGAGACCGCCGTCAACAACATGCTTGAATGGGAAGAAGGATTCTTCAACAGCAGGTTCACTCATCCCAGCGGCATGGGCAAGCTGACGACTCATCCTGGCGGGTTCATTGGGCTGTGGACCGAGCTGGCCGGCAAGCACCAGTTCCCAAGTCAATATCTATTGCCGGCGAGGCAGACGTTGCAGCAATTTGTGGGAGAGGCAGCATAAGAATATGACCCACAGTGTTCATAAGCTCAGTCACTCGCGTGCCATGTATAGAGTGGCCGTGATCGGATGCGGGGGGACAGGCTCAGCCGTCATTGGCGGCTTGCCATTCCTGCATCAGGCACTGACCGCGATCGGCCATCCCGGCCTGCAGGTGATCATTGCTGATGGAGACAGAGTCTCAGCAACGAATTGTGTGCGGCAGCCGTTCTCTGAGTCGGAGATCGGTTTGTTCAAATCAACCGTGCTGGTGAACCGGCTGAACTTATTCTGGGGATTGAACTGGCAGGCCTCCACCGAATATGTGACCAGGAAGACCGAGGGCAAGATGGACATTCTCATTTCCTGCGTGGACACGCGTGCCGCACGTTTTGAAATTGTCCGTTCGCGGCTCTTCAAGGAATGCGGCTACTGGCTGGACATCGGGAATACAGCGGACGGTGGTCAGTTTGTGTTAGGGCAGCCACAGAACACCCGAAACAAGTGGACACGAAACAGACTGCCAACCGTGGCTGACTTGTTTCCAGAGATTATCGAACCCGCCCTCGACAAAGGTGACGATCTCCCGTCATGCAGTGCGATCGAAGCGCTCGAGCGGCAGGAGCCATTTATCAACCAAACGCTCGCATATCATGCTCTGGCCATGCTGGCACGACTCTTCCGGCATGAAGAGATTGTTTATCACGGCGGCTTCGTCAATCTAGCGAGCGGAAGAATGGCACCGCTGACAGTAGGGCTGGTAGACAAATGCAGAAGCAACTGACAGCCACGGCCAACATGCTCGTGCCCAAAATGCGTCGAGTAATATAGAGATCATGGAGAGACCAAGCAACAGCACCGTTGATTACCAGGGACTTCCATGCGGCCGCGAACCAACCGACAGGTCTCGGCGCATTCTTACGTGATCATTTGCCGTATGCATGGCGAGATGCATACATTGAAATGACTACCCACCCCGTCAATATCGTCCGCTGGCACCACGGCTCATTCGAATATGTCTTCGATGACTGCGCTTCTCTGGAACTGAGGGGCGTCGTGCCAGATGCGGCAGACGTCGAAGCCCGACTTGTCGGGGTGCTGGGATGCTCGAATCCGAAAGTGTGTTCTCGGGATGACTACCGCCTGAAGGGATGGCTTGGACCAACCGAGAAAATATTCGGTTCTGGCTGGGATAAAGGACACTACATCGCGCACACAATCGGTGGCGCTGTCGATGGAATGGAGGCGAACGTATTCATTCAGCGGCGGGACTTGAATCGGGGCTGGACGGAAGCAGGGAAGCGGTTTCGCGAGATGGAGAGATATTGCGTATCCAATCCAGGTACGTTTTGTTTCAGTCGTCCGATTTATTCGGATCAGACCGCTAGGCCCGCGTTTGTCGAATTTGGGGTACTCAAAGAAGACCGTGAACTCTGGCTAGAGTGCTTTGACAACCATCAATAGATTGGTGCATTCACCCTTTTCTTCTCTAGTCGTGCGCATTTATATTGACTCGTACGGCATTTAGCCGTACACTTTATTAAGGAGGGACAATGGCACAGGTGTTAAAACGTCGTTCAGGCTCCCGCACCCGAAAGGAGCAGCGATTAGAGGCCAGGATCACTCCGGATCAAAAGCGTTTGATTGAGCGTGCCGCTCAGCTGCGCGGCACAACAGTTACGGAATTTGTCGTTGCCAGCGCGCAGCAAGCAGCGGCGGATACGATCAAGGATTTTGAGGTATTGACCCTCCGCGACCAGGCCCGCAAAGTTTTTGTGAATGCAATACTCAACCCGCCCCCTCCAAACGAGGCCGCACGTGCCGCCGCACGTCGATACAAAGCACAATTGGGAGGGTAATTGACAAAGGAACGCGAAGAACCTCACTTTGTGATTGAGCCGCTCGGAACAAGGCATGACCGAGCGGCTTTCTCTTGTGGCAACCACCAACTGGATTCATATTTGCAGAAGCAAGCTGGGCAAGACCTGAAAAAGAGGGCAGCCGTGCCATTTGTGATCACTCCCGATCACAAGATAATTGCCGGCTTCTACACCCTCTCGCAATACGCAGTGGATTTGGGAGAACTGCCGGAAGATATCAGCAAAAGGATGCCCAGATATCCGATGGTGTCGACGACACTCCTTGGGCGTCTGGCAGTCAGCGAGAGATTTCGGGGCCAAGGTTTAGGGGAGATGCTGCTCATGGATGCACTGCATCGTGCGCTGCAATCGAGCGAACAGATCGCTTCCGCGGCAGTTGTCGTAGACGCGAAAGACGACCAGGCGGTTGTGTTTTACAGGAAGTACGGATTCATCGATCTTCCCAAAATCGAAAGACGACTCTTCTTGCCCATGGCTACCATTGCGCAGCTGTTCTCTGGAGACGAGTGAGCATCGCAGACAGGTCGCAATAGTCGACGATTGTATTTAGCGTCACAAAAACGAGCGTCAGGGCTGTCTCCTTGGAAGTGACATAGAACGCTCCGGGTCAAGGTTGAGGGAGATCGCAGATTGACGAACCTTAGTCCATCCAAAAATCACATGGATACATCCGCAGGAGCCGAGGAATTGCAAGCCGTTTTTCAGCGTCTGCCAACAGCCTCTCGGGACCGACCAGGAAAAAGATTGATCTTTGCGATCGTTGGACATTCTTGAATTCCGGCTTCAGGAGCACAGGGCCGATAGAAGGTAGACCAGATCGCGTCACCTCCGACATCAAACCAGGGTCATCCCTCAGCTTCAAAATGGCTTCTGAGAATCTCCGGACCTTGGTCGGCTCATTTTCGTCGTAAACATCGCGAGCGAAATTCTTGCCTCGATCGGCAAAAGATAACATTGATCTTTGGAACGGGAAAGCCTTCTGGAGGGTGTAATCGATCAGCGAAGCGTCATTAAGATTAGGAATTGAAACCGCAGCAGAATTAACAAGTTGAATCAGCGATGCAATATCGGGGACCCGGTCGGCATAATACATCAGGAGCCTGTTCCGTGGGTCGCTGCCGATCGAATTCGAGTATGCCAATCCACTCTCGATTGTTTTCATAAAGAATGTATGCGGTCCAGTTCCAGAAGCGAGTTTACTCGCCAAAAACGTGATCAATGACTGCCGGTCCAGTTGTGTATAGCCGAGAAAATCGGCAGAAAACACTACTCCTCCGTTCACACTGTGTGAGTCTTCCAACCCAACATACCAGGGGAAGTTATCGCCGGATGCCCCAACACGTTTTTCAATCGTCCGCATGATGGGCGCCGATCCGTCTATCCTTTTGGATACTTCTTGCCGGGATGCGACCTGTGGAATGGAACCAATAAACGTCGTCAGCATGGTCCTCACGTCCGCGAGAAGCGCTGGGTCAAGCGTTATGTCGACTCTCAGCGCATTCCTATCTACCACGAGCCTTTGCAGGTCCATGAGTTCCTTAAGTGATTGTGCCGGGCCTGCAGTTAGATCCTGCTGCACTTCTGCTGTGAGTTGCTGGAGACCACGCAACCGCCCACTCTCTGGGAAAAAAGAAATGTTGTGCAACCAATACTGAACCAATTCCTTTTCCAGCCCCGTCACTTGTAGCTGGGATAGTCTTGTCGGCAACTGATCAGCCGGTACTCGCTCCGACGAAGCGAGAAATCCCTCTGCGAATGTGCCTAGACGCTGTATCTCAGTATGGCTTACCGGTTGATGAAACAGCCACTGCAATCTGCCGTCCCAATGGGCCTGGGTGAAACGCGAATTTAGAGCGGTATATAAAGGATCATCTTGGTAACGGAATGCGTTTGAAAGCTTCCACAGCCAACCAGAGTCGTTTGCCCTGAAGGCATCGTCATCAGCCAATCGCTCGTTTACTAGATCCCTGAGCCGGTCGACACTTGAAATGTCGACGGTGCTGAATTTAAGCATTTCACTTATCAAAGTGAGCGCTGTCTGAAGTTCCCGTGGCGACGTTGTAGAGGCCCGGATCGCCAGATCTGCTCGTCTTGAAGCCGCGTTGGAACTGTATTCAATCGAAAAAGCGCTCAAGTCTCTTTGCGTTTCCGTAAGTAAGTCTGAATATGATGTTGCGCCCTTCTGCGTCTTCAATCCGAGGGAATCAAAAGATCGTGGCAAAATCGGAAGGTACTTGTAGTATTTCTGAGGGATTTTTCTAAGATCAAATGACATCCCCACATCGATTGTTGGTGCCCTGTCGAACAGCACGGCAATCACTGGGACCGTGTTGAGACGGAGTTGTTGATATTGAATATCATCGTCAGGGGTGAGCGGCGGATGGTCGGTGAAGCGCGGACGGGCGACCTTTGAGTCGATGCGGTCAATTTCTGCCGTCTTCTTGAGTTCTATTTGCTCGTATCGATCCAAGGCTTGTTGTTCCTCGGTGACACCGAACGCCATCTCAATCTGCTTTACTTTCTCCTGGATTCGTTGTTTTCTTTCAGATTCCAGCTTTGCCAGCAACTGAGATGAGGGAGTTGAGGCCGTGGCATAGGGAGTTTCAAGAAGATGAAAGCTCCTGATCACCCCGCGCCACATGTTTTTGCCTGTTTTGATTTGCGAGTCGACGCTCTGCCAGACCGCCTTGTCCGACAGTGACCGGATAAAAGACGGGTCTGTTTCGAGATAATTGAGATGCTCTTTCCAATCGGTTTTATATTCTGAGCCAAAGAGAGGGGCACTCTTCATCCAGACCCGTTGGTCCCGCTCCCATGCTTTCGCATATGACATAACCAGGTGATTGAACGCGAGGAGTTCCTGTGAATCGTCTGAATACGATGACACTGTTTTAATTGTCGTGAGAATATGCTGGCGCAATTGCTCAATCGTGTCAGTGTTTATGCGGTTGCCGGGAATGCCGCTCAGCCCTATGGATTCTGCAGGAAACCAAGGTGAGTTTCCGAGAAACACTTGGGACTCGATGCTTGTGGCTTCCGAGTTCAAAGTTTTGCTCTTGGTGTCGATCAAGGACTTATATAGCAGTGAACGCTCTCCATCGGCCACGGCCCGAAGAAGCAACTGAAGCAACCGTAATTCCACTTGCGAGTTTGCTCTGATTGGGCCCCATCCGAAGCGCACTTCCCCTCGGTCGGAGTCATTTGCACTCGGGAATGGATAGATCTTGATTTCCTTGTCGGCCAATGACGTGAAATCATATTTGGGCTGCTTCGGAGCCAAGGGGCTCTCTGACGAGCCGGCACCTCTGGGAAGCCTTGCAAAGTCGGCGGATATCTGCGTCAAGAAGTTCGTCACATTTTCTTTGGGCGGGAACACGAAAATGAAACCGGTTGCGGGCCCGAGTCGATAGTGCTTAGCGTGGAATTGCCGTATTTCAGTCGGTGTAACATCCCGCATTTCATCCGGCGATCCCCCGATGTTGAAAGTAAACGGGTTTGAACTTCCGAATTGCTGTTTATTGAGCCCAAAATAAAAGTTGAGGCTCCCCTGATCCGTCTGCACCTCGTTGTAAACGGTGCCTTGTTCAATGAGGTGCCTTTGTTTTGTGGTCGGGTCGGAGGCGATCCCGAGGTGGTAGAACTCTCGTTCCGCCTCAATATCAGTAAAATCCGGCGTGTATAGCGCATCGAGGAAGGCATGAAACTGTTCGGTGAATCCAGCCATCCCCGTTCCAGATGTTAAGCAGTACAAGTTATAGTCTTCATAACTTGCGGCCCCAAACTGGCTGAGCCGCATTATTCGAAGCAGGTTCAGGTAGCGGCCCTTTGTCCCCTTTCTCGCAAGAAGATGTTCAAGAGAGTGAGCCAATCCTCTATTAGAGAGCGCCGGCGTGTCGACCCACATGAATGTCTGTGGGGCGGTTTCAATTTGAATCACAAAAACCGGCGCGCCACTCAGGGTATGCAAGAATTTTGCCCCAACGATCTTTCCATCCGAATCGGCATATAAATTGGCAACTGCGAAAGCGCCGACTTTCTGATTTTGCTTGAGGTCGGATAACTCCTGCGCGACGACCCGGTTCATTGCCCCGAATGAGATTAAAGCAATGGTGATAAGAACAAACTGTGCCTTCATGTGTTGTAACCCCGTCCATGGACCTATGCACGCGAAACCTTCAGCCGTCAAAGTACGAAACGCTACCGCCATTCACCTTGAATCTGGAATGCGGCCCAATAATATGGCGACTTCCATTGTTGCTGTTTCCACATTTGAATCTGAGCTGCACGTAAGGCTGCAGCTGGCCGCAGACCATTCTCCATGGATTTATAAAACTCGGCCATGAGCGTTGCTGTCGCTAGGTCGCTGATGCTCCACAGACTCGCCACGACACGGCTGGCTCCTGCGTACATGAAACCCCTTGTCAAGCCAACCAGGCCTTCTCCGTTGATTTCTTCACCCAAACCGGTTTCGCAGCCGCTCAGCACGACCAGATCAGCCCGCAATTTCATGTCGTAAATATCCTGGAGCTTCAAGAACCCGTCGCGTGTCTTGCCCTGTTTATTCACAAGAGAAAGCACCAATCCAGACAGTTCAGGATGTTTGTTGTTCAGCAAACCATGAGTTGCAAAATGGATAACGCGATATTTAGCAAGGATTCCACTCATGGCCGTCGAACGGCTTGCCTCAAAATCCAGCGCCTGAAAGCCTTTTCCCACGGGGATGACCGCCATCACTGCGTTTGCTTCGTTGCGAGTGTAGATCAGACGATTGAGATGAACTGTTCCATTCCTAGTCAATCCCAGATCAGCAGCAGCACGTCCGAGTTCGTTGCTGCGGATTGGGATCGTACCATTTGTCGCCGTTTTCAGATCCGTTGGGGAGACGCGTTCGTCTTTCGCATCGAACACCGGATCCGCCAAAATCGCGATCATTCCTGGCGGCTTGGGATGGCTATTATGGCGCTGCCTGATTTCTGCAATGACTGACGCGGATGGTAAGTTTACGATTTCGTGCCGGACAATTATCGGCATTGAACTCAAGGATTTGCCCGGTTCGGGAAGCGCCGCGAACGGGATGTACTGCAAAGCTCCATCGGCGACAATCACCAATCGTTTCGTTCCAAGAAGCCCTGTAACCGGCTCCAACACCATCTGACTAAGGCGCCGAGCTGCCCGCTCATAATCCCTTTCCCCTTTGCCTTTGCCGGCCTGTTCAATTACTCGCGAGGCCCAGAGATCGTACAACTCACGAGCTGCGCGCTCAATCTCCTTCTTTGGCAGCAGATCGTAAACCATCAACGCATCATTGGTCGCGGCCCAGAGATGGCTGCCATTCTCGCCTAGCGAGTACTCCAGCAATAACGTATTCCCATCGAGTAGTTGCTGAATCTCGGTTGTGCTAAGCTGCCGCGGCTCAACCAATGCCGCGTATTCGGGGGTGTTCAAAAGGAGCTGCGCCTTGATATCTTTTGCCTGCATTAAGAGGTTGTCGATTTCCGAATCGATACGGGACACTTGTTCTTGCGTGTGCTCGCTTGCCACCAAACGTACTCGGACCTCCGTTTTTGCCTGCAGCGTTCGCTGGAGATCGCGTTCTCGGGAGAGGAGGACACTGTCAACGCCCTTCCCGATGTTGATGTGGCCGTTAGAAAGCAGTTCTAATAATGTTCGCGCCCGAGAGCGCTCCATAACCTCAAATGCTTGTTCCCGTCGCCCTTGCCGAAGCAGGACATCAGCATATCCTTGGTAGTAGCGAATGTTCGTTGCCCTGTAACGGGAGCGGTCTTCCACCACTCCGCCCAGATGTAAAGCCTGCTTCTCTATGATTGTGAGGGCCTCTCGATATAGCTCTGAGGCGCCTTGCGTCTGTTCTTGATGTTGCAGAGTACCCGCCAATTCCGCAAGGAGTTCAGCATGATCCATGCCTCCCGGATTGGACTTCGCGACAATCTCAAGGGCACGGCGGTAAAGCTCCTCCGATTTGTGATACTCGCCCTGATCCCGGAAGACATTGGCTTCGCCCGTAAGAAGTTGCGCGCTCTCTTGCTCCGGAGCATTCGCCTTCGCCGCAGCCTCGATCGCCTTTATGTAGTATGCTTCAGCCCGCGCGAAGTCGTGGCGGACCCTCGCAATCTCGCCTAGACTTCCAAGAGTAAGCGCAACGGCAACGGTCCCGGGCGCTGACTGTTCTCTAATTGTCAGGGCGCGCTTCTGATATTGTTCTGCCTTTGCGGCGTCGCCTTGCTCTAAAACGCATTCCCCAATATTGTTCAGGATCTCTGCTAGCTGGGGTCCGTTCTCCTCAATTTTCTCAGCAATGCTCAAGGCGCGGCGATGATAGGCCTCGGCTCTGCCCAGGTCGCCTCTCCAATGCATGAGTGTGCCAAGGTTGGTGAGGGTACTAGCCAATTGGCGACTGTCAGGAAAATATCTCTCTTCAATCTTCAATGCACCCAGATAGTACCGCTCGGCATTTTCCAGGTCACTTCGATCCTCGAACAGGATTCCAAAGTGCTCAAGGATTGTTGCGGTTTGAAAACTGTACGGGGCCAGCCGCCGTGCAATCGCCAAGGCTCGTGTTAAATGAGCGTCTGCCTGATCACTGTCATCTTGCTCCAAATCGACTGCCGCGAGCAACAGAAGGCTGTTGGCAACTTCCATGCCATCGGTATCAAGTTTCTCTGATTCCTGCAGGGTGTCCTGATAATAGCTGGCCGCTCTTGTGAGTTCGCCACGATATTCAAAAGAGCTGGCCCAGATACGAAAGAGTTCCGCTCTGACGATCGGTCCTGCATTTTGCGAAAGGTGTATCGCCTGCTCCAGTTTTTGATCAGATTCTTGCCATTTGCCGGCATGAATCAGGATCCTAGCCGCACTAGCAAGGAACCAGGACGCAAGCCATATAGGGTCGTCATTGCTTGTGATCGCAATAGCTGACTCGAGGCACTCAGCGGCTTCAATGGATTTGCCATCGGCTGCAAGTTGCATCGCTTGCTGGTAGATCGACAAATATGTTCCAGAAAAATTCGGCCGCGTTTGGACTCCCCATGAGTCTGATTGAAAGATCCAAGTCCGACTCTGCGTCCCTCTCGAACCGTGAACTGTGACCAATCCTCGGGAAGCCTGGTCGATCGCAACAAACGCAGGGGAAAATGGTGAATCAAATATGCCCTTCGCATCGCCCCGCCTCCAGCTACGTATGATATCTCCGGGGCGTACACCTAACTTGTCAGCTTGCCTGCCTCTTACTACTGATTCAACGACGAGCCCGGGCTCAATTGTGCGGGACGGAGAAGGACTTTCGGCAGCGGAGAATGCACATAGGGTGACATTGAAGACGATGGCAAGTGGGACAGTTACGGCTTTACACAGCATATTAGACGACAAGAAAAGGGCTGACTAAATTTTTCGTCAACCCTCGAATTATTCTCAATTACAAGGATCAACTGCTCCATCCCCGCCTGGGCAGGTCGGAGTAGGTTCAGGGTGTGGGCGCGACGCATCACGAGTAGACGGGGCGCTGGTCGTTGACTGAGCGGCTACTAGGGTTAGAAACATCAAAAGCCAATAGAACATAAATTTCTCCCAAAAAAGAGTTGGCTGGCTTCGTTCAGACAGACCTTATCGAACAAGAAATTGCATTGTCGAAAGCAGATGGGATCCACCTTAGCGGGTGTTCGGGAAAGCACGGTAGAGAGTTTCAGCATGAGAGACTGTCCCAAACTCCTGAGATCTGCCGTATAGTGGGAATCATAGGAAACCAGCCCTGGGATGTCAATCCAGAGTTGACGCTGAATGTGCCATTAGTCCAATAGTGCCACGCTGTATGGCCCCTTTCATTGAAGCCTCACACGTTGAACTCGCCAGCAGACAAAGGCCTGCCCCAAACGCTGGTTGAGCTTCTATTGGCTTGGCTGGCGTTCGTGATGGCTGCACCAGATTTGGCGGATGCTGGCGATTACCGAAAGCAGCGGGCCGAAGTCGATTAGTCCAACAGTGCCACACCTCCGAGCGCGACTATTGCGGTACACTCTCACTCACTCTTTCCGAAACGAAGAGTGGAATCGCGAAATGCGCAGTGGACCATCACAACGATCAAGCTTTTCATCCCAATTGCAGCGGGTAGTACTACCGGTCCGTAATTGGGACGCAACAAAGTCCGATGCGCCCGCCGAACTGCTCCAGAGAGGCTTTGAACTTGCCTATTTCCTCATTCCAGATCGTGTGACTGCAATTGGCATACTCACCCGTGCACTAGAGAAGATCCGTGCACGAAGCCGACGCGAAATGAAGAGACTGTACTGGCGCGATAAGCACGCAGAGCGGCCAGTTAGGCGGATTGCGCGCAGCGATATGGACATGTTGCAGTGGCTGATCATGTTCGAAGCCGAGCAAGACGAAAGAGCCCAGGAGCAAGCCGGCTCCATTTCATCAGGGGGCATGGCAATCCGTTACATCAAACACCTGATACAGATCACAACCGCCTTGTCCTCGTTCTACGTCAACGTCGGTGTGAGCCGGTTACTCCACAACTACAGTACTTCGGAAGCACAACGTCTATACGAAATGCTTACGTCCCGTTTTCTCGGGCCAGATGAATATCGCCGAGCCAAATCTGCACTGATGGATAAGATGAGCGAGCGCTTTGCCGGTTTGTTAAAGATAGCCCGGGTGGACCATGGAGAACTTAGGTTTGAAACCTCAGACAATCAGGAACAATGGGTCAACGCGGTCAGAGATTCTCTGAAGTGTCTTCACTCCCTGGAGCACACAAGGACACTGCGCTCAATTCGTGAGCGTAAATGGCAACATCAAGCTCAAAGCGGCACAGAAGTCTGCCGATACTGATCAGAACGAAAGTGAGCTGAGATGCTGCCACATCTTGATAGAACCCACGTGCTACGACCAACTGATGGAGGACTTGGCGTTCGATGCGCCAGAAACGAGGCTGGCCTTGCCAAGATTTGTTATGCCTGACAAACAAGAAAAGAGTGACGATAATAATGTCCAACCACCGCGCCCCCCTGAGTTGTCCCAGGAGGACCTGGATCAGATTCAGCGGCGGTTGGCAGTGACGGACGCGCGCCGACGTAACGCAAATCCGCGCATCGTAACAATCATGATCGATGGCGTGGAACACGCGCAGCTTGATTTGACACAGAAACACCAATTGCAGGTTGTCCTTGACGCGGGCGCCAGTCTGATCGAAATACGGGGTCATGACGAACACGGTGACCTCCTCTTAGCGACCCACTTCATTCCCTACGTAAATAACACTTTTGAGTCCTCAAGGGGAACAGCGAAACTCGGCGCGGGCAAACTGGAGTTTAAAATCATACCGGTTGCGACAGGTGGACAGAGGCCGCCTCAGGCTATATTGAGCCTGAATTATCATTCAGCGTTCCAATTGACTCGTCCCTGGATGGCTTGGCGCGAGCTCGCCAGCTTTCGGATAACCCTTCGTGAGTACGTCCTTGCAGGGTTAGCTATCGCTCTCATTGGCTGGGGATTGGCGACTGCATTCTACTCGCACAAGGTTAAAGAGCTCGAACAAAAACTCGAGCTGGCCCGTCGGAGTCAACAGCAGTTGTCACCGACAGCTGCTCGCGCGATCATCTCCTATGCCCTGATTCGGGATGATCAGAGGGTCCGCGGAACTGAGACGGCCGGCATCCCGGAGATTTCATTGCATCTCCATTCGCCGGCAATTAGCCTTGAACTTCCACTTACCCCTACAGCGAAAGATTCAACCTACAGCGCTGAATTGAAGACCTTCACAGGGGATCAGACGCTGATGACACAGAACTTTCTCCAGCCGACGCGAGCCGACAACGGCTCGGTCGTAGAGATCGTGGTTCCAGTCGATCTGTTGAAAGCCGATACCTACTACACCGTGCACCTGCATTCCTCCGACAGAACAGACCGGTTCACCTTCAAAGTGGTTGATAACCGATAGCTTTCCTGAAAAAACAACACCTGGTTCGTCACGCCTCATTTTCCTGGGTTTCGCCATTAGGTGTATCTGCTCCGATAGCGCCACACATTTGAGGCTCGCGCTCGTGTAGAACTACGTGAGTCAACGATGAACTCGAATCGCCATGAACGTGACAGTTCGCAAGAAGAGAATGCCCTGACCTCGCCTCCGTTATCTCAGTACAGCGATAGTTCCAAATTAGCTGCTACCGAGCCTGGTATTGCGAGTCACACGGATAACATCAAAGACAGGAATTCTCGCCGTGAGTTTCGCTGGTCAAAATCCGCACGCGACCTCGTGCGAGCGAATATGAATGCCAGTGGAAGCGAAGTGAGTTTGTTGATTTCACGACTGGTGGCGGAATCTGGAAACCCCAGATGGGCCTGCCGAAGGTTCGTTCGCAGCATGGGCATCCAAGCGCGACGGCCCTATCGCATGTGGTCAGAGCAGGAACAGCAGCGCTTATTGAAGCTGATTGATCTACATCCCGTAAATGAAATCGCCAGATTGATGCGTCGGTCACAGAGTTCAATCTGGCACATGCTCCAGCGCATGGGGGCAAATGCGAAGATGGGCAAGGATAATTTCACTGTGTACACGTTAGCGGAAGCTCTGCATGTTCGCCCAGAAAAAATTCAGGAGTGGATCTCGCGCGGATGGCTGAAGGCAAGACAGGTGGAAACCGGAAAGGCCGTGAGGGTCATTATCGAGGCAGAAGACTTCTGTGAATTCTGCCGGAAACACACGAGGGATGTTGTAGGGAATCGCCTTACAGAGGAGCGGCTGGACTTTGTTTATCACTTTGTATTCCCGCCAAGTCATGCGGGATTGCTGCCGGTACGTGAGAGCAAGAAAGAGCGCAATGCTTATGGTGCGCAATTGGAAGAGGCAGGGAATCAGCGATTCGGTCCTGACGTTTCCGGCGAGGGCAGGGAAGTTCTCGATCGCATTGCATGAGGGGACCGGCACAACTATGGTGTGGAATCTGGCAACCAATTGACGGCACAGACGACATCCTAAAATGGGCAGTTTGTTAATCCTCCGGGCGGTGATCAATGATCGCCTCGCGCGCGAATCGTCCGAACCTTTCTCTGGGTGGTTCAGCCGATTGAATACTGGTTAGGCAGCTACTTAGTTTGACCCCGATAAAGGTCGCGGTTGAAGTCCTTTCGCATGATTCACGATGAGGGCGAACCCTCTCGCGCTCGCCTCCTGAATAAGACTTGCCACCATGCTGTCACTGGTATTAGAGAATCCCGTCCTCGCTTCAAGTTCTACCAAGGCGAGCTTGGACTCGAGGGCGAGCGCTACAAAGCCACGAGCTTGCGAATCGCGCATCGCACTCAGCAGGCGTACCTTCGCTTTTGAGGAGGAGCCGGGATCACAAGCGCCTTGAATGCGGGACTCCGTGATGGCAACGGAAGCCTGAAGTCTCGGGTTCTGGCTCTGTCTTGCCAATGTCAGAGCGCGCCCAATCTCTTCGCTGGCAGCGGTGCATTGCTTAGTGCCGAGTAGACTGCGGGCAAGAACTTCTCTGGCTTCGAGAAGCCCATCTCGTTCGCGCTGCTTTTCAAACTCCTTCACAACTTCTCGGGCCATTATCTCTGCCTGGTCATAGTGATTTTCCACAATCATTAGCTCAGCTGTTCCAAGTTGGTTTGCTGCATGAGAAAGTTTTCCGCCCACTTGGCTGATCAGCGCAGCCGCTTCTGCATGTGCCTCTTCGGCTTCAGCAAAATTGGCCTGTGCTGCTAAAGCTTTTCCCAGGCTGTTCAGAATCCCTGCTTGAAGCAACTTGTTGTGTCCGGTTTTACTTTCAGCAAGGGCCTGGCGCAACAAAGTCAGCGCGCCACTTACGTCGCCCTGAGCCAGTTGGATGTTGCCGATGTTTTCCAGATGACTCGCGATATTATCTTTGGCGTCGAGCTCTCGGGACAGGGCCAGCGCTTGCTCGTTTTGTTCTTTCGATTGCGTAAGTGCCCCCTGACGTTCAAGGATGCCGGCAATATTTCCTGTGGCCAGTACAATGCCTTGCTTGTGATCCAGCTTTTTGAACGATGCCAGGGCTTCTTCATATTTTTGTTTAGCACGCTGCAGGTCGCCTTGGATACCGTAAACCGTGCCAATGTTATTCAGGCAGACTGCGGTTCCTGCTTTGTCGTCGATCTCATTGCGCAGCCGCAACGCCGCCTCATACATGACTATCGTAGTTTGCATGTCGCCCAGGTCTTCATACACCCCGGCCAAGGCGTTCAGCGTTCGCGCCTTATCACTCTTGTTACCAATCTGCTCGAAGACAGCGATGGCGTCTTCGTACATTTTTTTTCGTGTAGCAACAGGGCCGTTGTCCCTGAGCGCCCCGGCCCGCAAGACGAGAGCCCTCGCCATCCCCGCACGGTCTCCAAGTTGCTCGTAAATATGCTCAGCCTGCTCGCTGGCTGAAATGGCAGCGTCATTCAGCCGAGAATACCGGTCAGCACTTGCTTTGATAGAGAACGCCTCGGCTACTAGCGTACGCGCGCCCGCGGCATTGCCCTTCGCGATTGCGCGCTGTGACGCTTCGTCAGATGCCTTGAAATCGCCGAGCGCCAGCTTAGCGGACGCCTGGGCCAGGTCCACGCGACCATCATCCTGGAATACGGGATTTTTCCGCAAAGCATCCAAAGTAATCAGTGCGTCGACACCCTTGCCAGCACTGGTCTGAGTGTTGGCAAGCTGGAGTCCATATTCCAGGCGATCCGGAACATAATTGAAAAGTGTTCTGTACACGTCAATCGCTTTGTCCCACTCTTTTGTGCTCTGGCGGTATTGTCCTTCTACGGAAAGCCGCTGTTCCAGAGGAAGGGTACTTGCCAATGACACCGCACTTTCTCCCTCACGGCGGGCCAAAACCTCATATCCCAGATTTGACAATGCTGCCGCGAGAGCGGAGTGAATCAAAGGATGCCGTGGCTCCAGCGCCAGCGCGCGTTGAAACAGATTGCGGGCCTCCAGGAAGTTGGATGACCTGAGTTTTTCCAGCCCTTCGGAATATATTTCCGCTGCTTGAGGGTTGGAAGGAAAGAGGGTCTTAATAGTGTTGGCCTGCTCTGGTGGAAGTTCGGTCAGACCGAGGCTGGTGCGCAACACTCTGCCAGCCTCGGAGACAAAACCGAATAGGTACTTTTCCTTGCCTACAATACTTTTCCAGACGACAGTTTCCCCAGTCCTTGTGTTTTGGACACGAACATCGAGCCGAATCTGGCTGTTTTCGCCTCTTCCCACCACAGTGTAGGAACCGGCCACGATGAAATCGGCGCTCAGATTCTTATGGATTCTTTCTAGGGTTTCAGGGCTTAGATTCTCATTGTCATTTATGGTGAGTTCGCGCTTGGCCCTGGCCACCCGGTCTGGAGGCACCACCCGCGACCCTTTACCGGCGGCTAGCTCGGTACTCAGCATCTCGGAAAAAGCCGTGGAGAGCCACATTTTGCCTGGCATAGCCGATAAGTTGCGAAAGCCAACTACAGCAACGGAGGGACGTGCCTGTTGCTCGACAAGCTGATCCTTTGTCGGAACTCGCAGGCGATCTTTTTCGCGGACTCTAGACCAGTACAGCCCGCTTGCGACTACCAAGGCCGCGATCATGCATGCGCCGACAGTTTTTACCCATAAAGACCGGATCTTGGGTGCAGGCGTAGAAGACGCAGCCGCTGTGTTTGCGCTAGTGGCAGAAATGTTGGAAGAGTCAAAGCTGGCCGGCTCTCGATCCGCCTCGATAAGATCTTGCTTCACTTCTTCGATTATTGTGACCGGCGCCATAAACCGATAACCTCCGCCACGCACGGTTTCGATATAGCGTTCACCGTTCTCACCTATTGCCTTGCGGAGATTGCCGATGATCACCTTAAGCGCGTCTTCGGACACATAAGCATTTCCCCAAACCTTATTTCTTAGTGCTTCCTTAGAAATAAGCTTGCCGGAATTCTCGACAAACACTACCAGCAAACTAAAAAGCTGAGGACTCAGGCTAACCGGCTGTCCTTGGTGTAAGAGACGACGTTCTGCGGGATCTAAACGGAACCGTCCGAATTCGTATATGGGCTTTCCTTGCATACGTTTGGGACTTTTACCAATTTTTTACCGGATGTTTCCTTGCCGGTTGCAAGAAGGGGGTGTTTTACTGCACCGCTGGTGTGAGTAGCTGAACGGTAGCGGGGCGGTGAGAGGGATTGTACAACGCTAAATTAGGAAAGCAAACCCTGAACTATCTTCCCGTGTCGAGCTTGGGCAGCTTAAGGCTGAGTAGCTTTGAGCGACCCCTCAAGCACTGTGCGTTCCCTAAATGGAGCATTGCATTGGCTGTAAAGAATAAGGAGAAGTCTGTGGTGTGTAGCTATCGCAAGAGAAATTTTGTTTTGTGCTTGGTTATGTCAGTTTGCTGGTTGGGTATGCCTGCCATAGCCCAGTCTTCCTCGACCTTTGGTAATCAGGCTGTTGGGACACCGAGCGCGCCGCAGATGATTCCAATTAACAATCCAAGCAGTTTATTCTCCCTTAGCTTCAAAATAACGCTGAGTACCCCCGATTTTCGCATAGGATCTGGCGACACTTGCCCCTTCTTCGGGAGCCTTGGGCCAAACTCAAGCTGCAATCTGAATATTGTGTTTGCACCTACGGCAATTGGTTCAAGAACTGGCACGGCGATGATTGAAGATCTGGGCTGTGCGCTTGGCTGTGTACCGCAAACAGTCTTTCTGAGCGGCACTGGCGTAACAGCGCCTGCTCCAACGCCTACGCCCTTGCCGACACCACTGCCCTCCGCCGGAACGCCGTCGGGGAATCTAACGATTTCATTTGCTGATCCGGTCGGGGACAATACTGGCCCCATTGACATCACCGGTTTGCTGATGACTTTTGACAATGCGACAGGAAACTACAGCATCACGCTAAGCACTACAAATGCCAATCCGTTCGTGGGTCAATTTCGCGTAAATGTAAACCTTTTTAATCCGGATGTTCCGGCCACGGAATCTTTCTTTACAGCCACAACGCGGGACTTCAACTTGTCCTCAGCCACCACGAACCTCGTTTTGACAGGAGGGAATAGTAATCTTCTGACATGGCGCGCGGGAAACCGGGTCGCTACCAGCACCGAGGCCGGGTTGGGTAATCCTCCTGGGGCCTCTTTTTTTCGAACATCCGTGTCCAGTTTTTCTTTGACGTTCCTCACCAATGAGGATGCAATAGCTTTTGGCCCCGCTGGTGTGGCGACGATCCGGGGAAACGAGGCATTCACTTCATTCACGAACCGTCAAGCGTGGCTCCAAGCTGTTTCAGGACAGATAACTTCCACAATTGACTTTGAAGGAATAGCTCCTGTTGGTAGCTTCACTTTCTTTGACACACCTTCAGGGCTGACTTTATCGGGAGTTAACTTTGCAGGACAAGAACCCAGCAATAGGCTCCAGTTTGAACTTATTGTGGTCGATCCACTTTTTGGCCCTGCTTTTTACGATTGGAGCTCCGGTGCCATCCTGCTTGGGCCGCCGGTTCCGATCGGTCCATCCGGGGAAGGCGGGCCCAACAGCCATATCCACGTGACGCTTCCTAAAGGTGTTACCTCGTTCGGAACGGACATCATGAGTATTCTGCAGTATGCCTCGCCATTTGAGGTGACGGTATCCACGGCTGGGGGAAGTTCCAGATTTCAGGTCGCGTCTCTGACCCATCCTAACCGCGCGTTTGTTGGATTTGTTTCAGCAATTCCCATTGACTCTGTAGATTTCTCTGCCTTGAGCGGGTTTCCAATACTAGACAACTTCTCATTTGCACCGACGCCGAAGGAGAGCTTTGCTTATGAAACAAATTTTGCGTCAAGTAACCTGTCAGCATACGCCATCGATCCGCTTACTGGAACGTTAACCGTCGTGCCGGGTTCGCCTTTTAGCGCCGGCTCTGGGGCGATTGCTGTGGCAGTAGATCCCAGCAGCCGCTTTGCTTATGTCGCGAATTGGTTTGGAGACAGCGTTTCGGCATACACCATTAATCCTGCCACTGGTGCCCTGACGCCAATCCCGGGATCTCCTTTTCCGGCAGGTCTGCAACCCTTCGCGCTGACTGTAGATCCTGCAGGTAGTTTTTTGTATGTGGTTAACGCTAGCTCGAATAACATTTCTGTGTATGCGATTGACGGTGCAACAGGTGTTCTGTCGCCAATCCCCGGCTCTCCGTTTCCGGTAGGAACGTTGCCGAATTCAGTGAAAATAGATCCTTCTGGGAAGTTTCTTTACGTCACCAATCGGAATTCCAACGACGTGTCCGCTTTCGTAGTCAATTCTTTGACCGGAGGACTGGCGCCAATTGCCGGATCTCCGTTCCCAACTCCAGTAACCCCGCAAGCAATCGTCATCGACCACAAGAGCGCATTCGCCTATATAGCAAATTGCAGCGATGGTATTACGGCCTACAGCATCAATTCTGTGACGGGGGCATTAACCTCGATCGCCGGCTCACCTTTTCCAGCAGGCTTTTGTCCGTGGTGGATCACGCTGGATCCATCAGGTCAGTTCGCGTTTGTAGCGAACGCAGGAGGGAGCGTCTCTGCATTCAGAGTCGACCCGGCCAGCGGTAGCTTGACACCTGCTCCAGGCTCCCCTTTTCCAGCAGGCCGCTTCCCTGCTTCGATAGCGGTTGACGCGACTGGAGCTGTTGTATTGGTATCGAACAATACGGATGGCAACGTTGGGAGCTATCGCATTAATCCCGCCAACGGTGCATTGACATTGGTCGGCACGTTCCCTGCGGGAGCTCAGCCCGGATCCCTGGCACTTACTGGTGCGATTATCAACGGAGGTGGAAATGTAAATACAACACCACCAACAGGCCAGTCCTGCGGCGCAACAGACGTTTCAAGTCAGGTGCGTGTCGTGCGCTCAGGCATGAATTTTCTGCCGTTCACTACTTACGAATATTCGGAAAACATCACCGTCAGCAATTCTGGACCAGCCATACCTGGGCCGCTTTACTTGGTGCTTGACGGGCTTCCCACCAGTTCGAAGGGGCTGCTCGGGAACCAGCTTGTCACCCATTGTGGTACGACCTCTCCGATGGGAAGTTATCTCATTCCGCTCGTTTTCAACTTGGTAGGCGGCGAGTTGCCTCAGGGCGGCTCCGCCGGTGTGCCACTGGTCTTCGCATCGCAGGACCCATTTGGCATTGCCTATACGACACGAGTCTTAAGCGGAACCCCGAACCAGTAAAAGGAGCACATCATGATTTTTAAGGCTTGGTCAATTCGCAATGGCTGTCTCTTGGCGGTTTTGTTCGTCATGGGCGGCCTTGTTCACGCCGACACGCTCGTCACGGTGACAATGGACACGTCGCAATTAGTCGGTCATCCCGCCGGTCCGTTTTACCTGGCTTTTCAGCTCACGGATGGAAGTGGCGCGGGAAACAGCAGCACCATGGCTGTCCTCAGTAATTTCCAGTTTGGCGGCGGCGCATCTTCCGGAAGCCCGACATTGATGGGAGGGGCTAGCGGAGACATTAACTCGTCCGTAACTCTGTCCGATTCCAGCTTCCTGAATTTTTTCAGCCAGCAATTCACTCCGGGAAGCACGCTAACATTCACCCTGTCCCTCACCGGAAGCGTCGAAGCGGGAAGTACACCGGACCATTTCGCGTTCTCCATCCTGGACCAGGCTTTTAAGGCGATGCCTACGAAAGGCGGCTTGTTCTTTGACGTCTTCCTGGCAATCGACCTGGACTCACCGAATCCGACTCTACAGACGTTCGCCAGCGATCCCCAGCGTCTGCCAGTGGCCGGCGGGACCGCGGTGGCAACTGGGCAGCCTCAAGTCGTTGCCATCGATGGAATTCCTCCGACAAGCACTGTAGGTCTTTCTCCGCTACCCAACACCAACGGGTGGAACAACAGTGATGTAACGGTAAATTTCAGCGCCATAGATAACTCAGGCGGCTCGGGCGTACGGCAACTTAACATCAGCGCTACAGGCGCGCAGCCGATCGCAAGCACCATCATTGCCGCAAGCTCCGCCTTTGCAACTGTCTTCACTGAAGGTATTACGAACTTCAGCTTCTTTGCCACTGATCTCGCGAGCAATGTTGAGCCCGCGCATACACTTACAGTCAAACTCGACAAGACTCCACCTTCAATAACAGGCGCACGTATTCCCGTCGCAAATCTGAACGGCTGGAACAACACCAACGTCGCAGTAAGCTTTGCCTGTTCTGACGCCCTTTCCGGCCTGGCTTCGGACAGTCCTCCTGCGTCGACGGTACTGACTTCCGAGGGCGCGAACCAGCAGGTTACGGGCACATGCCAGGACTTGGCGGGCAATGTGGCTTCGGCGACGGCTGGCGGTATCAATATAGACAAGACACCGCCGGCGCTTTCCGGGTTGCCGGCCGCGAATTGTATACTCTGGCCACCGAACCATAATTTCGTCACGGTAACAACCATCTCGGCCGCCGATCTGCTCTCAGGGATGAGTTCATTTAGCGTGACAGGTACCAGTAGCGAGCCAATGGATCCGAACAATCCTGACATCATTATTACCGGAAGCGGTCTGGGGCCGCGGACCGTTCAGTTGAGGGCTGATCGTCTGGGCACCGCAAACGGGCGGATTTACACCATTACGAGCACGGCCACCGACGCTGCGGGGAACGTGGTAAACGTTGACAGCACCTGCGCCGTGCCCCACGATCAGGCACCTTAGCTTTGTACCCCAAAATGGGCAACGCTGATACATGATGTAGCGAAGTGAGGGGAGGACGTAGTCGTCCTTCGTTCTGTCATTACTGGCCTTATCTTTTGCTGGGCCCTATGTGCGAAGTCGCAGGCTATGTGCGTAATCCACCTGTTTCGCCGGGCAAGACTGTCCAATTCCCACCTTAAGTTGTCGGCAAGATCCCTCCGGGCAAATTGCCAGAAGCTGGTCTTCCCATGACAAGGAATTAAACCGAAACGCCCAAAAGATGGACGCCTGGAGTATCACGCAATTCGGGTTGAAGGATTGAGCCCCTGCGGAGCAACTGGTTCCTTCCTCGATTGTTCCGGAAAGCTTTCAGTTTCAGCATCATCTTCCGCCGATTTCTCTCCGAACACTGCACTTTCTGCTTCCGGGTCGAGGGCAAATTCGATCGCAGAATTGTCCACGCTTTGCATCGAGTATTCAGCCAGTTTTTCGCCAAAATAAAATTTCAAGTGCGCGAGTTGCCAAAGGTGCGAGATCTCTGCTTCGCTCTTCATACTGTCCTTTTTTTCCGTATTTGTAAAACTGGCCCGACTGCGAAATTACGTTTGGCACAGAGGATGCCTTGTCTCTCTTGCCTGATCCTTATGCGAACAAGCATTTAAATTCATCTTTCAAGATTCAACTCGGCGACCGAGCGTGGTTTAATTAGGATCCTGGCCATGACTGAACGGCTTACCTCAAGAAGAATTTTCGCTGGCCAAACACCATCAGAATTACTGTCCCTCCGCAGCTTAACTTGAAACTCAGGCGTGGTAGGCCATGCTTTTGCTATGCGCCTCATCTGCGGACGTATGGATAATGCAATGTTCCAGTGCATATCCCAAGGCGCGCCGAAACTCGTCCTGCAACAGACTTGAGTCGACCAGCAGCCGCTTGCCCGAGTTGTGTACCAGGAAAAGACGTCCGATCTTCCCATATTCCGACGTTACCAGGTCCATCATGAGCACCAGTTTGTCTTGCTGGCCATGCAACGACCAGGATCTCTCAAGCGCTCTGGTCGGCTGATCATCAAGAGTCAGCCAGTATCCCGGATCGAGGATGATTTTGAAGCTGTCGAATTCTGAGAGCAGACAATTTTCGAGCACCGCGACAATCGCCGGAGTGCCATTGGCGGCTTCCAGCCGGTCTGCCGCTTTGTGCAATGCAATGTTGGATGCCGCGACCTGCTTTTGCTGCCGCAGCCGGAGTGCAAACCTCTGCAGTTCGCCGAATTCCTGATAATTCAGACGGCGAATTCCGAAAAAGAGAAACAAAACCATGATCGCCACCACCGGTACTGCGACCAGCCGGGACGGATAAATAAAGGTCAGGCTCATCACCGCGAATAGAGCAGAAACGCCATACAGAATCGCAATAACCTGACGTTGGCTTAGCCCCAGTTCCAGAAGTTTGTGATGGATATGCCCACGGTCAGCGCCAAAGAGAGAATGCCCAGAAAGATAGCGCCGCACTATCGTAAGGGCCAGGTCAGTGAGCGGCAAAGCGAGCGAAATTATCGGTACGAGGATGGAATGCCATGGATTGGATTGCTGCCCAGATTCCGACATCACCAGCCCACTCAGCATGAACCCTATGAACAGGCTTCCAGAGTCGCCGAGAAAGATAGATGCGGGATTAAAGTTAAAGAGCAGAAAGCCCAGGTTCGCGCCCGCCAGGATGGTTACCGCCAGTGCAGACCCATGGCGCCCGTTTACCAAGGCAAAGGTAAAGATCGTGACCATGGAAAACAAGGCCGCTCCAGCGGCCAACCCATCCAGCCCGTCAATCAAGTTAATGGCATTGCAGACCAGTACAACAAAGCCTACGGTCAAGGCAAAGCAGACTGCCGCGCCCACATAGTGATTGCTTCCCAGGCTGTGCAGGCAGGCCAGACGAAATCCGCTGAAGTAGAGAACAGCCCCTCCGACCACCTGAGCCGCCAGCTTCAACTTCGCGCTCATACCGAGCAGATCATCAAGCAATCCAACCAGAAAGAGTCCGCTCGCTGGGATCAGAATATAGAGGAGAGAATAGCCCTTAGGGGCATGGACGAAGCCGAGCTTGGTAGTAAGCCAGTAAAGAAAAGAAATGATTAGAAAGGTAAAGAAGATTGCTACACCACCCAGCCGAGGAATCGGAGCTGCGTGAATGTGACGCGCTGAACTCGGCCCAAAAGCCAGCCCCATGTGGTTAGCGCGATCCCTGACCACTTTCGTCAGACCTGCCGCCATGGCTGCTGAAATGATGAGCAATGCCAAATAAATCAACATAGAACGTCTAGCCGAGCTATTGCCTCGAACAGTTAAAATTGTTTCATTTCGGGATTGAGCGAACTAATACTACACAATGAGCAGCAACTTGGGAATAAGTTTTTTGTGTAGTTTTGAACAACTTCATATTTAGAGGAAGTTTAGAGGAAGTTAATGTTGTGCTGAGAGAGCTAGCTTGTTTGGGGATTCATTGATTGCGCCTGATTCATCCGGGTTATGCCATTTGTCTTGGCCATGCGACATGAGCCGAGCGGAATCGGCCGTAACGGTCTGAGAAATGCTTCATCAGTCGATTCGATGCTCAAGGCTTTCTGGATGACCTGTGACAAGTAAGGTGGACGATGGCTGCGGTTCGCGGTAATGCTACAGCGCTCGAATTTGCGAAGAGAATTATAGAAAAAACAGGCAATCCTAGGGTCTTACTGTCGGGCCATCTCAGGAGTGAATAGTCTATAGACGTGGCCTGCAAACCGGGAAAACGCCCGAGGGGCGACCGCTAGCCAAATTGCGTTCTGGTGAGGTATAGTTTCACAGCTCAGTAAAAGATAAGACATGCCTTAAGTGCTTGTGCCTAGCCGCTAAAGCGCAGCCTTGATTTATGTTGGCAATCGTACGTTGGGCATATTATTGTGCCAAATAACGGTTTGAGCGATTAGAGAAAACTGTGTTACGAGCCGTATCTCCTTACCTTTCTTTTTGCATGTTTGCGCTTGCGACCGCCGCTGCTCAAAGCGACCGCACGACTATGCCTGCGGATCGCCCAACACAAGGTATCCAGATTACCAATACACCGGCTGAGCAGCAGCAACTAGGCCGAATAGACCGGCAGAGCCAGGAAAACGAAGGACAGAGTGAGCAATCCAGAGATGACAGGCGGACAGCATTAGAAAATTTTAATAATCCCAAAGAACCTGACATGGAATTCCAGCGTTTTGTTGCTGCGTCGTTGGGTTATCGTTTGGAAATCTTTGGGGAAAATCTGTTTCGCAACGTCCCCTCTACGTTTGCGCCTCTGGATCGGGTTCCAGTTACCCCGGACTATCTGATCGGGCCCGGCGACGAGCTGTTGATTCGGGCATGGGGGCAGATCGACATCAATTACCGTGCGGTGGTGGATCGTACCGGAGCAATCTACATACCGAAGATAGGGGCCATGAGCGTTGCCGGTCTGCGCTATGACGAGCTGAACAGTGCGCTTACCCGAAACATCGGCCGCGTGTTTAAGAATTTTGAGTTGAACGTTACTCTGGGCCAGTTGCGTTCCATCCAGATCTTTGTCGTAGGACAGGTGAAACGGCCAGGCTCCTATACCGTCAGCTCCCTCAGCACGCTGGTCAATGCTTTATTCGCCTCCGGCGGGCCATCAAACCGCGGTTCCATGCGGCAAATTGTCCTGAAACGCCAGGGTAAGGAGATCACACGTTTTGATCTGTACGATCTGATTGTCTCGGGGGACAAAAGTAAGGACGCGCAATTGCTCCCCGGCGACGTGATCTATGTTCCACCCGTGGGCAAGCTGGTTGCGTTGGCCGGAAGCGTTAATGTGCCAGCAATTTATGAGTTAAGAGAGCGCGAGGATTTAAGCCAAGTGCTTGTTTACGCCGGCGGCCTGACCACCACCGCGGGCGGGCAGAAGGCTTTCGTCGACCGTATCGATGACCGCCTGACACGCCGTACTGCGGAGTTCGAACTTACGGCAGCGGGACTCAAGACCGAACTCAACGATGGCGACATCGTCAGGTTTTTGCACATCTCACCCAAGTTCGATAACGCTATAACGCTGCGGGGGAACGTCGCAGTTCCGGGCCGATATCCCTGGCGCCAGGGCATGCGTGTAAAGGACCTTATACCCAATCGTGAATTCCTCGTCACCGAAGAGTTCTGGAAACGGCAGAACAAGCTGGCTGTGGACCCGGACAGCCTGACGTTCCAGTCCCATGATGAGGCCGACCAGGAGCGGCAGCAGCAGAGACTGCGAGAATGGCAACGTGATCGTAACGAGCCCTCGACGCAAAGCAGCGGTCAGAACCAGGCGCCAGTTCCTGTGCCTCCGTCTTCGAGTTCGAACGAGCTTCCATCCGACCAGCGTGGCACCCGGCGGAACGAAGACCTATCGAGCCGGGTAGGTCGAACCGAGGCGCAGCGCATCAAGCAGGAAGAATTGAAGAACGAAGTGAAGCGGTCAGCCGCCGAGATTAATTGGGAATATGCAGTAATCCAGCGAATCAACCCCGAGGATCTCACCACCCGGTTGGTACCCTTTAACCTAGGAAAGGCGATTAGTGGAGAAGAGACTGAAAACGTCGTGCTGCAGCCCGGCGACGTGGTCACGATTTTCTCCCAAAATGACATGCAGGTGCCAGCCGCACAGCAGACGAAATTCGTGCGCCTGGAAGGGGAATTCCGCACCGCCGGGGTCTACCAGGTTGAGCCAGCGGAGACATTGCGTCATTTGATTGTTCGAGTAGGCGGCCTTACGCCGCAGGCCTACCTTTATGGGTCAGAGTTTACCCGTGAGTCGACCAAGGAAGACCAGCAGAAGCGGCTCGATGAGTACATCAACGAACTGGAAAAGTCGATCGACCGCAACGCCGGTGCGCAGAGGAACCTCAGCGGAGAAGAGGCGCTGACCGAACGTCAGTCCCTGGAGGGCCAGCGCCAGCTGCTCGACAAGCTTCGCCAGCTAAAGGCAACCGGCCGTATCGTGCTTGAGTTGAAGCCCAATACCAGCGACATAGATGCTGTCCCGGACCTGCCCCTGGAAGATGGCGACAGGCTGCTCGTGCCCTTCCGGCCAGCGACGGTCAACGTAATCGGCTCAGTCTACAACAGCAATTCTTTCATTTTTAAGCAAGATAAGACGGTAGGCGACTATTTAAAGATATCGGGGGGACCTACGAAGAACGGGGACAAGGGGCATTTGTTCGTCATCCGGGCCGACGGGACTACGGTCAGTGGCCATGGACACAACGGGGTGTTCTTTAAAAGCTTTACCGAGGCAAGGTTGTCGCCGGGCGACACCATTGTGGTGCCGGAGAAGCTGGACAAGGGTGTGGTACTGCGAGGGTTCAAGGACTGGACACAAATCATTGGCACGTTCGTGATTGGTGCTGCGGCCGCGAAGGTATTGTTTCCGTAAGATACCAGCTTGCCACCTAAGTCCGCCGTTGATGGTGCGAGAGCTAGATTTATATTAAAAGCGCTTTAATATGGCTTGCTTGCAATGATCCGGGTGCCTACTTACGTTTAGTCTTACGTAATCGCATCTTCTCCAATGATATGAGGGGTTTGACTGATCCGCGTGTATTGTTCGGGGGCATAGAGGTCACCGTTCTTTAAGAGAAAGCATCAGCAGCATTGGGATTCACCAGCGCATCTGAGCTCGAAACATTAGCGGGGCCGTGGGTAAGAGCGGGTATGGCCAGTATCTCCTTGGCCTGCTCGAACGGCCGGCTTTTGAGGACATAACGTGCAAGCAGTGAAGACAAAACTTGAAGGCGTGTTGCTGGTGAGGCCAAGAGTGTTCAGCGATGATCGCGGCTTTTTCTTGGAAAGCTACAACGAGAAGGCGCTGGCTAGCGCCGAGATACATTACCATTTTGTCCAGGACAATCACTCGCGGTCGAGCAGGAACGTCCTGCGCGGCCTGCACTACCAGATTCGCCAGCCACAAGGGAAGCTGGTGCGCGCCGTGGTCGGAGAAATCTTCGATGTAGCAGTTGATCTGCGACGAGAGTCGGCGACATTCGGGGAATGGGTTGGTGAGGTTCTGTCAGCAGAAAACAAAGACATGCTTTGGGTGCCGCCGGGATTTGCGCATGGTTTCATGGTCCTTTCCGAGTGGGCGGAAGTGCTCTATAAGACGACGGATTATTACGCCCCACAGTTTGAGCGCACAATCCGCTGGGACGACCCGGATATTGGTATCGACTGGCCCTTGGACGGAGAGCCGCAGTTGTCGGCTAAAGATAAGCAAGGAGAATGGTTGCGGGATGCCGAGGTGTCTGCCGAAGGCTGCTCATCTATGCGATGAAACGAGCTGATTCAAAAATCGTCATTGTGGGGCGCGATGGCCAGCAGGAAGTTAACGGCTAATGAGCACAAAGTGGGTTGTGGTGAAGAACGCCGTAGCAAACTTGGCCCGTGGAGGCGCTTCAGGAATTGCTGCGCTGTTCCTGCCGGCGGTCTTGGTGCGCCATATGACGCAACTCGATTACACGGTCTGGGTACTTGTCCTACAAATCGCAGCCTACAGCGGTTATCTTGATTTTGGACTCCAGACGGCAATCGGTCGCTACGTTGCGTTTGCAAATGAAAAACAGGATGCTGAACTGAGGAATGGCATTTTCAGCACGGCCTTTTTTGGACTATCATTGGCTTGCGTTATCTTCATTGTCCTGCTATTCGCCGCTGGCGCAGGTGCGTCTTGGCTGTTTCCACAGATTTCAGCCCAGGTTGTTCCTACGATGCGTTGGGCCCTGCTGATAGTTGGATCCTCCGTCGCGATCGGCCTGCCTGCTTCTGCGTGGAGCGGAGTTTTTGTAGGACTGCAGAGGAATGAAATTCCTGCCATCGTAACCGGCGGTGCCAAGATTGTCTCTGCGGTTGCGGTGGTGGCAGTCGTATTGCAGGGACACTCAATTATTGTGATGGCTGCCGTGCTGGCAGTGCTCAATCTGTTTTCGTATCTGACACTTTTTGGGCTGGCTAAGAGAGTTGCTCCAGAAGTTAAGTTCCAGAATTCGCTGGTACGCTGGTCGAGTGCAAAAGAACTGAGCAACTATTGTTACAGCTTAACCATCTGGTCGTTCGCCATGATGCTCGTGACGGGGCTCGACCTGCTATTGGTTGGCCGTTTCCAGGTCAGCGCTCTTGGTCCATACGCTGTGGCCGCGAGTCTGGTGACATTTGTTGCCGGCGCCCAATCCGCTATCTTCAGCGCCATGATTCCTCGTGCGGCGGTAGCGCATGCTCAGCAGGATCCCGCGGCTTTAGGGAGAATGGTCTTAACGTCTACGCGGGTAGGCGTCTTACTGTTAGTTTTTACGGGAATGCCGCTCTTACTATTTGCTGATCCGATCATGGTTGCCTGGGTTGGACGACAGTATGCAATTCAGGCACATGCAGTGCTGCTGGTTTTAGTCAGCGCCAACATGATTCGTCTGACGGGGGTCCCATACTCAGTTGTTCTCATAGGAGCAGGGCAGCAGAAACTCATCACGTTGAGTCCCCTTGTGGAGGGACTGACGAATTTGGTTGCAAGCGTCCTCCTTGGACTGAAATTCGGCGCTATGGGTGTGGCATGGGGAACTTTGATTGGAGCAGGTGTCGGAGTGTTAGGCAATCTCGTTTATAATATTCCGCGTACCAACAAAGCAATTCGACTGCGGGTTCTGCAATACCTTTTCAGTGGGATTGTTTTTCCCGCACTCGCTGCTGTTCCGTTCCTCGTTTTAATACACTTGCCGAATTTGATGCATCCTCTAGAAACCCCACTATTGTTCATCATTGTTTTTGTAGCGCTCATCGGAGTAATTCTTTACAGGAGCCGAGTCGTTCGCCGGAACACGCTCCTGGAAGCTGACAGTAGGCGATTGGAGCGATTGGAGCGTTTGCATGCGAACAACGAGCATCCGTGAATGGCTGCGACGGTCGCCTGTCGAGAAAATCGCGTCGCTGCGTCATCGGTACTGGGCGGTGAAATCGCGGTTTTATTACCGTCCTCAGTTCATGGGTCTGGGCCGCGGGAGCGCCATTTACGCTCCGCTAATGATCAGGAATCCGGAATGCATCGAAGTCGGCGAACGGGTTCTAATACGGGACGGCGTGCGATTGGAGGTGGTACGTGACCCATATGGCCGAAAGCCACATCTGTCCATTGGGTCGGACACTGGAATTGAGCAGAATGTGCATATCGTTTGCCATAGCACTATAAAGATTGGGATTGCGGTGGCTATTGCTGCCAACTGCGCGATCGTGGATGTTTCGCACCCATTTCGCGATGTAACGTCAACCTTGAAAGTAGCTGAGCGAATAGCAGACGAGGACTCGTTCGTTGAGATTGGAGACGGAGCTTTCCTTGGCTATGGAGCAGTAATTCTACCCAATGTCCGAATTGGTCACCGAGCCGTGATCGGAGCCAATTCGGTAGTTAGTCGAGATGTGCCGGATTTTGGTGTAGCTGCCGGGAACCCCGCCGTCTTGCTGGAGGTATTTGACCAACAGGCTCAGAAGTGGGTCAAGGCTTCCAGGCGGTAGAGAGATCGAGGTTCGTCTACGGTTATTGTTGAAGAGGGGATTATCACCCGTAAGATCAAGGAGAATGTCACTTACTGTGAAATCGGCTATTGCGTCAAACCGGCACTGGCGGTCCCTTCGGCGCCGACTTGGGTACTGCAAGAGGCGTGTTATATGGCTAGTGAAATGCCTGAAGACACCCACGGCTATGTTGGTGTCCTTCCGGTGTAACGTGTGCGGCATGAAAACGTCCTTCCCCGGCGAGGAACTTTCACGAGAGAATTGGAGCTGCGTTCGTTGCGGATCAAACGTTCGTTGGCGTAGTGTAATCCATGCCTTATCGACGGAATTGTTTGGAACGAGTATGGCGATACCCGACTTCCCGAGTCGTCCAGACCTCTCCGGTGTCGGCTTGAGCGACTGGGAAGGCTATGCCAGTCGTCTGGAAAAGAAACTCGGCTACACAAACACTTTTTACCACCAACATCCATTTCTTGATATCACGTCAGTTGATCATTCTCAAGCCGGTCTTTATGATTTCATTATTTCAACGGATGTTTTCGAGCATATTTGCCCTCCTATTTCAAAAGCGTTTGAGAATGCACGTCGCCTGCTGAAACCAGGCGGCGTGATGATTTTCACCGTACCGTATGTCGAAGGGGAAACGCGTGAGCACTTCCCGGAAACCTCTCGGTTCAGCGTTCAAAAGAAAGCTGACAAGTGGGTGTTGTTAAGTGAAACCGCTGATGGTCGAACGCGAGAGTTTACGGATATTACTTTCCACGGAGGCCCAGGTACAACCGTGGAATTCCGGCTTTTCGGAAAGGACGATCTATTGAGGGAGTGCATAAATGCTGGGTTCAATCCCATCCGGATTCACGAGGAAGCGATACAGGAATACGGCATCCGATGGATTCCATATGTTGCGGAAAGAGCACCTTACCGCCCCTTGATCTTCGGCCTGGATACTCCTCCCTGGGCGCTTGTGAATGGCAGTGACACCGCAATGAGGAAGAGATGAAAATCCTGATTAGTGGAGGGGCGGGATTTATTGGTACTCACGTTGCGCGACGTTTGCTCGACAATGGGTACGAAGTAACCGTGTTGGACAATTTCAGTGAGCAGATCCATGGCAAAGACCGGGAATTGGCCCCTGATTTGCGCGGAGAAGTCCGTTTGGTGGTGGGCGATGTCCGCGATGAAGATGCATGGCGGAAAGCACTTCTAGGTCAGGAAGTAGTTCTCCACCTTGCAGCCGAGACAGGTACCGGCCAGTCAATGTACCGGGTTCGGCATTACACCGACGTGAATATTGCCGGAACCTCGACCCTCGTGGAACTGCTCCTCGCTGGAAATACACAGGTCCAAAGCCTCATTGTAGCTTCGTCGCGAGCCGTCTATGGAGAAGGAGCTTACAAATGCGGGGAACACGGTACTGTCTATCCCGCTGGCAGGGTCGTTGCCGACATGAAAAAAGGGGAATACGAACCGAAGTGCCCAGTCTGTAGCCTCGCCTGTTTGACTATCCCCACTACCGAGGAAGCTCCTTTCCGTCCTTCGTCTCTGTACGGACTGACCAAGCAGGTACAAGAGCAGATGGCTCTGCTGTACGCTCATACGCTCGGAATCAACGGCTTCGCTCTGCGGTGTCAAAATGTGTTTGGCCCTGGACAATCCCTCAAGAATCCCTATACCGGTATACTGGCTATTTTTTCGAATCAGGCTCGCGCAAATGAGCCAATTTACATTTTTGAAGATGGAAAAGAGAGCCGGGATTTTGTCTATATCGATGATGTGGTGGAAGCAACTGTTCGCTGCGTAGAGGCCAAGCCACAACCGCCTGCGGCGTTAAATATCGGTTCGGGCCGCTCTGTCAGCGTCCAGCAGGTTGCGGAAGCGATCGTGCGGCACTTTAACAGCAAATCTGAAGTAATCGTGAACGGCGCGTTCCGGGAAGGTGATATCCGCCACAACACGGCTGATCTCTCTCGGGCTAAAAATGTTCTCGGTTTTTCGCCGGCATGGAAGTTTGCTGACGGCCTTCAAGAATTCCTGATGTGGTCAGAGCGCCAGGACGCGGGCACCGCGCTTTATGAGCATTCTCTAGCGGAAATGCGGGAGAAAGGTTTGATGCATGGCAAGTAGCAACAAGATCGGCATAGTCACGGTGACGTACAACAGCGGCAAGGTATTGCAGGATTTTCTGCACTGCGTTTTTGCCCAGAATCACAGCAACCTGGTCTTGTTTGTGATTGACAATGCATCAGCGGATTCAACACTGCAACTTCTTCGTGATTGCGTGGATCCCCGTCTGGTGATTATTGCAAATCCCGACAATCGCGGGGTCGCGGAAGGGAACAACCAGGGAATACGTGCCGCGTTGGAGGCGCGTTGCGATTCTGTTCTCCTCATAAATAACGATACTGTTTTCGACAATGACCTGGTCGAGAAGCTGTCGGCCGGCTTATCCCGACACGCGGCAGATATGACCTGCCCGAAAATGATGTACTTCGACGAACCAAGGCGCTTCTGGGCAGCTGGAGGGAGCTTTCAGCCCTGGTTCGGCTATCGAATTTTCCAGAGGGGAGAGGTCCTGGACTGCGGCCAGTACGACCAGGTTGAGCAGGTATCTTATGTACCCACCTGCTGTGTGCTGATTCAGGCAGCCCTTTTCGGCAGAACCGGACTGATGGATGCAAAGTACTTCGTCTATATGGATGATGTTGATTTCATGTTCCGTGCGCACCGCGTCGGAGCAAAGCTGATGTATCTGCCGGAGTGCAAGCTGCTGCACAAAGTGAGTTCACTCGCCGGCGGTAAGCATTCAACCGTCGAAATCCGTTACTGTACCAGGAATCGGGTCTATTTCTTGATCAAGAGCTTCGGTTTTCTGAAAGCGCTCCCCTGGCTGCTTCTCTATGAGGCATACTTGTGTGCGCGGCTGGTGGTTCTCCGCGACAACATCGGGATGTTTAAATTCAAGCAGCAAGCGTTTTTTAACGGATTGTCGATGGGGCATTGAAAGCTGCCCATTGGGCAAACATTTGCGGAGGGCATATCAGTTCACGGTATGAATGGAACGAAATTGAAACCTGAAAAGGAGATGTCAGGCTTTGTTCAGATTTGCATCTTCCTTTTTATTGCCTTATCTCCTATTCAGGATTTCTTCCTGCAAGGAACTCCTTTGCGCAGCCTTGGCGCAAGTCCCTCTTTGTTCCCACTTCTGGCGATTGCGGTTGTGAGTTTCACCCAGTGGCTAATTTACGGGAATCTGAACGTAGATCGCGCCCTTCTTGTTTGTTTGGTGTATGTCTTCCTAACAACTGCTTACGGTTTCCTATACTTCGGACTGACAAGCCACGATCAAAACATGATTTGGAAAAGCACGACAAGTTTTATTTCGCTTGCCCTTCTTGTGTTCGCAGTCAGCAATATAGAATACCGAATCAACTCGGTCGTTCGTGCCGGAATCTACACTGCTTTTGGCCTCGTGATTTTAGGTTTTTGTTTTAGCAACGCAAATCCATTTGGGCTGCCAGGCTTGTTAGAAACACGAATCCTGCACTTTACGCCGGTTGCCGACTTTAGGCCGCGCGGACTTTCAAGCGAACCGAGCGAGTTCTCAATTAGTGCGATCACGATGGGACTTCTGGGCGTCCATCTAACACGTTCGACGATTGCTCGGATCATCTTGTTCGCAGTGACCGCTGGTCTCCTAGTTGCGTCCGGATCAAAAGGCGGCATGTTGACCCTCTTCTTCTGTGCCGTCGTTCTTTGCTTAATAAAGTGGCATTCACGCTGGTACCATATTGTCGGGATCCTATTAATTTTACTGCCATTTGGGGCATTGTTCATTCTAATGGTTGTTCCCAATTTGTTTCCTGAAGAAGTGATTGCGACGTCGGGAACGATACCCACCCGCTTCTCGATGATTCTTTGTGCTTTGATTACTGTTACTCGGCACCCTCTTGGCGTTGGCTTGTCTGGATTCCTTCCCGCGGTTGGCGCTTATTTACCGAGCGCAATGTCAACGGTGCAATCATTTTTTGCGATACCCTTATATTTCGAAGAGGTCTCTCAATATCAGACATCTGCGGACATGGTAAGTACCAAGACCTTTTTTTTCGACCAGTTGATACGATTTGGAATTCCTTTCGCATTTTGGTTTTTGATATTCATCGTGAGACTGCTAAATCGCTTGGTGGCCCAACGGCAATGGATTATTGCCATCGCCCTTATGGCCTCTGCGATTGCTGTGACGACTTATATTCCTACTGCGGGCGTTTACACGGTCGCAATTGTGTTTGGGGTAGGGCTTAGCGAGGTGAGAAATGCGACGAATATTAGTCGTGGCAAATGATTTTCCGTATCCTCCGCATCATGGCGCCGCAGTTGACATTTGGGGACGCATTCTGAATCTTAAGCGGCTTGGATTTACTCTGGACCTTATTGCAACTGTTAAAAGTGGTCCCACCCAGGCGGATATTGACGCTGTCCAAGCTGTGGTTTCGCATTTGTGGATTCTCGAGCGCGACGTGAGATTGTCAGCGTCCTTATCTCTGGATCCCTTTCAAGTGCGCAGCAGGCGTGCGCTAAAACAGGTCACGTTAGCCGAGAAGTATGATGCCGTCCTCTTGGAATCCGAACATGTCGGCCCAATTTTGGAGAATGTCCGACTGCAGGCTAAGGCGCGCATCCTGCGGTCCCAGAATGACGAAGCCAGATATTTCAGGGAGCTGAGCAAAAGCAGCCGCAATTGGAAAGAAAGACTGTTCTATAAACTTGAAGCTGTTCGTTTCGATAAGTACTCACCCGCTCTCAGAGCAAAGTGCGATTTGTTATGGTTCATATCTGATTGGGAGAGAACTCTTCATCTTCGGAAGAGCCCGACCGATGTTTCAAAAGCCGTCTTCTTGCCTCCCGATCCGGGCAGTAAGATAGGTTCATACGCTGCTTTCGGCAAAGAGGTATTGTTTGTCGGTACACTCGCTGTATCGCTCAATGTGAATGCCTTACAATGGTACGTGGATCACATTCATCCACGCTTATCTAAACTCGAAGGCTATTCACTGACCATTGCTGGACGTACTGGTGGGGTTCCCATTCCCGCTTTGATTAAAATGGTTGAGAGATACACAAATATCTCCTTTTGTCCGGATCCGCAAGATTTGAGCGATCTCTACAGCAGAGCCGCAGTATTTGTGAATCCCGTTCTTCGTGGTGCCGGGCTCAAAGTCAAGACGATTAACGCGTTGCAGGCTGGAGTTGCAGTTGTGACTACCTCGATTGGGATGGAAGGCACTGGTCTTGTTAATGGTACACATTTGCTCGTGGCGGATTCGGTTGGCGAATTTGCGGGCAGCGTGGAAAGACTTCTCACGGACAGGTCACTTGCGGCTAAATTAGTTTGTTCCGCTCAATCTTTTTTTGCTGAAGAGTATAACCAGGAACGGAATATTGAACAGTCGCTTTCGGCTGTATTGTCTATTCGTCCCGGCGATCACCAATGACAAGCCCGGTGGTGCACGGCAAAAAAGCCGTTAGGGTAACATGTTCACTGGTGCTGTACCAGAATCAGCCAGAGCAGGTGCGCTTATGTATTAAAAGCGTGCTATCCAGCGATCTCAAGGTTCGTCTGGTTGTGATTGACAACTCCCCGCTGGACAAACTTCGTGAGACAGCGGCCGGGGCGGATTATTACTTTTCAGGTCATAACTTGGGTTTCGGAGCAGGCCATAATATTGCCATTCGAAAATTGTTAAGTGGGTCGGATTATCATTTGATCGTCAATCCAGACGTCCGCTTCGGATCTGAAGTTCTCAACGCTCTCTATCAATTCATGCAACGCAATCCGGATGTTGGGCTTGTCATGCCTCGCGTCCTTTATCCGGGCGGGGAAGAGCAAGGTTTATGCAAGCTTTTGCCAACCCCTTCAGACTTGCTGATACGAAGATTTGGCGGGCCATTGAGGAGGTCGATTTTTCGCGCGAAGATGGATCGCTATCTTCTCCGGGGAGTGGACCTGACATCACCTCGGGTAGTGCCGTCGCTTTCTGGTTGTTGCATGCTTGTAAGGACGAGTTTGTTCGAGAAAGTTGGTCTCTTTGACGAAAGATACTTTCTCTACATGGAGGACGTTGATCTGTGTCGCCGCATCGGGGAAGTATCAAAGACAATGTATTTCCCTGACGTGGCTGTTTTTCATGAATACCAGAAGGGGTCTTACCATAACTGGTTGCTGACGAAGCATCACATCAGTTCGGCCTGGAAATACTTCAGCAAATGGGGTTGGTTTGTCGATAAAACGCGCGACCAATTGAATCAAAATGGCTGTGAACCCGTCTGATAGGTTCACATAGCGACTAGCGTCCATCTACGACTTGTGGGAATCTCTTTGCCACATCATTCTCAAGGCTTGCAGCCTGCGGTAGTCTTCCGGACGCTGGCCAGCCCGTCGGATGCCTTCCAAGAATAAAATTCCAAAGATCGCCAGAAGAATCCAGATGAACGTCACAGCGGGAACAATTAGGCTGATTTTCGGAAAGGATTTCTTGTCCGGGACGACCGCAGCGTCCACTACCTGGATAATCGCCCCTTCGCGAGCTTCATCGAGCTTGGCCAGCTCAAACTGTTTGGCGAGAAGCTCAAAGATCATCTCGTTGTATTTCACGTCACGCAGCTTGCGGATGTAGTCCATCCCCGCCTGGGGAATCTTGCCCCGGGGAACGATCAGGTCAGAATCTTCGCCGGACTGAGTCCCGCCGATCTGCCGCAGCTGTGACTGCAATGCCGCCAGCTGTTCCCGGGCCATCAGGAAGTCAGGGTTGCTGGGCGTTTCAGACAGGCTCAATGACCTGATCTGCACCTCTTTAGCGGCGATCTGCGCTCGCAGCGCGGCCACCGACTCGATCAGAGCCTTGGCCTGGCTATCCAGCTGAATCATGCCGCTTTTTTGCTGCGACGCCTTTAACGCCTCTTCCGCGCCGGCCAGGTTGTTTTTGGCCTCAACCAGTTGGCGCTCGAAAAACAGCCGCCGCTGGCCCGCCTCCCCGATCGCCAGATGCTGCGAGAACCTCTGGTACTCGTCCACATAGGCGTTGGCCATCTCCGCAGCGCGCTGGGGATCGCGGTCTTCAATCTCAATGCGAATCAGCCCGTCCTTTAGGTTGCTATCTATGGAAGTGTGATTCTCCAGCGACTTGCGAGCGTCGGAGAGCCTCTTGTCCTTGTAAAGCTTCATCAGATCGAAGCGCTGGATCATGGCGTCTTCAACGCTGCGGCTCTTCAACAAGGCAATTGTCATGTCTGCTGGATTCTTCAAGCCGATACTGCCTCCGGCCAGCGATCCTAAGGCGCCCAGGTTGCCCATCTGGGACAGGAGCGCGGCGCTCAGAGACGATCCCTGCTGCGGCGGAAGAACCGTGGTGGTGGCCGTATATCTCTTAGGGATCAAGAGGGTGACGATCAGGGCCAGCGCAAACACGGCCAAAGTACTGGCCGCCAGGAACTTTTTCCGCCTGCCGATGACGATCAGCAGGTCAAGCAATGAGACGTCGTTGGACGATTCGGCCGTTTCAGATGTGTCCACTTCGGGACCGCCAAAACCGGTCATCTCTATCGTTTCTTGGCTTTTTTCTTCCCGAGCGTCTCGCATAACTTGCCGCATGCCTGTCCCCACCGATGGCTAAATCAAACGCTTTCTATTACAGAAATAATCCCACTCTGCTGGCTTTTTGATATTGTACCTTGGAATGAAAAACAAGAGCACAACCGATCAGCTGAGAACGCCAAACAGATACACCTAGACGAGCGGCAATGAACATGTACACGTCTGGCCGTCCGGGGCTGTGTGTGGCGCCTAGCCTGGTATAGCGAAATCTAAGGCAAATCCCGCAAGACGCAATTGCAGCCCTGAATTATCATGAATGGTTGCGTCTCAACACAACATGCTGAGAATCGTATGACTTGGTGGAAGCAGACTTGGTATGCGTGTAATTCGAGGCAACTCGCAGCTTCCACAATCCTGCGCTGAGGCTATAGGGTAACAAGTTGGCCCCTCGATGCACGGCAGACCTTTTCCGTCAAAAGTATGAAAATCAATCTTGTTTCGCGGGTAGCATTCGTCGGGACTTTCCTGCTGGGAGGTTGTTTTGCCCAGGAAGGTGACTTCCGGGTTGATAAGTCGACGCCGAAAACGTTAGTCTCCATTCAACCGCCTTCAGATATGCCCCGAATGGCTGGGGGATGCGCTGGACTCTGTGGCAATGGGTTCAATCAATGCGGGAAGGAGGTTTCCTGTTCCAAGGTGTCCGTTCCGGAATCACAGAGTTCCACGCCGGATGCCACGGGTCAGCAGAAGCAGCCTTCGGCCAAGATGTCAGTGAAAAGGGTATTCCTCAACCTTCCCGGAGATCAGAAGGCCATCTGGACATCGCCATTTCATCTGCGCTTCGAAGACGCTCCATGGGTGGTCCCTCTTGCCGGCGCGACCGGCCTCTTTTTCGCGCGCGATCGCAGCATCATGTCCCGCGAACACTCCAACCTTACGGCCATTGATCGGAGCGACAACATTTCCAACGGTGGCACGATCGCCCTCGCTGGCGTCCCAGCCATGATGTATGTGTGGGGAAGCCTCAACGGATCTGGACGTTCGAAAGAGACGGGTCTCCTGACAGGGGAAGCCCTGATCAACAGCTTCGTTGTCGTCGAAGCGCTGAAAGGCGTTTTCGGGAGGGAGCGCCCCACACTACCTGATGGACGGGGAAGGTTCTTCCAGGATTTCGGCGACCCTTCGTTTCCTTCCCTTCATTCGATGCTGAGCTGGACGGCGGCGTCAGTGATCGCACATGAATATCCTGGATGGCTGTCCCAAACCCTGGCGTATGGCACCGCGTCTGCGGTGAGCGTGGCGCGAGTCACCGGCCGCAAGCATTTCCCCTCTGATGTCGTCATTGGTGGCGGGTTGGGATGGCTGATCGGCCGGCAAGTTTACAACAGGCACCACAATTCCGATCTTGATGAGGCTGACTATGGGAACTTCATTCCCGAAGGCCTCCACTTCGAAGGACCCCAGACCGGAACAACCTATGTGCCGATGGACAGCTGGGTATATCCAGAAATTGATCGGTTGGCAGCTCTCGGCTATATCAACACTGCAGAATCAGGGATGCGCCCTTGGACTCGCTCTGAGTGTGCGAGGCTGGTGGATGAAGCAGGACAGGCAATTGATCTTCATGATTCCAGCAAATGGGGGGATATTTATAAGCGACTTGCGGCCGAGTTGTCCCCCGAATTGCAAGGAAAGCAAACCCAGCCGAACGCATTTCTGGAAGAAGCTTACACCCGTGTTGGCTTCGTCTCGGGCTCTCCTTTGTCGGATGATTATCACTTCGCTAAGACTTTTACCGAGGATTTCGGCCGGCCGTTTGGGAAAGGCGTGAACGATGTCACCGGCGCCTCGGCACGGACCATTGTGGGGCGGCTCGCTTTTTACGTTCGCGGGGAATATCAGCATGCGGGGATGCTTTCACCTCTAAGCGCGACCGCGCAACAGGCAATTGCCAATCTTGAGGGCTTGCCATTCGCCCCGCCGCAGCGTACTGACACGCTAGACCGTTTCCGCTTGCTCGATGCTTATGCTTCTTTTACTTTTCGCGACAATGTAATCTCGTTTGGTAATCAGACTCTTTGGTGGGGCCCGGGAACGGATGGCCCCTTCCTCGCCAGCAACAATGCTGAGCCTCTCCCAATGCTTCGCATCTCGCGAGCCAAGCCATTTGTGCTGCCATGGATATTCCGCCTGATCGGTGCGATTCGCGTGGAGGCGTTCTGGGGCCAGTTAGAAGGGCAGCAATTTGTTGGCTTTGAGGATGCCGCAGGGAATCGCCACGTGATCGCTGCACCGCTCCATCCTCACCCCTTTATCCAGGGCGAGAAGCTGTCGTTCAAACCAACGCGCAATCTGGAGTTCGGGTTTGGCGTAACTGCGGTCCTGAGCGGCCCAGGTTTTCCTCTAACACTGCACAGCCTGCTGCGCAGTTACTCGCCAACGGGGAATACCATTCCCGGTCAGCCCAATGACCCTGGTGATCGCCGGTCAGCTTTTGATTTTTCTTACCGCATTCCCGGCCTGCGCGACTGGCTCACGTTTTATGGCGATTCTTTCACCGAAGACGAATACTCTCCTATTGCTTTTCCTCGAAAATCGGCATTCCGCACTGGCCTCTACATGCCTCGGCTTCCCAAGCTTCCGAAACTCGATCTGCGCGCCGAAGGCATCTACACGGACATACCCAACCTGGGCGGCGTCGGAGTGGCTTATTTCAATGACCATTTTCTAAGCGGCTATACGAACTATGGACAAATCATCGGGAACGCGATTGGTCGGGAAGGGCGCGGGCTGAACCTCTGGACGACATACCGATTCAACGCCAGCGACAATTTGCAGTTTCATTACCGCAATCAAAATGTGAACCCGGCATTCCTGGAGGGAGGTTACTTGCGGGACTTTGATGTGAGCGGAACGATCGTCAAAATGGGAAGCCTGATTCTTACCGCTTCGGCCAAGTATGAGCATTGGAATTTTCCACTCTTATCGGCAACCCCAAAAACCGATATCGGTGTCTCGCTGCAGGTCAGTTTTCGCCCGCTGCACGGATTCAAGCTCTCTAAGAGCAACTGAAGTATGGCGACTTTGCGCTGAGCTGCAATCTGTGAAGGCAGTTTGATGCTGATAACAAAGGGACGGTCGCTCAAGGCAATCGAATTTCCGCTAACTTCTGTGTTTGAAAACCCACAGGTTTTCACGCACCCAAGATCGCTCGTTTTAGTATTTCATTTTCAATGATTTGGCGTCATGAATCTTAAAGGGTTTTGATCTGCGGCAAGGATCTCGACTTTTCAGTCGACGCTCCGAAAACCTGCATCATGAGGATCTTATGAGTCACAGAGAACCGCTTCCGACAGCGAGCTGGTTTGTAACAAAAGGGATGGGCGGGCCATTTTTGCCGGAAGACTTATGACACACTTCAAAAATCGATAAAACAAGCCCGGGCGCTTCGACAGCCTGAGATCAAGTAAGGAACCATGCCCACGAACCTATTCTGGCACAGACGACCAGTATTTCTGCCAAGGCGGCTGCCTCTATTGCGCGGATCGCTAAATCGGTAATTTCGAGGTCCACGCAGGACTGCGTGAGAGGGCGAGAATACGTTCACTGGCACGATTTTGGGCAATCCTGAACATCGCACTCCCCAAAAAGGGATTGTTGCGAAAGCCCATCGTCGGGTTCGCGAAAATTGCCTACACCAACTCCTACGAGGCGAAAGCGTTGCTGCGGTCCCAGATTCACTCGCTCCCGCAGCCCCAATGCGATGGTCGTCAATTCCTCGCAAGAAGAGGGAGGTGACCCGGCTATGACTGCGAGTCAGAATATTGAAGTCGCCGGTCTTCAACTTGAGAACGACTGTATGCGGTATACGTGATTCCTTACGCGAAGGTGACCACCTTTTCTGCGAGACGGCGAATCATCGGCTCTGTTTCAGATAGCAGCACATTGTGCTCAAAGGTATCCTCAGCAGAGATCGACTTTGTAGGCCTGTTCGGGATGACATGGCTATTGTCGATGCCGCGGGAGAGCTCGTACAGACGCCGGCCATAGCGACCAAAGTTGTTTTCGAGCGCTACAAGATCGAGGTCCCGCAGTTCCCGGACCGTGTTTACACCGAGCTTCTCAAGCCTCTCCCCGGTCACTTTGCCTACTCCTGGCAGGCGGCCGACCGGTAGCGGCAGAAGAAAGGTGTCCACCTCTTCAGGCTGAATCACGAATAGTCCGTCCGGCTTATGCCAGTCCGATGCAAGTTTTGCTAAAAACTTGTTCGGCGCCACACCGGCTGAGGCTTTTAAGTTCAGTTCATGACGAATTTGCTCACGAATCTTGCTCGCGACGCGCGTAGCTGTTCGCAACGCGGTCTTATTCTCTGTGACATCCAGGTAGGCCTCATCAAGAGAGAGTGGTTCCCAGATCCGTGTGCCGCTGGAAAATCTCGCGCGTGAGCCGCGACACAGCTCGATATCTTGTGAAGTCAGGAGAAATAATATTGCCTCCGGGCACAATCGTTCAGCACGAACCGCTGGCATCGCTGAGCGTACTCCGAAACGTCTGGCCTCATATGAGGCTGCGCAGACGACAGAACGATTGGCCTTCCAAGCCACAATCACAGGCCTCCCACGCAGTTCGGGATTGTCCCGCTGTTCGACGGAGGCATAAAAGGCACCCATGTCGATATGGACGATTTTGCGGACCGGCATCTAGCAATGATTTTATTCTTCTCCTGGGGAGTTACCGAGGACTGAATACGCTCGCTCTTACCTTGGGAACTTCAAGTCTGATCAAAAGGTGGACCTCATTAGTTCACAGGTTTTGACCGCAGATACTGAAGCGCCCTCTGCGCCATTCGTCTTTGACCTTTATAGCTCAGCGTGGCCGTCGCTTGGTCAAGAGGCATCTAAGGCCCTCCGCTGATTTGGCGTCGGGTTCACGAGTTTCCTGGTTGTTTTCGAGTAGCGCAGCCTGTGCTCCCTGACCCTAGCGAACTGATTGGTGGCTAGAACCTTACTGGCAGCGATTCGAGTCCCCGCAGAACCAATCCCTTCTTCCAGCGGACTTCTTTCACCGGCACCGCCAGCTGCAGATGAGGAGAGCGTCTTAGCAAGGCATTGATTGCAATCTGAGTTTCAAGTCGCGCGAGCGGAGCACCCAGGCAATAGTGAATTCCCTGGCCGAAGGCCAGATGGCGGTTATTCTGGCGAGTGATGTCCAGCCTGTCGGGATTTTCGAACTGCCGTTCATCACGGTTAGCGGAAGCCAGCACCACGTATACCAGCGCGCCTCGCGGTATCGTGCTGCCAGAAATCAACACATCCTCCAACGCATACCGCTCGGTAGATGTCTCCACGGGGCCTTCAAAGCGCAGTAATTCCTCTACTGCCGGCTCAATCAAAGAAGGGTCGCAACGCAGCCTCTCCATTTGGTCGGGATGGCACAGGAGAGCCAGAGCGCTGTTGGCGATAAGATTGACTGTGGTCTCATGGCCGGCGATGAGCAACAGAAAAATCATCGAAAACAGCTCGTCCTCGTTCAATTTATCTCCAGCCTCTTCTGCTTGCGCCAGGGCGCTGGTTAGGTCACTCTGGGGATGGTTTCGTCGCAGACGGATGAGTTTGCGGATAAATCGCAAGAAGGCAATCGCGTGGGGAATGGCCCAAACTGTACCCCACTTGGAAGATTGCGAAGAAACAATTGCACTCGACCAGCGGTGAAACTTGTGCTGCTCGCCCGCAGGCACTCCCAGCATTTGCGCAATGATCGCGGTGGGCAGGGGTAAAGCATAGTCTTGTACCAGATCCATGCGCCCACAAGGCTGGGCGGCGTCGAGCAATTTCTCTGTCAGGGACTCTATGCCCTGGCGCATGCTCTCTACTATCTTGGGCGTAAAGGCCTTGTGTACAAGGCCGCGGAGACGTGCGTGGTCGGGATCGTCCAGATCGAGCATGTTGCGAGCAAGTGGCTTGAAATACGCCGGTATCCACGGCTGTTTTTGACCGGCGTTCAGCTTATCCTTGGAAAATCGCCTGTCTTTAAGGGCGGAGAGGGCATCGTCGTAGCGCGTGATGAGCCAAGCCGTTTGACCATCAGGAAGTCTCACCGGAAACACTGGGTGCTCGGCCCTCAGCTGCGCATAAAAGGGATAAGGATCCGCCTTGAATAGTGAGCTTGAAATGTCAATCGCAGCTGAGTGCATGTAAAGCTACGTTCTCCTCTGGTGGATCTTACTTGACGGTGCCTTTCCCGGCATTGGGTTGCCGCAGCGGCAGGTGGCGATCGGGCTGACGGCTCAAGGTCATTGAGATGTCGCGACATCAACTAAAGGCTCAAGCTGGCACTTAGCCTTAAGCGAATTAGTGACCAAACAGGTCTGTTCGGCTCGCGTTAAGAGCCGGAGTGCCTGTTCTTTGTTGATTTCAGGAGCCACTAGAAGGCGCACACGAACGGCAAATCCGGTGAACTGCGTCACGCGGTCTACCTTATTCAGGGTGCCAACAACCTCACAATTCAGAGAAATCCAGGACAGATTCGACACCGCGGCAATCGCTCGGAAAGTCAGTACAAAGCAGTCTGCCACCGCAGCGACGAGCAAAGTTTCGGGGGACCAGCGGTCGCCCGGTCCGCCAAACTCAGCGGGTGGAGCAGAGACGAGCCTGGGCAATCGTGGTGCGTCAACTGCAACATTGCCCTCCAAATTAGCGGACGCGGAAGCAGTATAGTGATGAGGAAATGGTTCCATGCCTTTGACCTTTCATTGTTTAGGGTCGCAATGTTACAGACCGCAACGTGCCGAACGATGAAATCTACCGCCGACGCTGGCCACTTTGCCACCCCTTATGATCACTGAATTCTCCCGTCAGCTATTCGATACACCCTGTCGAAGCCCTCGAGCATACGTTCGTCATGCGTTACCACGATCACAGCGGCTCCCGTCTCGCGGCTGAGTTTCCGGAGAAGCCCCATCACGATCTTGCCTCGTTCAGTATCCAATGCGGCTGTGGGTTCGTCGGCGAGCAATACTTTAGGATGGTTGGCGAGCGCGCGGGCAATAGCGACGCGCTGCTGTTCACCACCCGAAATCTCGCCGGGATAGTGATGCCAACGGTGGGCGATTTCCAGGTACTCAAGCAGTTCCATGGCCCGGTCCTGCGCTTTTGCCTGCGGTATATGGTTGAGAGACAGAATCAGTTCCACATTTTCCAGAACGGTCAAGAACGGAATCAGGTTGTAAGACTGGAAAATTACTCCCATTTTCTGGCGTCGCAGGGCGCGTACATCAACGCCCATCCAACCCTCATCGAAAACCGGGATGCCGTCCAATTCAATGCGGCCGTGCGTAGGCTCATTGATACAGCAAATCGCTGTCAGCAGGGTTGTCTTGCCGGAGCCGCTCGGACCCAGCAGGGCCACAAGTTCGCCGCTGTTCACGTTGAGGCTGGCGTCGATGAGAGCCACGGTCTGGGCATCACCGTGGCCGTAAATCTTCGTCAAGTGCTCCACACGTACAACTTCCATACTGCTTATCCCCCACTCAGCGCTGTTCCGGGATCGACCTTCAGCGCGCGCCATATTCCCAGAATGCTCGCCAATATGCAGATCAGGACCACAATCGCGAACAGCGCCAGCATGTCGAGCGGCTGCACGAGCACGGTTCGCGGATAGAGCATGTATGTCCTGCTGATGAGCGCGTAGCCCACGGCGAACCCGATCACTCCCAGCAAGAGTGACTGCTGCAGGATCATGCTGACGATGGTCCGATCTGACGCCCCGATAATCTTCAGGGTGGCAATCTCGCGCAGCTTATCCATGGTGAGCGTGTAGATGATGAGCGCAATGATCACGCCGGAGACGATCACAAGGATCGTCCGGAACAGCCAGAGCTGCTTTTGGGATTTCTCAATAAAGCCTTTGAGAAGGAGGTCCCGTTCTTGGTCGGCCGAAAACACTTGATAGTGGTTCCAGCGGCGGACGTAATTCGCAACCTCGGCGGCCGCAAATGGATCGTCCAGTTCGGCAACGATGGCATTGGCGAAATGTGGGTTCTCGGCGGCAGCCAAGGCCTTCGCGGTTGCCTTGTCGCGCATCAATGGATTCATGCTGGCCAATTGTGCGTAGGTCGCAACCACGCGCTCGCGATTGTTCCGTATCGCGTCGTTGTCCAGCTGGAACTGGATGACCTGCGCGTCGGCCAACGAAACGAACGCGGCGGGATCTCCCGAGGGCGACGGCATCCCTTGCGTAAGACCCACCACAGTGTAATCTTCCAGTCCCAAATGGATCGTATCTCCCACGGCGTAACCGGATTTGCGATCTGCCACAATTTCGTAATGTTTCTTGGTAATGGTGCGGCCTGCCATAATCACAGGCGGACCACCAATCCCACCGAGCTTGTACCCGATCAGAAACAACCGGATGGGTTTGTCTCCGTGCGGAATCTGCACGTATTGAAACGACAGTGGCGAAGCCCGCCGAACACCTTCGACAGCCGCAATGGAGTGTTCGAGGTCTTCCGGTAGCCGCGAGCTTTCCGCGAATGGGCCGCGCGTGTCCTTTTGGACCACCCAGATCTGGGCCGGTGTCGCCTCCACCACCTTGGTAGCATCGCCAATCAAGCCGCGGTAGATACCGCTCATCGCCATCACGACTGTCAGGAGCAGTCCCAACCCGACGCAGGTAAGCAGAAAGCGCGTCTTGTGACGGCGAATGTCGCGAATAGCAAGATTCATAGCTTACCTCGACGCCAGAGTGCGCGTTTCCACCTGAGTGGTCCGTACGCGTTTGCCAGGCACGAGCTGAGTGCCTGCTGCATTCGGTTGAACAACAATCGGTTCAGAACCGGAGAGACCGCTCAGGATCTCCACGAACCCGCGCTTGTCCGTCATTCCGAGAGAAATTGGAAGTAACTGAAGTTTGCCGTGCGTCACAGTCCAAACCGAAGCACCATCGCGTGCCGGCACGATCGCGGTTCTCGGGAGTGTACTCGCACCGGCTTTCTCCGATTTCAGGATGTAGACCTCTGCGGTTTCATTGAGCTTGATATCAGATGGCTGCTGGGCAAAAGCCACATCCACAACCACTTCCTCAGTGACCGGGTCGGCTTCTTTCGCGATTCGCGCAACCCTCCCAGGGATCTTGCGGTTTGGCGCAGACCGCAGGGTGATGGTTGCCGGTTGGCCGACTTTGAGCCCGTCTATCTCACGTTCATCAATGTTGGCCGACACCCAGATCACGCTGGAGTGGGCGATGGTGAAAATAGGGAGCCCTGGGACCACGGTCGCTCCTTCCTCCAGATCGCGGGAAACAACGTACCCATCAGCCGGGCTGGTGATGATCGTGTATTGCAGATTGGCTTTTTGTAGCTGGACGTCTGCTTCGGAACCAGCCATCGTCTTTTGAGAGGTCGCAACCTGGGCCTCAGCTGCTTTCACTTCCTGCTGGGCCGAGTTCTGTAGCGCCTGCGTGTTCCGCAGGTCCTCTTGCGCCTGAGCATAGGCCGTTTCGGCAGCATCGAGAGACTCTTTTGAAACTACCCCGCCTTCGTGGAGTGATTTAGTGCGTTGATAGTTGATTTCAGCAAGTCGTAGACCTGCCTGAACTCGGGCCACCGCGCTGATGCTCGCCTGAAGGCGCGCCTCACTGGCGGAACGGTTCGCCTGCGCAGAATCAACCGTCGCCTTTTGCGCCTGGGCCAGACTCGTAGCCTGACCAAACTGACTTTGGAAGTCCAGGTTGTGCAGCTCAGCCAGAAGCTGACCTTTCCTCACGACGTCGCCCTGATCAACGTAGATTTTTAACACGACGCCGTTAATCTTGGCCCCAACCCCGATTGAGACTTTGGCGTGAACGAACCCGGTACCGGCGGCTTCATCGCGCAGCGTCATTGCGGACAGACGGGTAACTGGGATTTTGGGTGGAAGAAGCACCAGGATGATGAGAATCAAAGCGAGGCAGCCAGCGCCGAGTATCCACAAGTGGCGCCGCCACTTTGATTTTGCCGGCGGCAGAGGCCGGACTGGAACGACATGTGGTCTTATTGGTGCTTCGACGGTTGCCATTGGACTACTCCCTTTCACGCTTTGCCTCTCGGCAGGGGCTAACATTAAATTTCCGTAAGCCAGGCCTTGATTTCGTCCTCATTAGGAACGCGACCGGAAAGCTTGACGATGCCGTCGATAGCGATAGCTGGTGTCGCGAGCACACCAGCTTTGGCCATCTCAACAAAGTCCACTGCCTTGGTTACATTGGCGTCCACCCCGGATGCCTCGAGAACGTGGCGTACACGCCGTTCAGTTTCTTTGCACTTAGCACAACCAGGACCGTACACAGTAATATTCAGCATGACCCTCACTACATGATGAGATTGAAAACGTAACCGACAATCAGGATCCCCGTCGCAACAACCCCGACAAACACAGCAATGAGTGGCAGCCGAAGGACCTTGCGAAGAATAATGGTTTCCGGCAGTGACAAGCCGATCACCGACATCATGAATGCCAGCACGGTGCCGAGCGCGGCGCCCTTGCCAAGAAGAGCCTGCACTATCGGGATGATGCCCGCGGCATTGGAATACATGGGCACGCCGATCAGAACGGCCAAGGGAACCGACCACCACGCTCCCTTGCCCATGATGGATGCCATAAAGTTCTCGGGAACATAACCATGGATTCCTGCTCCCACGGCGATGCCGGCAATCACGTAAGGCCACACTTTGCCGACAATATCTCGCACGGCTTCCTTTCCCAGCCGGACACGTTCAGGCCAGGAGAGCTTCTGGTCGGCAGCCTCACTGTCGCCGAGCTGTGTGGCGTAAACCCACGGCTCCACGAACCGCTCCATCTTGAGCCGGCCGATCACCCACCCGGCGATAACAGCGATCAGCAAGCCTGTGCCAGCGTAGATCGCGGCAACACGCCAGCCGAAGAGCCCGAAGAGCAGGACCAGCGCAACCTCATTCACCATGGGTGCAGATATAAGGAACGAAAACGTGACTCCAAGCGGTACGCCAGTCGTGACAAAGCCTATGAAGAGCGGGACTGCCGAGCAGGAGCAGAACGGTGTGACGACTCCCAGCAGCGCGGCAAGGAGATTTCCAGCAGATTCACTCTTACCTGCTAAAACGGCCCGAGTGTGCTGCGGTGTGAAGAATGACCGGACGATGCCGACGCCAAAGACGACCAGCACCAGCAACATCAGAACCTTCGGGATCTCAAAGATAAGGAACTGAACTGCCGATCCGAGGTGAGTTGCTTTGTTCAGTCCAAGGACCGAGAAAGTGAGCCAGTCCGCCAGTGCCGGTAGTTGACGGTAAACAAGGTACCAGGCCGCAACAGAACCAATACCTGCAAGAAATAGGAGTCCCTTGTGAGCCTCCGGGCGCGGCCTCTTCGTTGTTGTTATGCGTTCGCGGGCCTCAGAGTATTGTTCGGCCTTGAGCATCTCATTGTCCTAGGCGCTCGGTGTTGCACGGATCCCTGGGGAGTCCCGAATATGGGTGCCATTGAGTGGCATTGCATGCTCCGTCCTCGATGGCCTTCTGCAGCTTGTGAGAATCCTCTTCGAAAGCAGCATTCTGAGAGAACGCGGTGCGCAGAAAGAAAAATAGCTGTTTGCGCGCATCATCCATGGGCTCAGCCAAGCGATAGTACATGCGAGGCCCATCGCGGCGATCGAGCACAAGGCCTGAATTCTTCAAATACGTGAGATGGCGGGAGATGTTCGGTTGCAATGCGCCTACAATCTGCTGCACATCGCACACACAAAGTTCCCCATGCAACAACAAGTTGAGGATCCTCAACCGGGTTATATCCGCCAGCCCTTTAAAGAGTTTTTCAAGTTCTCTCATAACCGTCACCTACGTTTGTTCCCTTCGCACCGCGTCTGTCGTTCTGGGCCTCGCGCATTTCTGGGTTCTGAATTCCCGATGCAGTTTCCCAAGCTACTTGCGTCTCCAGCCGCTCCAGGCCGGAAATCCGCTCGAGTCGCGTAGCATCAGGACTTCATCGCCTTTCTTTACTTCAGCCGCAACAATGGCGGGATGGCCCTCAAAGGTGATTCTCGAGCCCTTGACTTCAATCTTGTCGTTGGGAGCAAGCTTTACATCCTGATTGTCGATATACCAGCTTGGACCAAGATGGACGGAGATTGTTTCTTTGTCGGCCTTCAGCGTGAGGTGAACACCGTACGACATCCCCTTCATTGGTGTAATGCGATCAACGGATATTACCTGTCCGCTTATGGTTTCGACTGTTTGAGCGTTATACATTCTTGTGTAAGAGCTTCCTGGTCCCCAACCTCCGCCTTTCCCCATGGGGCCTCGCTGCGCGTATAAGCCGGCAGCGACAGAAACCACCATCACAATCGCGATTAGTGCTTTTTTCATAGCTTCCTCCTTACAGGGACTTCTTCATCTATACGGATAGAAGCATATCCTTATGCGAGGATAATCGGCTGTGACCTGTGTCACATACGGATGTGCCATTTAGTTTTGTTCCAACAACTGCGCTTGTTTGCACTATTCTCCGGAGATGAACGCGTAGAGTTCGCAAGATTGCACCTGCAGGATATGCGTCAAAATCAAGTCAAATGTTAAAGGCGCGACGCTGGAGCGGAGTTCAAATGCGCGCCACCCGACGCTGGCTTTTTGGCTGCGCAAGTCTTTCCCGTCTGCCCTGAGTGAAACAGGGCTGTGTGAAAGAATTGTCGCTGGATTATCAAGATTCCAACACAGCTCGTGAGTCGCGGCGAGTCGACAACGGATCACGAGAAGAAAAGGCCCCCAAGAACCAACGCGCATCGCATCCTGGGTTGAAGGGGGAGTATTCTGTTGTGTAATGCGTTCCGATTTAGCTAGCCCTGTACTCAAAGGTACACGCCGATTACAACATCCAATGAAGGGAACGAAGCAGATGGACCGGCGAGAGTTTCTGGAATCGATCGCTCTTTCCGCGGCGGCCATCACTGGGCGACGCCTAATGGCGCCGCTGCAAGCGCTGGTCCGCGCTGAACCCGCGTTGCAGTCCAACCCCGCACTCGTGCCCGACGTGGAACTGGAACTAACTGCACAGCCCGCGCACCATGAGATTTTTCCCGGAGCGCCGACTGGCACGTGGTCGTACAGGGGCAAACTGCTGAAAGGCCGCGCTGGGGTGCTGGAAGACTCCGGCTCATATCTTGGACCTGCGATCCGCCTGCGCAAGGGCGATAAAGTCCGTGTGCACTTCCGCAACGAACTGCCCGAGACCACCATCGTGCATTGGCATGGGCTAGCGGTACCGGCGCCAATGGACGGCCATCCGCGCTTGGTGATTCCAACAGATGCGCAGTACCTCTACGAGTTCGAAGTGCGGGACCGCGCCGGCCACTACTGGTACCATCCTCACCCGGACGACCGAACGGGGCCGCAGGTTTATCGCGGCTTGGCGGGAAATCTTTTCGTCAGCGACGACGAGGAATCTTCATTGCGGTTGCCTTCAGGCGAGCATGAGATCCCGCTCGTCATTCAAGATCGCACTTTTGACGGCGATCACGACCTCACCTATATATCCGGCCGCATGGATGCGATGACCGGATTTCTGGGCGAGCGGATCCTGGTGAACGGAACTCTGGATAAACAACTAAAGCTGTCTACGTCCGTGTACCGGCTGCGAATCCTCAACGGGTCAAACTCGCGAATCTATAAACTCGCTTGGGACAATGGCATGCCGTTCACTCTCATCGGCACGGACGGCGGGCTTTTGGAGCGGCCGTTGCGGAAGCCTTACCTGGTACTAGCCCCGGCGGAACGTGTCGACGTGATCGTCGACTTAAGCAACCAAACCGTGGGCTCATCCCTGGAGTTGCTGAGCAGGCCGTTTCTCGCTCCTCAAATGATGACGGGAGGAGGAATGGGTCGGGGGATGGGAAGAGGCATGAGGGGTGGCGTTGGACTCGAACAGGGCTCTGAGTTCAGGGTCCTACGTGTACGGATCGAGAAGAAAGAGAAATCCGGCTTCCGCGTGCCGGCGCGCCTTTCGCAACCCGGTTTCCGCCGCCCGCAAGAAGCTGAGAACGCAAATCATCCGCGCGTGTTTCCACTGTCGTTCATGCGGATGCAATGGTTTCTGAATGGCAGTACATTTGAGATGGACGCGGTCAAAGAGAACGAAACGTTCAAGGCCGGCAGCATCCAAGCCGTGGAGTTCAGAAACATGAGCATGGGAATGATGCAGATGGCGCATCCCATACATCTTCACGGTGGGCAGTTTCAGGTATTGAAACGCACGCCTGCTGGGGGCACGGATGGTTTGACGGCGGCGCTGCACGAGGGTTTCACCGACGAGGGTTGGAAAGACACAGTCCTGGTCCTGCCCGGAGAACAGGTGCAGTTGCTCATGCGATTCCCACAATTCAAAGGGCTGTTTCTCTATCACTGCCACATTCTGGAACATGAAGACATGGGAATGATGCGGAACTATCGCTTGACCTGATCTTGTAATACTACTATCGGCTTAAGCCTCATCAAGCGATAGCCTGGACGCGCAAGGAACATTGCTCGCTGAAAGAGTCAATTTCCAGAGGGAGCGGAGAGCAGGTCCAGGGCACTGCGCAAAAATAGGAGCGCCCATACACGACGCTCCAGAGGGTAGAAAGAAAAGGTAAGCTCAGCAGATATTTTACCGTGCCTAATCCAACTCTGCTATGGCCTCGCACATAGTCGCGCAGGCGAATACGAAGAATGTGTACGGTAAAAACAGAACGACATGGAGAGCGAAGCAAGATTAAAGCCGATCGCGGTCAAGGAAAGCGCAACATTCAAGGCTTTTACACTGATTGACTACGGCCACGTCCAAGCCGATGAGAATGTGATCTGTCCTGTATGTTCGATGCGCTTTCCTGCTCGTGCTTGACAAAAAGGATCTCGACAATCATCGACAAGGCGAGATAAAGGGAGTTGGCACTTATTTTCGCGAGGTGATCGCTGCAGGCCAGGAGGCCGGCGATCAGCAGACGCGTTTATGATTGCACTAGGTCGAGGTTCCTTCATCTCTCTCCGAAACAAAGCTTACACCCATGCTCGTGAGGTCAACTCCGTCTGATGGTCAAAACCCAGAGGTCGGACGGGCCTGGTAGCCGTGACTTTGATATTTACCTCGGAACGTCAGTACCGAGCATGTAACGCTTGAGATAAGATTGCCAACCAGTGTGGGAATATGCATCGCCACTGCGTCTTCATATTCGGCACTCCGAATTCCTAGAACAACTGTGCTGATTGATTCTTGCTTTATGTAACGGGCGATCTGTTTTGTGGGATTGCCTTGCAAGCCCACGAGTGTGGCGCCCGAAATCGCAAAACGTTCAGCCAGGCGGCGAAGGCGGTCAACCGATTCGTTGACAGCATCTTCTCGTTCTTTTACCAACCTTGGGGCCTGGTTCACATTCAGCAACACCAGGGATGCCCTGAGCTGTTTTGCGAAGGCGGCGGCCAGAGGCAGCGCTTCGATTGATTCACGTTCGAAATCTGTTGCAAACAGGACTTTGTGGGGTGCTTGCGGTGGAGCGGTTGCGGCGGCTTTGGGGCCTATCACCAGAACAGGAACGTCCGCGTGCCTGAAAACGCCCTCAGCAAAGGAACCCAATGCCAACTTCTTGAGTCCTTGGCGCGCATGAGTACCAAGCACGATCAGGTCGATGCTGTTGGCATCGATGATCTCCCGCAACTGAGCCTCAAAAGCGGCCGCCGCAAATGGCATTTCATGCTTGAGCTGAAATGGGGCGATAGAAACACTTGGGTCTCCGGTTCGGCACAGCTCATTCCGAACTGCCTGCAGCCTCCCGTCAGTATCCTCAAGCTGTACCGGCTGCTCCCCCGCATGCCGTGTGCCCTCGATCTGTTTAAAGTGGGTGAGAACGATTGCCGATCCAAGTTGCTTGGCGACCACCTTCAGCCACTCTGAAGCTCCCCCGGCGGCAGTCGAATAATCTGTAGCAAAAAGGATAGACCGGAAATCCGGTTGGGCTTGCTCGACGATGGCGTTCGCAGTAGACATAAAGTACTCCCTCCACGGCTGTGCGCCAAGGCGAACCATACACGCTGGAACCAGCCATCTCAATTAAATTCCAAGTAGGGGAGGGTTACTGTGATGGCTATCACGCCCGCCTCCCGAGCCGCTTGGTTATCCTTGCAAACGAGGCTGAGTGAAGGGCGAAGGCGCCGGATGCGCAGGCCCTGTTTCTTCCAGCAACTCTTGGCCTTTAATGACCGAAGTCTTGCATACGTTTATTCCCTTGGGAGCGGAAGGCAACCAGAATCGGGTACACGAGAGGAACTTAGATGAGCTTCCAGAGAATCCTAATCGCGGTGGACAGCGAGCCAATTGCAGTCCATGCGGCTGATCTCGGTCTTGAACTAGCGGGCCTGCTTGGGGCCCAAGTAGCGTTCATTCATGTTGTTGATCCGCAGCTCAATTTTGCGCCGGAATCCGGGATTCCCGCCAACGAGTTGATCGCTCGCGCGGCGGAGGATGGTAAAAGGCTGCTCGCCGGCTTTCGCGAACGAATCAAAGCGCAATTGCAATGCTTCGAATTTCTGGAAGTTGCCAAGCCCGCCAGTGCGATTGTGGATGCTGCGAAGCGTTGGCCGGCTGATGTCATCGTGATCGGCAGCCATGGCCGTGGTGGGCTACCGCGCGCCGTGCTTGGCAGCGTGGCCGATGCTGTTATGCGTCATGCGCCCTGTCCGGTGCTGGTAGTGAAGGCAAAGGAGTGAGACTGAGGGATCGACTACCGAACTCCGCCGCTTCGGAAACGGAAATTGATGTACGTCGAGCATTTCCCTAACCTCAATCAATCCCTGGGACGGGCATGGCGGCTTGGCTGCTATGCTTGATCTCAGTTTCTGAATCACTTTATGGAATAGGAGCTTGCCCATTCCCCAAGATGTTGTCGATAGCACTGAGTCCTGGGAGAAACTTGCTCCCGAGATCGTGCTCGCGAGGCTCGACTCCACCATCGAAAGAGGTCTCACCGAGGCTGAGGTCGCCAAACGTCATACAGTTTACGGCGCGAACGCGGTTGAAGAGAAGCGAACAAGCCTGGTTCTTCTTGTTCTCAAGAAATTCTGGGGCCCTTCCGCCTGGATGCTTGAGACGATTCTGGTTCTCTCCGTGGTCCTGGGCAAACGGGTGGACGCCTGGGTGGTCGGAGGTCTGCTTATTCTCAACGCGACTATCAGTGTTACCCAGGAAAAGCGCGCCCAATCTACCGTCGAAACCCTGAAGCAGCGCCTCCAGATCACCACACGTACTTTGCGAAACGGGCAGTGGGGGCCGCTGGCGGCGGACCTCCTCGTCCCCGGCGACATCGTCAGGCTGCGTATGGGAGATTTGGTGCCGGCAGATGTCAAGGTGCTCGTCGGGGAGCTGTCAGTAGACCAGGCCGCCCTCACCGGCGAGAGCAATGTTGTATCCAAATCCCGGGGTGACCTTGCCTTTGCCGGTTCCCTTGTAAAACGGGGGGAAAGCACCGGAATCGTTGTCCTGACGGGCGGAAGAACCTATTTTGGCAAGACGATTGAGCTGGTGCAACTCGCCCGCCCCAAGCTGCACATGGAGGAAGTAGTTGGCAAGCTGGTTCGCTGGCTTTTCGTGATCATCGGCAGCCTTGTTCTGCTGGTTACCGCGATGGCTCCCTATCATGGATACTCTCTTCTGAAGATTCTTCCGCTCAGCCTCGTGCTCCTGATGAGTGCGATTCCGGTTGCGCTGCCGGTTATGTTTACCGTGAGCACGGCACTTGCCGCGCAAAAGCTAAGCAAGAAAGGAGTGCTGGTTACCCGTCTCAGCGCGGCGGAAGATGCAGCGACCATGGATGTGCTGTGTGTTGACAAAACGGGCACCATAACGCAGAACCTGTTGAAGGTCACGTTGATCGAGCCCGAACCGGGCTTCAGCAACGAAGACCTTCTCTTGTTCGCATGCCTTGCTTCAAATGAGTCGAACCAGGACACCATTGATCTTGCCCTGCTCCAGGAGGCAGCAGAGAGAAAGATTGACTTGAAGAGTTATCAGCAGCTCCGGTTTACGCCATTCTCGCCGGAGTCGCGCCGAACGGAAGCCCTGGTGAGCGGGCCGCGAGGACAGTTTCAGGTGATGAAGGGAGCAGTTCGCACTCTGCTGCAACTGGCGCCAGTCCCACCGGAACGAGAAGAGGCAATTAATCACGCCCTGAGCGAGGCAGCAGCCAAAGGGTACCGGACGCTTGGCATTGCGCGGGCAGTTTCCAAAGACTCGCATCTTGCCTTCGCGGGACTTTTGTCTCTCTACGACGCGCCTCGGGAAGACTCGAAGTCTCTGATTCAGCATCTTGGCAGTTTAGGCGTGGAAGTGAAGATGCTCACCGGCGACGCAAGGCCAGTTGCCCGTGAGATCGCAAAGGAAGTCGGCCTCGGTGAAGTGATCAGCATGGCTGATTTTAGAACACCATCGAGCGCGAATAAGGCGTCTGTCTCTGAGGCTGTGCTGCACGCGAGCGGCATCGCCGAAGTATTTCCGGAAGACAAATTCGCCGTGATCGGAGCCCTTCAGACCCGTGGGCATGTTGTTGGCATGACCGGTGACGGAGTCAACGATGCTCCTGCACTCCAGGCCGCCGAGGTTGGAATTGCCGTCAGCACAGCCACCGACGCCGCAAAATCAGCTGCCAGCGTTGTACTCACAGCCGAGGGCCTGGGTGGGATTGTTGATCTGGTTGAGAACGGCCGGGCAGTGTATCAACGGATTCTGACCTGGGTCATTAATAAGATCAGCCGGACCGTTCTTAAGAGCGGCTTCGTGGTTGTAGCTTTTTTGTTGACAGGGAAGTTTGTCATTTCAGCTCTTGCCATGCTGGTTCTGGTGTTCATGACTGATTTTGTAAAGATCGCGTTGGCCACAGATCGGGTGGTCCCTTCGGCCAAGCCCGACAGTTGGCGGATTGGTCGGCACATCGCGCTGGGCATCGCGGTTGGATTCGCCATGCTAATCGAAGCGCTTGTCGTCTTGAAAGTCACCATGAGAACCTTCGCCATCCCTGCAGGATCGCCGCTCGTAAATGCTTTAAGTTTTCAGATTCTTCTGTTTCTGGCGATTTTTTCGCTGATCTCGATCCGTGAGCGCGGCTCCTTATTGCGTTCCCGGCCCAGCGCGACTCTTACGGCTGCTCTTTGTGCTGACGCTTTCCTTGGCATCACTATCGGCCTCGCTGGCTGGCTCGATATGCCGCGCATTTCGTGGACGGTGATTCTGCTTGTTCTTTGTTCTTCGATGTTTGCTTGTCTGGTACTAAACGAGGGCCTCAAGAGACTGATCTTGAGGGCTCCCATTAAGGTGTGATCTGTCTCAATTCCAGAAAGCTGGATTCATTCCAGCGTGAATTCCCAGCCACAATACTGGTCCTGAGCCGCATCGGGAGGACAGTGCAGGCATGCCGTACGAATACGGGAATCGATGGTTCTAGCAAAGGTTTCGAACTCTACGATGCCTACACTCTTGCATGGGAAGTCGGGTAGGCCCTTGCGTCGCCGGGTCTCCTGGACTCGACACACATCCATGAAGAAGCGCAGGCGCCGGCGATCATCTGACCATTCGGTTCGTTGTGCATTGATGACGCTGTAGAGACGCAAGCCCAAGGCTTTCTCCAAAGCCGCAAGACCACCATCTGGCTTGATGTTGAAGGTGGCCATGATGCGTCGCGCTTCTGCTGCAGCGAACTGTTTCCACGAGAGGGCATCCAACTCGATGGCAACGTCCTGTCCTAAGCGTTCTTCCGCCGCAAGAAACCAGCAACCATCGTGCGCGAGCCAGTTCTTCGCGAACATTTCCAATGCCCGGAGCAGGTCGTCACGGCCCATTTCGGCGAACACGTTTGGTGATTTAGAAGGCATGTATTTGCTTCACATGTTTTAAGGCTACCCCGGGACTAATTTTAGTCGCTTAATGATGCTGGAAAGTCTCTTGCTTCTGAGAAGCGCAAAAACTGGATCGGACGATAGCATTTAAAATTGCACCTGTCAGTTCGTAGAAGGGGAATGCCTCAAGGGCCATACCCCTTTTGCTTTCGGTTCTTACCGGACATGCCGCGCGGCCAGTTCGGCATTCCCATCTCATCTCGCAAGGTGATCGTTTTGCCGCCACTGGTGATCTGGCCGGCCATAAATATCTCGCCTCGACGGGTGTTAGCCTTCGCTCCGAGCACCTCTACCTGATCGCCTTTCTTGAGGTCCAGCTTTTGGTCGCTCAAGAAGCAGGCAACACATTTGTAATCATCTGCTCATATAGCTATATAGCTACCTTCATTACAAGACGAAGGCCGATGATTTTACCGTGACGGCTGTCACGCACCGATGTGTGAAGGGAATATCTTTGCTGATCTCCGGAGTTGGTTGGCCATGCTGTTGATTTAGCGGACGCGCCAGCAAACCCCTCCATTCGACTAGTCCATAAAGTTGGCACTTGATAACAGCACGAGAATTCGAGGAGGCCCGTACCTGTTTTTTTATCTTTTTGTACTGTATTGACTGTATTTTCGTATGATGCAGTTTTTTACGATCATAAATAAAATGCTGTGAAGGTCTCCTGCCCGGTGCCGTAAGTGGTATGTCTCTCTCCTGGCGTTCCGCAGCACCGGGCACCTTATAGCGCTTGAGATAGAGCGCATGTCTAGGCCAGTTGCGCTTCGACGGCACACGATTTGAGCTATCGAGAACTCAAATCACCGAGATTGAAGATACAGTGATTTTTTCTTTCACGTACTGTCAAGACTGTATTCTATTTGCGGGCGTCTTTAATGACGATAGTCTTGCAACAAGAGGATGCTAAACGCTCTCACAAGAGGATCTCCGAAACTCATCTCCTGCCTGGTGGTTTCTACGGCAACCAGAAGTTGACCGGTGGAGCACCAGGCAGCATTTTTGCGCATCGAGAGGCTCCTTGTTAATATCCGTAGGGCCGTGCGGCTTAGCTGTTTCTAAAGATGCGATCGCCATGATTGCACTGTAAAAAGCGGATTCAGATCCTCCCAACAGTCAGTTTTTGGAAGCCCAAGCTTACGAACGGCATCGATGAGCCCGTTTCAATGGAGTAAGCTGAGAATGGCATCGCTTTGAAACTGGCTGTTGCCTCTAAGAGAATTCGAATATGTGGAGCCGACAAGCGATTAAATCTCGCTCTTCTTTTGTATTGGCACTTGGTTTTGGAACCCTGATTGCCCTCATCGCCATTCTTGGAATTGGTGCGATCCGCCGCGCCAGGGCTATCTACAACGAAATGGAAAGCGTTCAAAGTGCGTACCTGCAGACGGAGACGTTCCGGCGGGATATTGCGACGGATATGTACCTAGCGGACATTCTTGTTCGCGACTACCTACTGGATCCTTCGCCTCAGAACGCGCCGCTTCACCGCCAACAGCTTTTGGAAATCCGTTCCTCGCTACAGAAACGGCTAGACGTGCTGGCAACGCGCATGGCAGAGAGCGACAGCCCGCGACTCGAGCGCCTGCAAAGTGAGGTCCAGGGCTACTGGGATTCACTTGATCCTATCTTTGCATGGACTCCTCAAGAAAAGGCCGAGCGGAGTTGGTCGTTCTTGCGCCACAATGTATTGCCCAGACGGCAGGCGGTTGTCGACCTTGCCCGCGAAATCGCAAAGCTGAACCGGGACAATCTGGAACGGGAGCGGGAGAGAACAAGAGACAGCCAGCAAGTGTTGCAAGCATTTCTCTCACGAATGCTGACATTCGCTCTCGCGTTTGGCACTCTCGTGGCCTTTCTGACTACCTACCGGGTCGCCACGCTGGAAAGAAGACACGAGGAACAACGAAGGGAGATTGAACAAACGCAAGCTAACCTAAGAAAATTGTCGCGCAGACTGGTGCAGGCACAAGAGGGCGAGAGAAAGGCCCTTTCTCGAGAGTTGCACGATGAAGTGGGCCAGACGATGACCGCGCTGGGCATAGAAATTGGCCATTTGGAAAAGCTCCGTGCGGCGGACCCGCAGGCCTTTCATGACCACATCGAAGATGCAAAGCAGTTAAATATGAAAGCGATGCGTGCGATACGTGACCTTGCCATGGGCCTTCGTCCGTCCATGCTTGATGATCTTGGATTAGAGCCGGCGCTGCAATGGCAGGGCAGGGAATTCTCTCGCCACACGGGAGTATCCGCAAGCGTGCAGGTGGGTGGGATCCTCGACGATTTGTCGGAAGCTCAGCGTACCTCGATCTATCGAGTCGTCCAGGAAGCGCTCACCAATTGCGCTAGACATGCAAAAGCCAAGAACGTCCTGGTCTCGGTACGGGCTGAGGACGATCAGGTAGTTGTGGTGGTGCAGGATGATGGGGTCGGTTTTGACCCTTCTGCCCGCTTGCGTAGCGGGCTTGGATTGCTCGGCATGCAGGAGAGGATCCAGGAACTGGAAGGTTCGCTGAAGATTATTTCCGGGCGTGGCAGAGGTACGACCTTAAGGGCCGAGATTCCGATCGGGGTTCCGGCATGAACAAAGTTCAGATCCTAATCGCTGATGATCACGGCATTGTGCGAAAAGGCCTGCGGCTCCAGTTGGAGCAAAGCCCGGATTTTCAGGTTGTCGGAGAGGCCGCAGATGGCCGCGAAGCAGTGCGGATGACCGAAGAGCTGAAGCCGGATGTGGTGTTGATGGATATTGCGATGCCGAATCTCAACGGCATTCAGGCTACAGCCCAAATCGTCAAGCGAAGCCCACGTACGGGGGTCATCATACTAAGCATGCACTCTGACGAGAGTTACTTGATACGAACGCTGGCGGCCGGCGCCAAAGGATATCTGTTGAAAGATACAGCTGAAGTTGATCTCTACCGTGCAGTTCAGGTCGTTGCACAGGGTAAATCATTTTTCAGCCCGGCCATCGCGAACACCCTGCTGGAAGACTACATGCGCCAGCTTCAGCAGCGCGGCCTCCAGGATTCGTATGACTTACTCACGGATCGTGAGAAAGAGATCTTTCAGCTATTGGCGGAAGGCAAGTCAAACAAAGAAGTCGCCACCACGCTGAACCTTTCAACCAGTACCGTTGAAACCCATCGCACGCGGCTGATGCAGAAGCTCGATTTGCACAGCTCGGCAGAAATCGTTCTATACGCGGTCAGAAAAAAGATCATTTCATAAGTCGCCTACCCTGATTTTCGTGTCTTTGTACTGGCCCTACAGTATTTCTCTGCAGGACAAATCCGCGTCATATTGGATGGAAGATGTGAGTAGCTTCTTGCCCGGGCTGGAACATCCTTCTGTTCCCATGCGCCAGCCCGGGCATCGCGAATCACGTTAGGAGCGCCCAATGAGTACAGCCGCCCTCAAATGTGACGTGAGCCCTTTCTTTGACCAATTGCGCACAGCTACCGAGCGGCTCCTGTTGCTCGACTATGACGGCACAATCGCTCCCTTTTCAACAGACCGCAAACGGGCGCTTCCTTACCCATCCGTGGCGGAACTCCTGGAGAGCATTCGCTGCACGTGCAGGACCAGAGTCGTCTTGATCAGCGGCCGCTCCGCGGACGAGATCCCATCTCTCCTGGGACTTGCCTGCCATCCCGAAATTTGGGGAGTGCACGGGTTGGAACGTCTATTTCCCGACGATCGGCATCAAGTCGTCTATCTTAGCGAGAATACCTTGCAAGCGCTGGCGGAGGCCCGTGGAATCCTCGACCGGGCAGGTTTGACTGAGCTGTGCGAATTCAAAGCAGGAGCAGTGGCGGTCCATTGGCGCGGACTCAGCCAGCGGCATGTCGAAGAAATTCGAGCACAGATTTACAGTTTGCTGGGCCCGCTTGCATGCCGAGGTAATCTTCTACTGACAGAGTTTGATGGTGGCGCAGAATTAAAAGCGCGAGGGGCCAACAAGGGGTATGCCGTCAAGACATTGTTGTCTGAGACAGATGACTCCGTCCCAGTGGCATACCTCGGCGATGATGCCACGGACGAGGATGCGTTCCAGGCGATGGAGGACCGTGGCCTGCCGGTATTGGTAAATCGAAAATGGCGGTCGACCCGGGCGAAGATGTGGATTCAACCTCCGGAAGAACTGCTGCAGTTTCTAAATGACTGGATTCGGGCCTGCGGTGGTGACGTATGAATTCCAAAGGCCGGCTAATCATCGTCGCCAATCGCCTCCCGGTGAACATTGAGCGTACAAGCGAGGGGCTAAACGTCCAGCCGAGTTCTGGAGGGCTTGTCTCGGCGCTACTGCCGATTTTCAAACGCAACGGCGGAGTTTGGGTGGGATGGCCGGGCATTGACCATGAACCAGGAGTCGATTCAATCTTGCGAACGGAATGCGCGCCGGATTATTGCCTTGAGCCTGTGTTCCTGACAGATGCCGAAAAAACTTTTTTTTATGACGGCTGCTGCAACGAGATACTTTGGCCTTTGTTCCATGACCTCCCATCCAGATGCAACTTCGATCCGCTGTACTGGATTTCTTACACGCAAGTTAATGAGAAATTTGCTGACTCTGTCGAAGCTGTTGCGCATCGTACCGACTGTATCTGGGTGCACGATTATCATCTGATGATGCTCGCCGATCGCCTGCGCGCACGCGGCATCGGCTCGTCCTTGGCTTACTTCCATCACATCCCTTTCCCGTCCCCGGATATCTTTGAGAAACTCCCATGGAGCAAAGAAATCCTTCGGGCATTACTTCAGTTCCAGTTGCTGGGATTTCAAACAAAGCGTGACCAAAGAAACTTTGTGGCGTGTGTCCGCCGCTGCCTCCAGGGTTCACGGGTCAAACGCATCGGCAAAAAATTGTTGGTCGGCGCCGGAGGCAAATATGCAGAAGTGGGTGCATTCCCGATTAGCATCGACTTCACCGCCTATGCCAACGCATCACTCAGCCCGGAGACAATTGCCAGGCGTGATGCCATCCGCCACAGTCTTCGAGAAAAGCAACTTCTTATAGGCATCGATCGTCTGGATTACACAAAAGGAATTCGCGAACGGCTGCTGGCATTCCGAACTCTTCTTGCGCGTGAGCCTGCACTTCGAGGCTGCGTTTCGCTCATTCAGGTCATTGTGCCCAGCCGGGAGCAGATTGCTGAATACCACGAATACAAGGCGGATGTCGAACGCCTTGTAAGCGAGATCAATGGAGAATACAGCCGGCCTGATTGGTCGCCCATCACATATTTGCACCGATCTCTTGAAGGGACTGAACTCCTCGCACTCTACTGTGCCGCAGATGTCGCGCTGGTTACGCCCTTACGAGACGGGATGAACCTGGTCGCAAAGGAGTTCTGTGCGGCGCGCTGCGATGAGCAAGGTGCTTTGGTGCTGAGTGAATTTGCCGGCTCTGCTGCGGAACTCGGGGCAGGGGCACTCCTCGTTAATCCCTGCGATGTTGAAGGCATGGCGTCAACTCTTCGCCAGGCCCTGTGCATGCCCGACTCCGAACAGCGGGTCCGAATGCGTGCTATGCGCGGGGTGATCCAAGCGAATGATGTTTTTAAATGGTGCAAGACATTCTTTAGCGAGGCGACTCTGGTCAGAGCAGAACTCGCCTTTGCTGAGTGGCCTCCCTCACGATATCTAGCAGCTGCTGAAGCAGTCTGACCGGGAAGAATGAGAGGCATGTATACGGGCCCTAGAAGAGAGGCACTGGCTTGGTTCTGTTTTTTCCGGGAACTCCAGTTTCTCGAAGGCCGATTCGGGAATGAGCCTTCACACTTCTTAACCACGAAAAGGCACAGAACAGAACTAATGTTAGCAGTTGATGATATCTATTTTGCTCATCGATGACGATCGCGAGCTAGGCATCCTGTTGCAGGAGTGCTTGCAAGAAGAGTTCGAGTTGCATCCGGCATTCGACGGGGTTAGCGGGTTACAAGAGGCATTGAGCCACTCATACGCCGCAGTTATCCTTGATCTCATGTTGCCATGCATGAGCGGGCTGGAGGTCCTCAAGCATCTCAGGAAAGAGAGCGCCATACCGGTGCTGGTTTTAAGTGCCTGCGGCAGCGACAAAAGCCGCATTGCGGCTCTTGAACTCGGCGCGGACGACTACCTTTCCAAACCGTTCCAGCTAAAGGAACTCGTGACAAGCTTGCGGGCTATTCTAACTGGCTGAAAATGTGTTCTTGAGCTGAACAGGAAGTGTTGAGCAAGCCGGCATCGCACTGGTGCCAAACGTTTTGTGTTATTCCATTGTTAATATGCGACCCGAGCATCCAATTCCGTCCCGCATGCGAATCTTTTTGATTTCGCTGTTTGCCTCATTTTTAGTGTTGGTGGTATCTCTTGTCATTCAGTGGCTTGTATACGATGACTGGCTACGTCACACGGGGCCGCTACGAATAGTCGGAACGGCTATTGCTGCCATGATCACTTTGGCCTTCATGCTTCGTTGGCAATATTCCATTCGCGAACAACAACGCAACATGATTCGTCGCTTCGAACTCATCTCACACATGAATGATCGGATTCGCAATGCACTTCAGGCGATTGAGTGTGTGACATATGTCGCTCAGCCGGAAGCAACCGCGGTCGTCAGACAAGAGGTCAACGCCATTGACAAGGTCTTGCGTGATGTACTTTCAGAGGCCGGCGTCATCTCTCTGGATCTTCCTCAGAAAGATCCAATGAAGGCCTCCCGAAAATCTGCCTGACAGATTGGAATCGCGACGTGCATGGCTGCAAGAAGAACTTAACTGCCGAATCGATAAATATCACTCTGGAGGCGCGTAGAATCCCTTTTTCGCGGAGACATGCAACGGCGGAAGACCTTTTGGCGGCAGTAATTTAACTCGGATCTTGTGCCACTTGCCATCATGGGGCTTTATCGAGGGTTTGTAAGCGAGAACGTATTCGTCCCGAAGGGCGATCGCTATCTTCGCTGCGACATCAGGAAGATCGTTCAAGTTTGATACAGTGAAGCTCTCGCCACCGGTGGCTTCAGTGATGTCAGAAAGCAGTTCGGGCCCAAATTGTTCCTCCGGAGTAGTTGTAACCGCATCGAACAAACCTACGGCAAAAATCTGGACGTCAGCTTCTTCCACGCGCGATTTGATCTCCCTTTCCGTGTAGCGGCTGTGATTGTCACCTCCATCAGAGATGATTAGCAACGCCTTGCGTTTATTGCGCGCCTCGCTCATAGCCGATAATGCGAGATAGATCGCATCGAGTAGCGCTGTACGCCCCTTCGGCTGGGTCAAAATGAGCTTGTCTTCGATCCTCTCAATTTTGCGGCTGAATCTGGATACGAGTTGCGGACGGTCAGAGAAGGTGATCAAAAAGAACTCATCTTCCGGATTGGCGATCTTCAGGAATTCAGTGACTGCTTGGCTGGCTTGAAGGACCTTGTCATTCATGCTCCCGCTGATGTCAAAAATGATTCCGACTGACACCGGGCTATCTTCACTCCAGAGAGCCTGGACGCTCTCCTTCGCCTTGTCCTGATAGATCGCAAAGTTATCTTTATCCAGGCCGGTAACCAGACGATCCATTGAATCGGTCACCGTTGCAGGCACCAAGATTAGATCGACGTCCTCGCGAAAAGGCTTGAAGTGATTGCCTGACTCTTGGGCTGAGGGATTCCTATTCGCTTGCGTGTCGCGCGGAGAGATATGTACGTTAACATCTTGGCAAACAGCTCGACCCGTTGAGGTCAGCATCGCACCGAGGGCGATTATGATCAAAGAAATAGGACGACGAGCAGCCCTGATCGACAATCGCATATCGTGGCGCCTCCCGGCAATCAACCCCCAAACAAGCGCTTCTTTACCTATTACCAAGGATGTACGGTTTTACTCAGCGGGTTGCTCTTTGTTATTTCTCATTCTCTCGTTTGCTTGAGCAGTGCATTTGCTGCAGTAACAACGGTAAACGCTGGGTCGACATTTGGGTTACCGGAACGAATCGCGACCGCACACAGCATAGTAAGAAACAGGTTCATTTGCCGGTTGCCGCGGTTTACCTACTCCTCGGAGTAGATTCTCATCTTCTTTGACGCCCTGCTTTGCTCTTGTCCTGATTTGACTCTTAGCACTGGAAATCGGCGCACTCGGATGAGAACGGCGCGTGTCACTCAGACCTCTACATTTGGAGCCTTTCCTACGCGGCACCATGGGTAGCGGGTCTCGCCGGACGAAGCAAGACCCTGCCCCCGTTGGAAAGGAGATCACTCGACGATCGGAGATATTGTCATACGATTGGACCGCATCGGAAAATACAGCGTTGACAGTACAAGTGACAAAAAATCTCTGCAGCATGCTTCAACGGCTCCTTTGCACCGTCTCGATTCCTCTACGCCTCATATCCTCTAAAAGGTTTGGGGGACGCCATCCTCCTGCATCGTAAATATGGTGGCAAGGCTTACGGTCTCGTTGCCGAATCGGAGGCGCTTCAAGCCGTGTCCGTTCGCAAGTCGGTTCTTGAAAGCGCTAGATTCAATGTTCTTATCGCTCATAGCGGAGGAAAGCGCTCGATCTTTTTCACTCCGTTCCCGGAGACGCTTATCGATCTGATGCGCACCCTTAGCGATGATCCCCGTTCATAGCCAGCGCCCTCGCCGTCGATATTGACGGTCACCAGTGTTCGTGATGGTAATCTTCGCAGATAAAAAGCGCTCATGACGAGGGCTTGGCGGGTCCTGCTTCTGGATCTTGCCGCCGCTTTCTTCTTCCGTTCAGACCAACGTTTCTTCGTGGCCAGGCCGATTTTCCTACGCGCTGCTGCTGACAGACGCCGTCTGCGGCCATCGGGCTTACCTGCTGCCGTTCTGCCGCGTTTGTCTTGGCTGTTCTGGGCTGCCCGACATAGCTGTCGAAAACAGGGGTTACACTCAAAGCAGGGTCGCGAGTAAAGGGCGGGCATTCGCTAGAAGGGGACTTGGGTAGTCCATCAGGACGAACCCGAGATTCGGTGAAGTTTAGGGGAACCCATGAAAAAGGTTTTGGAGTCGAGACGACAATTTCTGAAAACAGCAGGTATGACCGCTGGAGCGATGCTCCTATCCGGACGAGACAGTTCCGGTCAGATCAGAACGATGATGGAACCCTCAGGAACTTCCGCCGAGTCCGAAGCGGCAGATTACACGCTGCGAATCACGACGTCGCCTGTGGAGATTGCAAAAAACAGGATCGTTTCGTTGACCACGTACAACGGGCAGTTTCCCGGGCCGCTGCTTCGCCTGAAAGAAGGACAAGAGGTGACGGTGGATGTCTATAACGAAACGGACGTCGCAGAGCAACTGCATTGGCATGGGCAGATGATACCTGTTGAGGTGGACGGAGCAGCCGAGGAGGGAACACCTTTCATCCCCGCACATGGCAATCGCCGGATCGCGTTCACTCCCAAGCCAGCCGGGCTTCGTTTTTATCACACACATATTCGGGCCGGAGCGGATCTTTATGCCGGTCAGTACAGCGGCCAGGTTGGCCCGGTGTACATCGAGCCAAAGCATGAGCCTGGGAACTATGATCGCGAGGTCTTTCTTACACTCAAGGAGTTCGAGCCAACCTTCAGTCGCGGCGGAGACATGCCAATGGATTTCCTCTCGCCGGCAACTCGCGTGAAGGCGCTCGAAGGGCAGGCTGAATCAGCCATGAAGGCTTCTCTCGCCAAGGGCATGCCGCATGGATTCGAAGTGGGCTACGGTTCCTTTACGATCAATGGCCGGATGCTGCACCACGGGGAGCCGATTCGCGTGAAGCAGGGCGAACGGGTTCTCTTCCACGTCTTGAATGGAAGCGCCACAGAGATCCGCAGCCTTGCTCTGCCCGGCCATGCCTTTCACGTGGTTGCATTAGATGGGAACCCGGTACCGAATCCCGCCACGGTTCCGGTGCTCTGGCTGGGGACGGCGGAGCGAGTTTCTGCCATTGTGCAAATGAACCACCCAGGCGTTTGGATCATGGGAGATACTGCCGATGACGACCGGCGCCATGGCATGGGCATCGTCGTGGAATATGCGGGACATGCAGGCAAAGCGCAATGGATTGCGCCGCCGCGGTTTCACTGGAACTATGCCCGCTTCGCCAAGCCGGGCGCCACCGCGGCTGCGCCGGATGACACCTTCGAGATGATCTTCGCCAAGGACAACGCTGCCGCAGACGGGTTCAATCGATGGACCATCAATGGAGCCGCATATCCTATGGCCAACAAAATGGCTCCGGCCGCATTCCACTTGAAGCAGGGCAAGCGATATCGAATCCACATGCGTAATGCCAGTGATGACATTCATCCCCTTCATCTCCACCGGCACAGTTTCGAACTGACCAGCTTGGCGGGAATTCCGACGGCCGGAATTCTGAAAGACGTGGTCATGCTTGGCGGATACCAGGAGGCCACCATGGATTTCGTAGCTGATAATCCGGGGCTGACCCTATTTCACTGCCACCAGCAATTGCACATGGATTTCGGTTTCATGACCCTTTTCAGCTATATCTAAGGATCATCGGCGGAATGTCCGCTGGCCCGTACGGCTGCGGCGATTATTAATGATGAATGAATCGGTAATGCGAACGCGCTACTTTGCTGGAGTTTCAAGGAACACCTTTCTTCTGGCGTTCACTAGTCTGTTTGCGGATCCGTTGTGTTGCATTTCAGAGCGAGTGGAGAGTGAAGCCCACTACAGAATTGCTATCTTTGGATGCGATTATCCAAAAAGTTGGCGATGATTAATGAGTCAGTCAAGCGGGCATACTGAATCGTGAACGTGTGACAGTATCGGGGGAGCACTTATCGCTTGTGCCGTTATCTAATAAAAAGTTTCCGTTTATTTCCCACGTTGCCTGCGCAGAATGCTGCAAAAATGATAAATCCCCGTCAGCCTTGCTGGATGAGCAATATTGGTTATTGACGAAAGAAATTGACCCAGCTCTGCATGACGCGGTTGTTCGGGTTGCGAAAATGATTGGGCAAGCAGACGCTGCGTCATCACAGGCAGACAGGGACAGATTATTTAGAGAGATGGAATTCATTCGTTCCGAGACATTTCCCCTGAGTGTCCAAGGCAAATAAGGATGCTCTGAACTGCTTGGCTGATTTGGATGATGACGCTTGTTTTCAGGGCAGCACTCGAGTGAAATTTGAACCAAGAAATAGTTCTTGATTTGATTTTTTTCTTTGTTATCCTTCGTTCAAGCGCGGACGTGGAGCGGCAGCGATTTTTCGTGTACCTCCTATGTACCGCCAAACCGGCTTTTGTAGGTTTTTGGGATTTTTAGGTCTTTGGAAAATCAATAACTTACCTGTTTTCAGCGCCCCTTGGCCGTTCGATTCCGTCCCTGGCCATCAGAATTTGGCGGTTTAAAGAAAAAAGCAGCCACAGACTGCAGTCTTTATAAGCCGTGTTTTTATCACTTCCAGATGCCGACCCGTCCTCCCACATTGAACTTCGGCGTGCTGCGGAACGGCGATAGCATCAACACGCTTTGTTCTGATCGCCTGGAAAACAAACAGATCGCCTGTTTCACTGCACTATACTGGTTTCATACGAACCACAGGCTCACGCTGACCAATGCTGGAAACTGAACTCTTCGCGCTCCTTGAAGGCACCTCGGACGCGGCCTTTTGCGTCAGCGCAGAGGGCGAAATACAATCATGGAACAAGTCAGCGGAAAAACTCTTCGGTTATTCGCGATCACAAGCCCTGCATAAGACGTGTTACCAACTCCTGGAAGGCTTTGGCCCTTTGGGCACACGCGTATGCCATCAGCATTGCAGCGTTGCCGAGTGTGCAGGCAGGGATGCGGAGATTCCCAATTTCGATATGAGCGTGAAAACAAACTCCGGTGAGCGGCTTTGGATCAATATGTCCACTGTCATTTTCGAAAACTCACGCACCGGACGCCGCATGCTGATTCATCTGGCACATGACATCACTGCTCAGAAATCCAGTGAAGAACTGACGCAGAAGATGCTCGATCTTGCCCGGCAGCTCGGTTCGACGCAGCCTCCGCCGGGCCGGGCCGCTCCCGCAGTCGCACTTTCAGAACAGGAAAAACAGGTTTTGCGGCTCTTTGCCGAAGGCAAGAGTTCAACCCACATCTCCCGGGCCCTGCATATCAGCTCCAGTACTCTCAGGAACCACCTCCATCACATCAACCAGAAACTGCGTACCCACAACCGGCTGGAAGCCGTGATGAATGCCATACAACGCAAACTGATCTGAACTTCCCGCATGCCTGTGACATTCCTCTCATGTAACAGTACAGATGGTGGATTGTGCAGTTCCCTCCCCCGGCGCTAATGTGCAGGAAGAATGGTGTGAAGGAGGGTCTCCAATGATTTCTCACTGCGCTAATCCAGCATGTCGAGCGCCACTGCATTACCTTCGTGGGGGGCGGCTGTACCGGTTCGACGTGAAATCGCCCGGGGAGCCCTACCTTGATGTTCCGAATGCGATCTGTACGAGCAAGCCGGCGCGGGCAGCCATCTTCTTCTGGCTTTGCCAGGAATGCTGTTCCCGCTTCACTCTCAAATTTGACCTGCGCCTGGGCGTGAAACTTGTGCCCCAGAGTGCACTGAGCCGCAGGCCTCTCAACCGCCCAGTGGTGAACGCCGGAGACGCTGCGTAAGAAACAAGATGGTCATGTAAACAAAATGCTTTTCACAGGAGGAAGCGATGACAATTCCACAAATTACAGTTCATAACGGCCGTGTGCGTGAGCCCGGAGTACTTGCCGCAACGTCGTTGAAGTTCAATCTGGATGAGGAGATCCGCCAGCTTCAGGCAGAGCCCCGCTGGCAGGCCGGCCATACTGCAAAGACGATTGCAAAATACCTGGACTTTCGCGTTGTGCTGGTTGTCATGAAGGCGGGAGCGCAACTCGTGCGTCACCGCACTGCGGGCCGCATTTCGATTCAGGCCTGTCGCGGCAGCATCCGGGTGCTCTTCAGCGGCGCCTTCGAAAGTGAAACAGTGGGCATGACCGCCGGTGACCTCCTCATGCTGGATCGCGAGGTGGCCCATGACGTCGAGGCGCTGGCAGATAGCGCGTTTCTACTTACGATCGCCTGGCCATCCCTGGATCCGCTGCTCACAGGAGAGATCTTGTCGCGAGCCCCCATCCATCGCCACAGCGCCGAAGTTGCTGCGATCGAGGATGATCGCTTTCTCATGACCGGGACAGCGTAAGGTCTGCAGCGAGTGGCGTAGAACCCAACGCGTGTGGCGCCATATCTAGTCCTGCTCGTAGGGAAGTTGCAGGTCGTGTTCCAACACTTCACCGAGCACTCGCGAATAGCGCCCGAGCGTGCCGGAAGAAAACAAGTCATCGTTCGATGGAAGAATCACATCGTCCGCCGCATAGGCTCGAAAGTCCTCGCCGGATTTTGTTTCGGCCGAGGCCAGGCTGGCATGGCCCAGGCGGTAGTTGGGAAACAATTCCTGGATCTCATCAAGTACGGCCCGCGGGTTAAAGCCGCCAAGCTGAGGTTCCAGGCCCTGATCGCGCAACCAAACGGCGTGGCGATCGGCTTCTCCCGATTGAACGCCTCGCGATTGTCCCAAGTCAGCGCGCAGCCACTCTCCTCGGGTGGAAAGCTTTCTGACGTCGTATCCGAGTTTATGTGCCAGATGCGCCATGATCTCCAGGTCACCCTTGGGTCCGGCAACGTCGCCTGCCTTCTTTATGAACTGGACGTCGCCACAGGTGTTAGTGAACGTGCCCGATTTTTCGTACGCACAGGCTGCCGGAAGCACCACATCGGCCAGGGCCGCGGTCTCGCTTAGAAACAGGTCTTGAACAACCAGAAAAGTGTGCGGCGAGGGATGGAACTCCGGTATGTATCGGCGCACAGGATTTGAGCCAACGACATAGAGCGCTCGCAGCTTTCCCTGACTGACATTTTCCATCATCTGCAGAAGATTGAGTCCCTGATCTTTGGGAACCGGCGCGCCCCAGATCCGTTCAAACTGCGAGCTGTCGCCAAGAGGTTTATAGCCAGGCAGAAGATCGGGATAGAGGCCCATATCGGCTGCGCCGTGGGAATTGGCATAGTCAGCCAGACACACGAACTTGCAGCCCGAGATCGCAGACCCGAACTTCGCTAGGATTTCAATGTCATGGCCGCGCAGTTCAGAACCAAAAACGATGATGAGATCCTTTTCTTCGCGCAGTCTCCGGCCTAAGGCCGCCAACTGTTCATTCACTTGATTGCCACCCAGTTCCGTGGAACTGTCGCCGGCAAGAAATGCTGTCGCCCTGCCCTCTGTGCCGGGGGCGATCTGGACGAATTGACTCGCCTGCCTGACCAGCTTGATCTCCCGCGAGTTTATGAGATAGAGCCGTGCTCCATGCAGGCGCACGTTGTTTCGAATTTGCCAGGCCAGAAGGGGGTGCTGATATGTGGGGTCGTTGCCGATGAGAAGGATCGCGGGGGCATCGAAGACCTCCGCCATGCTCGCAGTTGCATCCGGCGCGCTCTGCCCCAGCGCGCGCAGGAATGAAGGGAAATCGGCCGTCCGGTGATGGTCAATATTGTTCGTCCGGAAGACCACGCGGGCAATCTTCTGAAGGAAGTAGTCTTCTTCGTTGGTCGTGCGGGTGGAGCCGATCACACCAATCGCTTCGCCGCCGTGTTTGTCGCGAACGTCTCTAAAACGATCCGCAACCAGCGAGAGCGTCTCGTTCCATGAAGCGGGCTGCAGCTTTCCTTCGCGGCGTATCAGCGGCTGCTTCAGCCGATCGGGATGATCGATGAAGTCGAAGGCATACCGTCCTTTAATACAAAGAAAATCACCGTTGATCCCGGTCTTGTCCCGGTTGCTTCCGCGAATGATTCTGGCCCCGGTTGGGGTTGGCCGCACGCCCAGAGTGGTGGTACAGCCGTCAGCACAATGGGTGCAGATCGTACCCACATGCTTCATCTCCCAGGGACGAGTCTTATAACGATATGCACCTGAGGTCAGCGCTCCTACAGGACAGACATCAATGCACATGCCGCATTCTTCGCACTCGAGATGCTCCTGTTTATTGGGCATGATGAGTTGCGCAGAATTGCGATTGGCAATGCCCAACGCCCACACGTCCATGCCCTCGCCGCAGACGCGCACGCAGCGATAACACATGATGCAGCGTGGCCGGTCAAAATACACCACCGGCGACCACTCCTGTTCATCGCGATGGTTCTTGAAATCAATGAGTTTGGATTCCGACGCCCCATAAGTCAGTGTTGCATCCTGCAGTTCGCACTGTCCTCCGGCATCGCAGACCGGGCAATCCAGTGGGTGGTTTTGCAATACAAACTCCAGCATTGCCTTTCTGGCCTGTTTCACCGTGTCGCTCTGCGTGGTGACAACCATGCCTTCGGCCACTGGGGTGGTACAGGCTGTTTGCAGCTTGGCCATCTTGGCGACCTCGACCAGGCACATCCGGCAGGCGCCCTGGAGGGAAAGTCCGGGGTAATAGCAGAAGGATGGGACCTCGATGCCTGCGCTCTTGCACGCTTCGATCAGCAGTGTCCCCGCCGGGGCTCTGACTTGCCTGCCATCGACGGTGAGGGTTACATCAGCCATGTCATTTACTTGTGCGCAGCTGCGCAGACAGTCAGCAGAAAAGCGCTTTCCTCAACGGCTTCCACGTCATGTGGCACTTCGGTATCAAGCACCAGGAGCTTCCCCGGGGTCAGTTCAACCGTGTGTTCCGGCACGTGCAGCCGCATCCTTCCCATCACGCCTTGGATGGAGATGCGTCCTCCGGTCTTATGTTCCTTCACGTGCGCACCGGCTTGCAGCAAAGTCAAAACGATGCGGAGGTCCGGATATTTCGCCAGCGTTTTCGAACTCCGGCCCGTGCCGCGCTTCCACGAGTCCTCCTGCCGCAACTGAGCAATTTCCGCCGCAAAATCAAATTCCAGAATAGATGCCGCGAGTTGAGGCAGCCGTGTTAATTCACTTGCACCGCCTGAGACGGTTTCAGTTTTCAAGCTTTCAGCCATTTTTTCTCCTCCTTAATTCTTGTTGACGCGCTACCCGTTACTTACGGAAGAAATCGGTCAGCGCTTGCTTGATTACCTGTCCATAGACCTTGGAGATCGAAGTGGTCAGCGGAATGCCCTTGGGGCAGATCTTCACGCAGTTCTGGGCGAAACTGCATTCGTGAATGCCGCCATCACCCATCATGGCGTGAAGCCGTTCGCTTTTAATTGCCTTGCCCGTAGGATGATCGTTGAAGAGCCGAACCTGGTTGATCACCGCTGCTCCTGCGAAACCGGTTGCCGGAGTCACCTGGGGGCAGACTTCCAGGCACAGGCAGCAGGAAATACACCGCGAAAGCGGATACATCTCCTCCTGCTTGCTGGGTGAAATCCGCGGACCGGAGCCAAGATTGTATGTACCATCGATCGGCACCCATGCCTTCACCTTTTTCAGATTCTCAAACAACACGCTTCGGTCGACTGCAAGGTCACGAACCACAGGAAAGCGGGACAAGGGCTCCAGACGGACGGGCTGTTCCAGCTTGCTAACTAATGATGAGCAGGCCATTGCAGCTTTACCATTGATCAGCATGGCGCAGGATCCGCAGACTTCCTCCAGGCAGTTGGACTCATAGGTGACAGGTGTCGTCGGCTTTCCGAATCGGTCCACTGGGTTGGCCGCGATGTCCATCAGGCCGATGATCACATTCATTCCTTTCCGCAACGGGAGATCAAACTCTTCGAGATAAGGGGTCGAGTGCGGACTTGCCTGGCGCTTGATGATGAATCGTACTGTTGAACGAGACATGAAAACTCTCGAGTCGTAGCGTTTTACCGGAGAACCATGCCTCCGGCCAAACTATGCGGCTTTCTCTTTACTTGCTCGCGACTCCAGAAATTCTTTCAATGCAACCGCATTGTTGTGTTCTGGGTCGTGCGAGCTGTAGACAAGTGTTATTTTGTTGTTGCGGGCCTCTTCCACTAGAGGTTTCCAAACCTTAGGCTTGGCCGCTAACTCGGCGCGATAGCGACGCCGGAATTCGCTCCATTTGGCAGGGTCGTGGCCAAACCACTTTCTCAATTCTGTGCTTGGTGCAACGTCTTTCAGCCAACCGCTTAGCGGCAGCTCACTTTTCCTGACTCCGCGTGGCCATAAACGCTCTACCAGAAACCGTTTGCCATCCTTTGCCGCGGATCGATCGTATGCGCGTTTCAGCTGGATCATTGTTCTCTTTTCCCCGTTCCAGACAAAGAAATCAGTCGGGCCATTCTCGAGCGCCACATTCAGGACATTGGTAGTTAATGAACTCGAGCCAGCCGAGCACTTCCTCAGCTGACGGAATGCTCTTGTGTGCATCGATTTTGAGGATCGCAAATATCTCGCCAAAACGATCTGTGACAAAAACCATCGGCACAGGTTGGCCGGCGGTATCGATGGCGCCCAAAGTACGGTGGACACGGCCGTTCAAGTCCACTAGGAGGTCATGATTCAAGCGCAGCTCTTGTTTCATTTCGCAGGCGTGCTGCATGCTTCCCGCTGCCATCACCAGAACGCGCGCGTTGTTTTCCGCCAGTTCTTGTTGCTTGCTGTCAAGCTGCGAAAATAAATCATTCAGGAGATTAGAGTCGGCGGCAAGGATCAGCACCAGATTGGAGCGCCCACGATATGCAGACGCAAGCACCGGCTCACCTCGAGATGAAGGCAGCTCGAAGTCCGGAAGGACATTGCCTATTTCAGGATGCCCCTCGGAAGGAGGAATCAGTCTTCCGGCGATTTCCGCTTGCAACATGTGCTCTCTTCACATTACTTATCGTTTACGATGCTAATATCGTCTTACGATATATGTTACACCTTTTTTGAATCGCATATGGTGGGTGACTGATGGCATTGACACAGATACCTGAAAACCGGCAAGAAGCTCTGAAAATCCATGAAGATCCGGGATTAAGACGATGATTTCCTTCGATCCCGCACATCGGGCAGTGCACTACCCTAACGACCGCCGTTTTCGCGTCTGGATTCGTCCTTCCATCCTGATCGGAATCGCCGTAGCCGCTGTTTCTGCGGTTCTCGCAGCCTGGATTGAGGTTGCTCTGGCGGGCCTGCCTCATATTCCACCTGTGCCTCAGGTATATCCCAGCAACTTCGCAGGACCGCACGGCTTTCCACTCTGGGTCCGTTATTGCCATTTTTTCAATTTCCTCTTCGTTATGCTCCTGATCCGTAGCGGTCTTTCCATTCTGATGGATCACCCGCGCTTATACTTCAATGATCACTGCACGCCAGGCAGCGAATGGATCCGGTTTACGCCCCTTAGTGTCCCTCGTGACCGCATTTGGACGGCAAAGGACGATGCCCGTTATATTTCACCACTCGCCGGCACACCGGGGTACCGTCATACGATCGGCATCGCTCGGGTCTGGCACTTCATCAACGTTCACGGATTTCTGATTACCGGTATCGTGTTCGTGTTCATGCTCTTTGTCACTGAGCAGTGGCGGCGCATTGTTCCCACCTCACCGCTGGTCGTTGCGCAGGCGTGGAATACCTTCGTGCATTACGCAACCTTGCATCTGCCTCCTGAGCCAAACGGCTTTTATGGATACAACGCACTGCAGCAGATTGCTTATTTCACGTTCGTCTTTATCTCCGGTCCTCTGGCCCTCCTCACTGGTGTAGCGATGTCGCCGGCCGTGGTGAACCGTTTCCCCTGGTACGCTCGGATCTTTGGTGGCCGCCAATCAGCCAGATCCATCCACTTCCTCAACATGGTTGGCTTTGTTGCTTTCATTGTGGTGCACGTGACCTTGGTGGTAATGACCGGGTTTGTGCGGAATATGAACCACATCGTGAGGGGAACAGATGATCAGGGCAACTCAGGTGTTGTGCTGGGATTCGTGGGTATCAGCGTCGTCGTGCTTTCCTGGATCGTTGCCCACTACATTTCCTGGAACCAACCGCGGAAGCTGCAGCACGCCCTCAAGTCAGTGACGTATCCCATGCAACTCCTCACCCTGAATCGGTTGGTCCCCCGCCAGAACTATTCCGAACGGGATATCTCGCCATATTTCTGGCCCAACGGCAAAATCCCGGTGCGAGAGGACTGGAAGCGCCTGGTGGAGGGCGGCTTCCAGGATTTCAGATTAAGAGTGGGAGGCCTGGTCGAAAATCCGGTAGAGCTGTCGCTCGCCGACATCGAAAAGCTTGGACAACTCGAGCACATTACGATGCACCATTGTATTCAGGGCTGGAGCGGCATTGCGAAATGGGGCGGTATTCCGATGAAGGCACTCATTGCGCTTGTGCGCCCCAAAGCCGAAGCCAAGGTTGTGGCCTTCTTCTCCTTTGGCGAAGCCCTCTATGGCGGTGCCTATTACGATACGCAGAGCATGGAGAATTTGCTGAAAGCCGAATGCCTGCTTGCCTCTCGCATGAACGGGCAACAGCTTCCAGCGGTGTACGGCGCTCCGCTGAGACTACGGGTTGAGAATCAACTGGGCTACAAGATGGTTAAATGGATCGAGCGTATTGAGTTCATCCAGTCGGAGAAGCATCTCGGCCAGGGAGAAGGCGGGAAAAATGAGGATGACGAATATTTTGATCTTCTGCCTAACATCTGACAGAGCATTCTGTGACGGAGCATTCCTGGATGACGGGCGATACGGATGTTATTGCGGGCCTGGCCGTGGGAGGATCTGCCCTGGTCAACGTTGAACATTACGTTCCGTAACAGCTTTCGTCAGAAGTATTTGAGTTGGTTTTTGGATTCAGCAGAATGCCCCTGGTGGAATCCGAAGGCGTGTGTAATGCTGACCGATTCCGTCCCTGGCCACCATAAAATTTGCCAAGTTGAATATCTACTGCGCTTGGGATGAGCGCAGAACGCCGCACAGTGCGAGCAACGCGCCAGAAGCGTAGTCCTTAGATAGTCACCAGGCAAGAATCGGACGCTTAACATTTCTTTACCACCTTGCGCCATACCCATCTTGAGAGCTGCCCGTCTAACTGATAAAGTAAGTATTCACTTACTTCATAAATCTCTTTCATGCCTGTACGCCTTTCATCTCTCGACCGCCGACGCCAGATATTGCGCACTGCCTCCGGCATTTTTGCGCGCAGGGGTTATCGCGGCACCACAACGCGGGAGATCGCCGAGCGCGCCGGTATTAATGAAGCGCTGCTGTTTCGCCATTTTCCCAGCAAGGAAAAACTTTACTGGACGCTGATTGAGGAGCTGTGCAGCGCCCGCGGACGCCGCCGCAACGTCAGCAACATTCTTGAGGCCGGCGGCACCGACCTGGAGATTTTTACCGCCATTGCGCGCGAAATGCTGGTGCGCAACGCACGCGACACGGAGCTAACCCGCCTGCTCTGGTTTACCGCGCTGGAAAGCCACACGCTATCGCAAAGGTTCTTCCGCACCTTTATCGCCGTCTATTACGAAGAGCTGGCGGCTTATATCCGGCGGCGTGTGCGTGAAGGCGCGTTTCGCAATGTCGATCCCCTGCTATCAGCCCGCGGGTTCCTTGGCATGGTGGTCTATCACTTTCTGGTGCAGGAGCTTTTTGGGGCCAGAAAGTTCCAGAAGTTTGATCCTGAAACGGTGGCGGCCACGCTGGCGGGAATCTGGCTGAACGGAATGCAGAGTGGCGCTGCGCACGTGAATTCAAATGGCGTAGCTCATGCACGTTCAAACGGCCATAACGGAAATCAGGCTCGCGCAGGAAAAAGATCCAACAATGAAAACTAGAGACTACATTCTTCAAACATTACTGGCGGCGCTTCTGCTGCTGGCCGCTGGCTGCTCCAACAAAGATGCGGTGCAGGCAGCCAAGCCGCAACAGGCGGCAGGCGCTCCGGTGCGCGTGGCCATGGTCGCATCGCGCACCATGCCGGTTGAGTTGCAGGCCATCGGCAACGTTGAGGCCATCTCCGCCGTGACCATTAAGGCCCAGATTTCCGGGCAGCTGATGCGCGTGCATTTCAAGGAAGGCGACTTCGTCAAGAAAGGCCAGCTGCTTTTCACCATTGATCGCCAGCCGTTTGAAGCTGCACTGCGCCAGGCTGAAGGCACTCTGGCCAAGGATGAAGCGCAGGCGCTTAATTCCAAGCTTGACGCGGAGCGCTACCAGGGTCTGGGCAAGCAGGGCATCGTTTCGAAGCAGCAAGTGGACGCCGCAGGAGCTGCCGCGAACGCCATGGCTGCCACGGTCGCCGCCGACAAAGCGGCTGTTGAGACAGCAAAAATCAATTTGGAATATACGTCGATCTATTCACCCATCAACGGACGCACGGGAAGCGTGGGCGTGAAGGAAGGCAATCTGGTCAAAGCCAATGACGTGCCGATACTGGTGACCATCAACCAGATTGAACCGATCTATGTGAGCTTCTCCATTCCGGAACAGCAACTGGCGGAGTTGAAGCAATATTCCAATGCTAAAAGCCTGAAAGTTGACGCAGCGCCGCAAGGCAGCTCGCAGCACTTCCAAGGCAGGCTTACGTTTATCGATAGCTCAGTGGACCTGACGACCGGCACGATCAAGCTAAAAGCTACGTTTGATAACGTAGCGCACGTGCTCTGGCCGGGACAATTTGCCGACGTAACGCTGACACTGAAATCACAGCCGAACGCTATTGTGGTCCCGACTGCAGCGCTGCAAACCAGCCAGAACGGCACATACGTATATGTGGTGGATCAAGACCTGACGGCGAAGCAACAAGCGGTAAAAGTGGGCTGGAATGTTGGCGAGGACACCGTAATTGCTTCCGGCTTGCAGCCGGGGCAGCGCGTTGTGACCGATGGCCAATTGCGCCTGACGCCCGGCGCCAAAGTCGACATTAAGAGCGGATCGTAATATGAATACACAGTTATTTATCCGGCGGCCCATTACTACCACGCTGATCATGGCGGCGATCCTGATCTTTGGCGTGTTCGCTTATCGGCTGTTGCCGGTCAGCGATCTGCCCAATGTTGACTTCCCCACCATCCAGGTAAGTGCCACGCTACCCGGAGCCAGCCCTGAAACGATGGCTGCTGCCGTGGCGCTGCCGCTGGAAAAACAATTTTCCACCATCGCCGGCCTTGATTCGATGACGTCATCAAGCGCGCTGGGAGGCACCAGCATCACGCTGCAGTTTACGCTTGACCGCAACATTGATGCTGCCGCGCAGGACGTGCAGGCCATGATCGCCAAAACGGCCTCACAGCTTCCGCCGGAACTGCCCTCGCCTCCGTCATACCAAAAAGTAAATCCTGCCGACCAGCCGGTGCTCTATCTTGCGCTGGCCTCGCCCAACATGCGCCTTTCTGACGTGGACGAGTCTGCGGAAACAACCGTAGCGCAGCGCCTTTCCATGGTAAGCGGCGTAGCGCAAGTACAGGTGTTTGGCACGCAGAAATATGCGGTGCGGGCGCAGCTTGATCCGCGCGCATTGGCGGCGCGGCAGATCGGCATTGATGAAGTTGCCAGCGCCATCACCAACGCCAACGTCAACCTGCCCACGGGAACTTTGTTTGGCCATTCCACTTCATACACGGTGCAGGCCACCGGACAGCTGCTTGAGGCCAAGTCATATAAGCCGCTAATTGTGGCATATCGCAACGGTTCGCCCGTGCGTCTTGACGAAGTCGGGCATGTGTTTGACAGCGTGGAAAACGACAAGACAGCAAGCTGGTTCAGCGGCGACCGTGCCATTGTGCTGGCAATCCAGCGGCAACCCGGAACCAACACAGTTGAAGTTGTTGACAGCATCAAGCGGTTGCTGCCGCAGATGCAACAGCAGATGCCTGCTGGAATCAAGCTGAACATTTTGTATGACCGCTCGGTTTCCATCCGCAATTCCGTTAACGACGTAAAGTTCACGCTGCTGCTGACCATCGCCCTGGTAGTGATGGTGATCTTTCTTTTCCTGCGCAACATTTCCGCGACGATCATTCCCAGCCTGGCGCTGCCCATGTCGATTGTGGGCACGTTCTCCGCGATGTACCTGCTGGGCTACAGCCTGGACAATCTTTCACTGATGGCGCTCACGCTCACCGTCGGCTTTGTGGTGGATGACGCGATTGTGATGCTGGAAAACATTGTTCGCCACATGGAGATGGGCAAGCCTCCGTACCAGGCAGCCGTGGAAGGTGCGCGCGAGATTGGCTTCACCATTATTTCCATGACCATCTCGCTCGCCGCCGTCTTTATTCCTGTGCTGTTCATGGGCGGAATCATCGGACGGCTGCTGCATGAATTTGCCGTCACCATCGGCGTGGCGATTCTTGTTTCCGGTTTCGTTTCTTTGACTCTCACTCCCATGTTGTGCAGCCGTTTTCTGCGCAACACTCATAACGATCGGCACGGCTACCTCTACCAGAAGAGCGAAGCTGTTTTTGACGCCATGCTCCACGGCTATGAATGGAGCCTGAAAAAAGTCATGGCGCATCCGCGCATTACCATGGCCCTGTCGCTGGTGATTCTTGTGGCCACGGCGTTTCTGTACATGGATATCCCCAAGGGCTTTCTGCCCAGTGAAGATCAGGGCCAGCTCTTTGCTTTTACTGAAGGCATTCAGGGCATCTCGTTTGAAGACATGATGCGCCACCAGCAGGAGGCGGCAAAGATCGTCGGCCAGAGTCCTTACGTTGCGAATTACATGTCCACCGTGGGCGGAGGCGGCGTAAATGCCGCGCTTAACTCCGGACGCATCTTTGCCCGGCTCACCGATCGCAAGACGCGGCCTCATGTCGATAAGATCATTGAAGAGCTGCGGCCCAAGCTGGCGCAGATACCGGGCATTAATGTCTATCTGCAAAATCTCCCTCCCATCCGAATTGGCGGCGCGCTTACCAAAAGCCAGTACCAGTTCACGCTGCAAAGCCCGGACACCAACGAGCTTTATCAATATGCGCCGCTGCTGGAGCAAAAGCTGCGCGGCATTGCACAATTGCAGGACGTGACCAGCGACCTGCAGATCAAGAACCCGCAAGTTACGGTAAGCATCAATCGCGACAAAGCCGCGGCGCTCAACGTTGATCCACGCACGCTGGAAGACGCTCTTTACAGCGCTTACGGCGCGCGCCAGATTTCAACAATCTACGCGCCCAACAACCAGTACAAAGTCATCATGGAACTGGAGCCGCAATACGCGCTCGATCCATCCGCGCTCGGCATGCTTTATGTCCATTCCAAGACCGGACAGCTTGTGCCCATGAGCGCGCTGGCCAGCTTCAAAAAAGAAGTGGGGCCGCTCACGGTGAATCACCTGGGACAGCTTCCTGCCGTCACCGTAAGCTTTAACCTGAAGCCGGGCGTTGCGCTGGGTGACGCCATTACCGCCGTGAACAGCGCGGCCGCGCAGATTCTCCCGTCCACCATCACCACCAGCCTGCAGGGCACAGCGCAGGCATTTCAATCGTCGTTCGCCGGTTTGGGCGTGCTGCTCATGATGGCCATCCTGGTCATCTACATCGTGCTGGGAATTCTGTACGAAAGCTTCATCCATCCCATCACCATTCTTTCCGGCTTGCCTTCCGCAGGCGTGGGCGCTCTGCTCACGCTCAAACTTTTTCACACCGAGCTAAGCATTTACGCGTTCGTCGGCGTGATCATGCTCGTTGGCCTGGTAAAGAAAAACGCCATCATGATGATCGACTTCGCGCTCGACGCGCAGCGTGAAGAAGGCAAGAGCGCCATGGAAGCCATCTACCAGGGCGCGCTCGTCCGCTTCCGTCCGATCATGATGACCACCATGGCCGCGCTGATGGGCACCTTGCCAATCGCAATGGGCTTTGGCGCCGGCGCCGAATCACGCCGTCCGCTGGGCCTGGCCGTGGTCGGCGGATTGATCTTCTCGCAAACGCTCACGCTCTACATCACGCCGATCTACTACGTCTATCTCGACAAGCTTGGCCCGGGCCTGAAAAAACTTTTCGGCGGCAAGAAGACAACCAAGCGCGTGCAAGAACGCGAACTGGAAGCGGTGGGCGGATAATTTCCCAAGTCTCGACCCTGAACTTGCCGGAGGGGAGAGATCCCTATAGCAAGAAACCTCTCCGCTCTTCCCAACTATCGGTCCGACTTGCGACGTTTATGTAGCAACGCCGCCCTCCGCTGCGTTTCCCATTTCCCGGCCACGGCCAATCACCAGATCCTCACCCTATCGTGCGGCGCAAGATAAAGTTTCTGTCCGGGCTTTACCTTGAATGCGTCATACCAGGCGTCAATGTTGCGCACGGTGGCAGCGCGGTATTGACCCGGAGAATGCGAGTCGCCCATCACTTGCGCGCGCAACGCGGCATCACGCACTTTCGATCCGTAATCCTGCGCAAATGCGATAAAGAATTGCTGGTCGCCCGTGAAGCCCTGTTGCTCTGGTCCTGGCTTGCCGCCATGCGCTGCGCGATAGCCGTCATAAGAAGCCGCGATGCCCGCAACGTCGGCAATATTTTCCGCCAGCGTCTGCTTGCCGTTGATTGAAAGGTCTGGGAACGGCTTGTACGTGTCATACTGCGCGGCCAGCTTCGCCGTCGCAGCGTTGAAGTGTTCAAGATCAGATTCCGTCCACCAGTTGCGCACGCGGCCCTTTGAGTCAAACGCGGAGCCTTCACTATCAAACGTATGGCTGATCTCGTGGCCAATCACCGTGCCAATTGCGCCATAGTTCACCGCGTCCGGGGCCTTGGGATCAAAAAACGGCGGTTGCAGAATCGCCGCCGGAAAGTTGAGCCCATTCTGCAACGGCAGATTCACGGCATTCACCGTCTGTGGTGACATGGACCACTCTTTGCGGTCCACCTGCGCGCCCAGCCGCCCAACTTCACGGTGATATTCAAACAAGCCGCCGCGCCAGAGATTGCCAAACATGTCATCGGCCTTTACTTCAAAACCGGAGTAGTCATGCCAGTGCTCCGGATATCCAATGCCCACATAAAGACTTTTGAGCTTCTCCAGTGCTTCAGCTTTGGTGGCCGGGGCCATCCAGGGCAGCGCTTCAACCCGCTTGCGGAAAGCCGCAGTAATATTTGCGACCATCTCTTGCGCTTTTGCCTTGGCTTCCGGCGGGAAAAAACGTTCTGCATAAATTTTTCCCACCGCATCACCCAGCCAGCGGTCCACCACGGCCACGCCGCGTTGCCAGCGCGGCCTCTGTTGCGGCGTGCCGAACAGCGTCTTGCCAAAGAATGCGAAGCTCTCATCGGCCAGGGCCTTGGGCAATACGGCGGCATAATCTTCTATCAGGTGATACGCCAGCCAGTCCTTCCACGTTTCCAGCGGAACGGAAGCCACCAGCGCCGATTCTCCCGTAAACGCCGTAGGCTGCCACACGGTAAACTCCGCCTGCTTGCTCAGCCCTGCTCCGCGGAAATACTCTTCCCACTCTAGTCCTGGTGCCTTCGCTGCAAAGTCCGCTTGCTTCCACGTGTTGTTTGCTTTGTGGATGTCGTCATTCTCCGCCAGGCTGAGGTGTTTTTCCGCAATGGCATGTTCCAGGTCAAAGATCCGCTTGGCGCGCGCGTCCGTGTCGTCAAAGCCGGTAAGCTTCAGCATGGCCGCCATGTGGGCCAGATATTTTGTGCGGGCATCGCGCATGCTTGCCGCGTCAGAAAGGTAATACTCGCGGTCCGGCAGCACGAGTCCGCCCTGAAGCAGATAAGCGGCATAGTGCTCTGAGTCATTGAATCCGGGAGCCACCCAAAGCCCAAACAGGTTCGACGTATGAAAGTTGGTGTTGTTCAGCGCGTCCACGTCAGCGCGTAGCGTCTCTCCCAGCGCATGCGCCAGCTCGTGCTTGTCTTTAATGGCCGCAATCGCCTCCAGATGCGGCTTCAGCGGCGTCAGCCCCTTGGCTTCAATGCCCGCTTCATCCATGTACGCGTTGTAGAGATCCGCAATCTGGCGACCAGCGATCTTGCGACTATCCGAGCCCGCCGCGGCTTTCTGCTTTGCGGCCTCTTCAATAATCGCGGCCGTGCGCTTGTTCGTCAGGTCCGCCAGCGCTGTAAACACGCCCACGCCGGGGCGGTCCGGCGGGATTACCGTTCTCTTGATCCACTCACCGTTGGCGTAATGGTAAAAATCATCGCCCGGCTGCACTGAGCGGTCGATGTTCGCTACCGCAATGCCGTGGACTGGTTTTGCGGGAACATCGGCGCTTGCGGGAGCATACGCCCACGCAAAAACAAAGCCGAGCGAGAGAACGACGAGGATGCACACCGCAGCGCGCGCAGCGGAGAGGATTTTAGTTCTCGATTTCATAAGATAAATAAGGCTCCGAAGTATCTCTTAATGTAAGACGTATGGCAAAAAGAGAAGGTAGCACGGCGATCCCTATGGTCTGCTTCATCTCTGTTTGATCCATGGTGTTTTGCTCTTCCGATCCTGAGCTGTTCTCCATGTCTCTGTGCCTCCTGTGGTAGGTTTGCTTTTCCGATCTCGGCGATTACGCGCGATGTCGGCGATCCAAAAGAGGGTAGCACGCGCTAATCCTATCTCCCCCTCAACACCATTGAAGCTTTCTCCAGCTTCTGCAACAACCCACCTGCATAATCCTCGTCGATCCGGTCTTGCACCAGAGCCTGCGTCACATCGCTAATGGCTCGCCGTACCGTCGCCAGGTCCACCAGCGGAGGCAGCGTATATTGCGCCCGCCACCGCCGCTCCATGTCCGCCCGTTCCTGGTGCTTGTAGCAGACGTCGGCGTCTTTCATCGCCGGGGCTTTGCACTGCTGCCCATTCTTGCGGAACCGCTGGCAACGCCGATAGTAGCCGTACCGGGCTTCAACAACCTGGCCCTGCAGAGCTTCGCCTTGACCTTGACCGCCAGCACTCGTGTCTTCCATCGTCTATGCCTTCCACTGATAGCTTTCCGATCACGGGGATCACGGCGACCCCCCAATTCCGCATGGCCCGGCCCGTATCCGCCAACTAGGCTTCCAAAGGACTTATATGGGCCATCCCAGAGCCTATTCCCCTGCCCCACCCCGGTACCCCTCAATTAGGATTCCAAAAGAGTTAGCGCCCTACATCCCACTGTCATCCCATCGGCCACGCCATAGATGAGTCCGGCATCGGCTAGAGATCAGGCGATGATACTTCACTTTTTGTTTGCTGTCAACCGTTAAATTATTTGTGCGTAACAATTTATCAGCGGAGCCCCGCTGATACTGCCCCAGAGCCGAAGTGGAGCGGCTCACAAGAACAGCGTCATAGCACGATCTTGCTCTTTAAGATTAAGGACAATCTGAATGCAGGGACGGCCTTGCGCGCGCTGATGCCCAGCTGGCCAGACGATCCCGATGTAGAAGCAGCCTTTTCAGCAGCAGCAATCGTGTTCTTCAGGCAAAATGTCGAGTTAACGCATATGTCAGATCTACAGGAAGTTCTCACCACAACAGCGCTAGTGTGGCATCTCTGAAATAACTCGACAATGCATGCAATAAACAAATCATTGTGGACCGCAGCCCCCCTCAGCTGCGCGGAATAATCTTTTGGGCAAGCAAGTATCGGGCCAACTCTTTGTAAAGTATTTGTGAGACACCACACTAGCCTCATTCTGACTGGACCCTCAATATAATCGTTACAATAGGTTCTCTCGCTCCGCTCGAGATTCAGAAAAATGGACAACAAAGCCATCGCGAACATTTTTTATGAAACCGCCGATCTGATGAAGGTCGCCAATGAAGACGGCTTTCGCATTCGCTCGTATGAACGCGCGGCAGAGGCGCTGGAAGGCTGGCCGCAACAGGTTTCGACGATGGCGGATAAAGAACTGCTGGAGATTCCTGGAATCGGAAAAAGCATGGCGGCGAACATCCGCCAGCTGAACACGACCGGCAAGCTGAGCATGCATGAAGAGATGTTGCAGAAGTTCCGCCCGTCGATGCTGGAGCTGCTCAAGATTTCCGGGCTGGGTCCGAAGACCATCGCGCTGATCTGGGACGCCTTCCAGATTTGCGACGTTGAAGGCGTGGCCAAGCTCGCCAGCGAAGGCAAGCTGCGCACGCTGCCGCGCCTGAGCGAAAAATCCGAACAGAAAATATTGAAGTCGATTGAGAATTACCGGCAACTCACAGGACGCTTTCTGCTGAATACGGCCGACGAAGTCGCTACCAAGATGACGGAATTTCTTGCTGGGCTGCCGGGCGTGGAGAAAGTTACACCGGCGGGATCGCTGCGTCGCGGTCGTGAAACTGTAGGCGATCTTGATCTGCTGGTAACAGGGAAGTGCTGCGATACGGATTCACAGCGCAACGCGGTCATTGATCGGATCGTGAGCTTCCCGGGGATTCTTGATGTGCTGGCCAAGGGCGATAACAAAGTGAGCTTTAAGCTGCGCAGCGGCATGCAGGTGGATGTGCGCCTGCTTCCGCCGGACTCTTTTGGCGCCGCAATGCAATACTTTACCGGCTCCAAGAACCATAACGTTCAACTGCGCCAGCGCGCAATCAAGCAAGGCTACACGCTCAATGAATACGGGCTTGTGCGCGTGGAAGACAACAAGCGCGTCGCGGGCAAGACTGAAGAAGAAATTTACAAAAAGCTTGGCCTGAAGTTTATTCCGCCGGAGCTGCGCGAGGATTGCGGCGAAATACAGGCCGCGGCGGAGGACACGCTGCCCGAGTTGATCACGCAGGCTGATATCCAGGGCGACGTGCACATGCATACCGTCGAGACAGATGGCAAATGCACGATTGAGGAGATGGCGCTGGCGGCGCGGGAGCGCGGCTATAAATACATGGCCATCACTGACCACTCCAAGAACCTGGCATTCGCCAACGGCTTAGATGACAAACGCGCCGAAGCGCACATCAAGAAGATACGCGCGGCATCAAAAGCGATTGACGGAATCACGATCTTTGCCGGCATTGAAGTGGACATACTGGCCGATGGCGAACTTGATCTTTCCGACTCCGTGCTCGAGCAGATGGATATTGTGATCGCCAGCGTGCATTCCCACTTCAACCAGGAGCCGGCACAGATGACCGACCGCCTGCTGCGCGTGATTGATAACCCCAACACGTCATTGATGGGACATCCCACCGGTCGAATGTTGCTTCGGCGTGAAGGCTTCAGCTTTGACTATGACAAAGTGTTTACCGCCGCCGCCAAGGCGGGCGTGGCGATGGAGCAGAACGCATATCCTGACCGGCTTGATTTGCGGGACCAGCATCTGCGGATGGCCAAGGCAAAGGGCGTGAAATTTATCATTAATACTGACGCGCATCACACGTCGCACATGGAGAAGATTCGCTATGGCATCTTGCAGCTTCGCCGCGCATGGCTGACGAAACAGGACGTGTTGAACACGCTGCCGACGGCCGAGTTCGCAAAGATCGTGCGGCGCGGCAGGCCGGTGCTGGCGGAGATTGCTTAACTCGACGGCTTCTCTATCTTGCGCCAGCCGTGATTTCAGCATCTCACAAGAGTATGCTGTTCCCGGAGCAACTCTATGCCTGACAACGTCAATCCCACACCGCCCCCACCCAGCAATCCGCCAAACGCGAAAGCACCAGTGAAAGCGAAGGCCGCCGAAGCGTCGAACCTCGGACACATCCCCATCACTGAAGAATTAGACAGTGCCAAGTGGACCCTGCCTCCCATTGTGCCGCTGCTCATAGCTGCGGTCGTTGTGGGAGTGCTGGTGGCCGTGGTCGCACTCTCAAACCGGACGAAGCCGAGCGCCGCTTTGGCCATTACCAAAGTGGTTTCTGCGGCGCAGGAAAGCAATACCATGGTGGCGATCCAGATCAAGCTGGACAATCAGGTGGAAGGCCCGCTGTGGATCAAGCAAATCCAGGCTGAGGTGGAGACGCCGGACGGCAAAAAATATAGCGACAACGCGGCTCCGGCTGTGGATGCGCCGCGTTACGTTGAGGCATTCCCGCCGCTCGCTGAGGCGAAGGCCGATTGGCTGAAAGAAGACCTGAAGATTCCCACCAAAACAAGCTTCAACGGCGTGGGTATTTTTTCTTTTCCCGTGGACAAGGCGGCATTCGACAAGCGCAAACAGGTAACGGTGCGAATCCAGCTTTATGACCGGCCAACCCTGGTAGCGGTCAACACGCCCACGCCGGCTCCCTGACGTTCCACAAAGCCCGTCGGACCTGAGGGCCCATTCGCAAAAATATCTTTTTTTGCCTAAGGGCATTTTTTCATTGACAAAACAAACATATGTAGTAGATTAACAGACGAGCATAGTAGTAACCATCAATATATGACTTTGCCAAAACTAACAAAGCTCGAATTGCAGATCATGGAAGCGTTGTGGACGCGCGGCGAGGCTTCCATCCGCGAGATACAGGAAAGCTTTCCGGAAAAGAAAAGACCTGCTTATACGACGATCCAGACCACGGTATACCGGCTGGAAGCGAAGAAAGCTGTTCGGCGGGTAAAGAAGGTAGGCAACTTCCACATCTTTGAAGCCGCGGTTTCCCGCAATGCGGCGCAGCGGCGGCTCATTGATGATTTGCTGGCGCTCTTTGGCGGGCGCACGCAGCCGGTGATGGCGCACCTGATTGAATCCGGCAAGCTGACGCTGGACGACGTGAAGGAAGCGGAGACCCTTTTGCGGCAACTGGAAAGAAAGGACAAATCAAAATGATCTTCCAAACTTTGTCCTCGCTGTGGACGGCCTTGTCCCCTGGTATTGGCAATCATTTGTGGCAATCAACACTGTTTGCCGCCGTCGCCGGATTGCTGACCCTCGCGCTGCGTAAGAACCATGCTCGCGCACGATACTGGCTGTGGCTGGCGGCGTCGTTGAAATTCCTGGTGCCGTTCTCTCTTCTCACCAGCCTTGGCAGCCGCATGGCGTGGTCACGCGGGTCCGCGGCGACCCAGGGATCTCTCTCTTTTGTGATCGAGCAGGTAAGCCAACCCTTCGCGCAGCAAGCAAATTCGCAGGCTACTTCCCAGACGTTGTTGGTGGGCCTTCCAGCGATTCTTATGGCCGCATGGTCCTGCGGATTCGTCGCAGTGTTGGTGGTATGGTTCGCGCGCTGGCGACGGGTTTCCTTGGGGATTAGAAACACTGCGCCGCTACGCGAAGGTCGCGAAGTGGAAGCCTTGCGTCGGCTGGAGCAAGCAGGAGGCATCCGAAGAACGATTGAAATCTTTTTGTCGCGTGCTTCACTGGAGCCGGGAATTCTCGGCATTG